>CAZDMB010000363.1:0-1506 GCA_964506175.1 uncultured Planctomycetales bacterium | reverse complement strand
ATGCACTCCATCACTCCTCCTCCCCGCGCTCGGCGGGCTGCGGGCCGCGAGCGATGCGGTCGGCCAGTGACTTTGTGTCGATGCGGGCACCACGAGGAAACGCACGCACCTGTTCCGCCGCCCATAGCGCGATCTCGTCCTGCGTCCGCGCCTCGGCGTGCCGCCGCGCCTCATCCCGCTCCCGCTGCGCCTGCGCCAGCGCGGCCTGCGCGGCGTCGCGCTCCTGCTGTAGCCGCGTGATGCCGTCACCGATTCCGGCGATCACGCCACCGTTGACGTTGCGCCACTGCTGCAACTCGCGCCGCGCCTCGGCCAACTTGGCGGCGAGGCGGTGTATCTGGTCGGCCTGCTGCCGGTTTTCCCCTAGCTCGATTTCGAGGGCTTCGTTCAGCCGCGCCACCTCGGCGTCGCGCTCGGCTAGCTGCGCCCGCACATCGCGCAGCCGTTCGCACGCCACCGCCAGGCCGTTGTGCGCTCGCGCCAACTCAATCTCCTCGGCGTAGTCGTCACCGGGCGCAACCGGATCGACCATCGCGCCGTCGAAGTGCTGCCACCGTCCGCCCACCGGCTCGCTGGCGGGCGCGGCAACGCAGTGTGGGCACGCACCAGGATAGCCGTGCGCCTCGACCTTCACCGGCTCAAAGTCGCCGCCAGCGAACAGTCGCTCGTCGCAACCGTGACAGTCGAGCGGTTGCGCCAGCCCCGCCATCGCCAGCAGCCTCGGCGCGGCGTTGACCAGGGCGGCGATCAGGGCGGCGTCGGCGTTCCACGCCCAGTCTCGCGTGTTCGCCATGTTCATGCGTAGCAGCACGCGATCAGGCCCAATCGACGCACCGTGCGGCGTGAAGATGTGCCACGGCTCCATGTTCCCCTGTCGCCACGGCCCCGGCGTCGCCGCCTCCAGCAGCCGCCGCAGCTCGGTCAGCTCGGCGGGGGTCAGATCAGCCACGGTCGGCCTCCTTTGCTAGATCGTCAGGTGAGAACCACCGATCCTCGATGATGTGGCCGATGGCGTGGACCTTCGAATAGGTGGAGCGAACACGGACATGCTTGCCCGGCAGGTCCTCCCACCGCTCGACGCCGACCGCATGGAGCACGCGCAAGATAAACTCAGCCCCATAGGCTGCGCCAATGCGGCGGCCGTGGCGCTCGCTCCATTGATCCATCGCGTAGCCGCCGAATCCTTGGCCGCTGCCGCCATAATCGAGGTAGATCATGCACGACAGGATGCCGTGATCCTCGATGCCCAGCATGGTGCTAGTGATCTTGGCGTTCTTCGTTTCGGTAAACTCAGCCACGGTCCGCCTCCGCATCCAGTGCCGCGATGAGGGCGTCGGCGTAGTCGCACGCCAGGTCGGCGCACGATTCCATCTCTCGCTTATGGAACGGGGGAACCGGGCCGATGTTGTAGTCGGCCGTCTCGTCAACGTAATTAGGGCGGCTGACGATTGCCGCCAGCACCGCCGTCGCAATTCGCTCGCGGCGGTCGCGTTTGGCCTGCGCGAT
>CAZDMB010000362.1:0-1511 GCA_964506175.1 uncultured Planctomycetales bacterium | reverse complement strand
GCTCATCAGGGCTTCGCGGCTGCGCGCCACCAGCGTTTCGCCTGTTTCGTTGTGAGTCGCAACCCACATCGCGGCTTGCTTGATCGTCCAGTCAGTGCGCTTGCTCATCTTGCTTGCTCCGGGTTGCGTGTTGCTATGTGTGAATACTAGTCAATCGTGAGCACTCACGCAAGCACTATTTTCGCTGTTACATCTGCGCGCGTCGGATGGGGCGGGCTAACCCGCAATTCGAGGCCGACAGTCCCTAGCGGGCCTGCGGCTAAATTGCAACGTTACTTCCCGCCAGTCGCCTTTGCTCGCCGCCGCGTCTTGCCCCGCGTGTAGCCCTCGGTCATCGTCACCGACGCATGTCCTAGCAGCCGCTGGGCGGCATAGGGACCGTCCTCGTCCTGCCGATCGGCACCGGCCCGGCCGCGCATGTCGTGGATGTGCAGATCATCGACGCCAGCCCGAGCGCACGCACGATCCCATGCCGACCGAATGCCGGCGTAGCGATAGGGCGCCCCGGTGCTCTTGACCAGCAGATACCCGATTCGATCCCGGCCGGCCGCGCACGCTTCGATTGCAGCCCGCAGCGGCGGTGTCCACTCGATCAGCAGCGGGGCGCCGGTCTTGCCCTGGTCCACCAGCACGCCATCGGCCGTCACGTCCTGCCACCGCATGCGCAGCACGTCGCCGATGCGCTGGCCGGTGAGCATCGCAAGCTCGATCATCTGCACCAGCGCCGGGCCTCCACGAGTGGCCTGCAGCGCGGCCCGCTTGATCGCGGCGATCTCGGCGTCGGTGACGATGCGGCGACGCTTGAGCATCTTGCGCTGCGGCACGTCGTCGACGGGGTTGTGCCCGTTTCGCAGACCTTCGAGCGCCGCGAAGCTGAGCACCTGGCGCAGCACGCTCCGATGCAGGTTGTACGTGCGCGATCGGTCGAGCATCGGCTTCAGGTACTCATGCGCGATCGGCGTCGTCACCTGGCCGGGCCCAAAGTCCGCGAACCGGTGCGCAAGCTCGCGCGTCACCCTGTCCATGTTGCGCCGCGTGCTGTCCGACCACTCGCCGGCCGCTTCCTTGCTCTGCGCCCAGCGGGTGATGACAGCCGGCATGCGATCGCCCTTGACCTCGGCGTCGCACACCGCGGCAAGGGCGCGGTACATCGCCGGCAGGCCCTTGTCCACGCGCGACAGCGGCAGCCACTTTCCGGCCGGCGTCACGTAGAAGTACCGGCCGTTGCGGGCGTACACGCGGCGCGGCAGGCCATCGGTGCGGGTCATGCTGTCCTCAGTGCTGGCGCCGCGCGAAGGCTTGGTGCGGGCCTCTCCCGATCCGCCCCAGCGCACACTGCATCGTAGTGCGCGCGCTCAAGGATCACGCGGCCGGTGACTGCTGCGCGACGGGCTCTCCAAAAGCCTTGGCGGTGCAGCTCGGCAAGCTGCCTGCTGGGCTGGCGGCAGCCGGTCAGGTCGCGGATCTCGGTGTCGTCGAGGATCATGGGAAACGCTCCAGCGTCCCGGCCT
>CAZDMB010000361.1:0-1515 GCA_964506175.1 uncultured Planctomycetales bacterium | reverse complement strand
GCCGCAGCCTGTACACGTACTGGAAGCGCGCGTGCCCGCCGCCGAGCCTGATGACCTTCGACGCGCCCACGCGCGAGTTCTGCACGATCCGCCGCGCGAGCACGAACACGCCGCTGCAGGCGCTCGTGCTGTGGAACGACGAGCAGTACGTCGAGGCGGCGCGCAACCTCGCGCAGCGCATCCTGGCCGCGGTCGACGGCGACGATCCGCGGCTCGCGCGTCTGCATCTGATGTGCACCGGCCGCGCCCCTGACGCCGCCGAGACCGCCGCGCTGCGCGACGCGCTGGACGCCTTCCGCGCCCGCTACCGGGCGGCGCCGGAAGACGCCGCCATGCTGCTGAAGATCGGCGAATCGCCGCTGCCGGACAGCTACGACGCCGCCGAACTCGCCGCCTGGACCCTGATCGCCAACGCCGTGCTGGCGCTCGACGCCACCATCACGCGCACATGAGCTCCGCCCCGCTGCCGCCGCATGATCCGCGCGAAGAGTTCGCGCTGAACCTCACCCGCCGCCGCTTCTTCGGCCTGGGCGCGCGCACCCTCGGCGCCGGCCTCGGCGCGCTGGCCCTGGGATCGCTCAGCGGCAAGTCCTGGGCGCGCGGCCTGGCGGCGCCCGCGGCCGCGCCGGACTTTCCGCCCGGCCCGCACTTCGCGCCCAAGGCCAAGCGCGTCATCTACCTGCACATGGAGGGCGCGCCCAGCCAGCTCGACCTCTACGACTACAAGCCGCAGTTGCGCGCGCGCTTCAATCAGGACCTGCCGGACTCCATCCGCAAGGGCCAACGCCTGACGACGATGACCAGCGGCCAGTCGCGTTTTCCGCTGGCGCCTTCCATCTTCCACTTCTCGCGCTACGCCAACAACCAGGACGGAGTGTGGCTGTCGGAGCTTCTCAAGCACACCGGCTCGGTGGCGCACGAGATCGCCTTCGTGCACTCGATGCGCACCGAGGCCATCAACCACGAACCCGGCATCACCTTCTTCCAGACCGGCAATCAGCAGCCCGGCCGGCCGTCCTTCGGCGCCTGGACCTCCTACGGTCTCGGCAGCGCCAACGCCAACCTGCCGACCTTCGTCGTGATGATCACGCAAGGCCTGGGCAACATGCAGGCCCTGTCGGCGCGCTTCTGGGGTTCCGGCTTCCTGCCGAGCGAGCACCAGGGCTGCAAGCTGCGCTCCGGCGACGATCCGGTGCTCTACCTGCGCGACCCCGCGGGCGTGGACCGCGAGGATCGCCGCCGCATGCTCGACCTCGTCGGCGAACTCAACGAGAAGGAGTTCGACCGCAGCCTCGACAGCGAGGTGCGGACGCGCATCGCGCAGTACGAGATGGCCTATCGCATGCAGATGTCGGTGCCGGAGCTCACCGACTTCCGCGACGAGGACGACGAGACGCTGGCGCTCTATGGCCCGGACGTGCGCAAACCCGGCTCCTTCGCCGCCAACTGCCTGCTGGCGCGCCGCCTCGCCGAGCGCGGCGTGCGCTTCATCCAGCTCTACATGCGCGGCTGGGA
>CAZDMB010000360.1:0-1520 GCA_964506175.1 uncultured Planctomycetales bacterium | reverse complement strand
ATGCCCGAGCCGTTGTCGCCGAAGATCGGCTTCGGCATGAAGGTGGCGTGCAGGCCCATCGCGCGCGCCACCCGGCGCACCGTGAAGCGGAAGGTGGAGAGACGGTCGGCCGTGGCCAGCGCGTCGCCGTATTTGAAGTCGATCTCGTGCTGGCCGGGCGCGACCTCGTGGTGCGCCGCCTCGATCTCGAAGCCGAGCGCCTCGAGCGCGATCACGATCTCCCGGCGGCATTCCTCGCCGAGATCGTTCGGCGCGAGGTCGAAGTAGCCGGCGGAGTCGTGCGTGGTGACCGTGGCGCCGCCGTCCGGCTTGCGCAGGAACAGGAAGAACTCGGCCTCGGGGCCGCAGTTCATCGCGTAGCCGAGCTTCCGCGCGGTCTCCAGGTTGCGCTTCAGCGTCAGGCGCGGGCAGCCGCCGAAGGGCGTCTCGTCCGGGTTGTAGACGTCGCAGATGATGTGCGCGACGTGGCCATGGTCGGTGTGCTGCTGGCCGAAGGACGGCCACGGATCCACGCGATAGGTGTTCAAGTCCGGCTTGAGCAGCATGTCGGACTCCTCGATGCGCGTGAAGCCCTCGATGGAGGAGCCGTCGAACATGACCTCGCCGTCCAGCGCCTTCTCGAATTGGCTGGACGGAACTTCGACGTTCTTGTTGCTGCCGTTGATGTCGGTGAACTGGAGGCGCAGGAAGCGCACACCGTGCTTCTTCATGTGGGCGAGGATCTGGGCGCGGGTCATTCCCGGCGTGACCTCGTAGCAGGCCGCGAAGGCCTTCTTGCGATCGTCCATGGTGGTGGCGTTGGGCATGATGGGGGAGGCCGGATGTGGCCGGGAGAAGGATAGACCGGCAGAAGGCAAGTGCAATCGAAAAAGTGCAAAATGAGCAAAACTGGACCGTCAAATTGCGCCATCGTGGCGTGAAAATCGGAAATTGCTGACTAAAAATGGCTGAATCAGGGCTTCCAGGCTGCGCCGGAAGCGGCTACGGTCGCGCCCCATGGCGTCCCCCCGCGCCCCCTCCTACTGGTCCCGCAACCTCCGCCTGACGGGCGGCCTGCTCGCCATCTGGGCCGCGGTCTCCTTCGGCGCGGGCATCTTCCTGCGCCCTTGGCTCGACCGCTGGACCCTGCCGGGCACGGATTTCCCGCTCGGCTTCTGGTTTGCGCAGCAGGGCGCGGTGCTGGTCTTCATCCTTCTGATCTTCGTCTACGCGCGCGCCATGAACCGCCTGGACCGCGAGTACGGAGTCCAGGAGGACTAGCGCTTGGGCGTCCAAGGCTGGACCTTCCTGCTGGTAGGGCTGTCGTTCGCCCTCTACACAGGCGTCGCCGTGTGGGCGCGCGCCCGCAGCACGCGCGACTTCTACGTGGCCGACGCGCACGTGCCGCCCCTCGCCAACGGCATGGCGACCGCCGCCGACTGGATGAGCGCCGCGAGCTTCCTCTCGATGGCCGGGCTCATCGCGAGCATGGGCTACGCGGGCGGCCTGTTCCTGATGGGCTGGACCGGCGGCTACGTGCT
>CAZDMB010000359.1:424-1526 GCA_964506175.1 uncultured Planctomycetales bacterium | reverse complement strand
GCCCGCCGCCTCCTCGCCCGGATCGGGCGGGCCGCATGACCGCGATCACCGCCCAAGCCGTCTCCGCCCTGCGCTCCAAAACCGGCGCGAGCATGATGGAATGCAAGCACGTCCTGGCCGAAGCCGGTGGCGACGAGCAGAAGGCCATGGACCTGCTGCGCCAGCGCGGTCTCAAGACCGCCGACAAGAAGGCCGATCGCGCCACTTCGCAGGGGCGGGTGTACTCCTACATCCACCACAACCAGCGCGTCGGCGTGATGGTGCAACTCAGTTGCGAAACGGATTTCGTCGCCCGCGGCGACGACTTCGAATCCCTCTGCCGCGACCTGTGCATGCACATCGCCGCGGCGATGCCGACGCCCGTCGCGGTCACGGCGGCCGACATTCCGGCGGCCATGGTCGCGGAGGAGAAGCGCCTGCTGCTCGGCAGCCAGGATCTGGCCGGCAAGCCGGAACCGATCAAGGAGAAGATCGTCGCGGGCCGGCTCGAGAAGTTCGTGCAGGAGCGCGCGCTGCTGGAGCAGGAGTTCGTCAAGGACCCGGCTCTCAAGGTCGGCGACCGCGTCAAGGCCGTGATCGCCAAACTCGGCGAGAACATCCGCGTCGAGCGCTTCGCGCGCTTCGAGCTGGGCGCCTAACGCGGAACCGTGGCCGGCGCCCCTTCCGCTGCGGCCTACAAGCGGATCCTGCTGAAGGTCAGCGGCGAGGGTTTCGCGCGCAAGGGCGACACCGCCCTGGACGTGGATCGCGTGCAGCGCCTGGCGCAGCAGTTGATCGCGCTCCACCGCGAGGGCGTCCAGGTCGCCTGCGTGATCGGCGGCGGCAACATCTTGCGCGGCGCCCAGGCCGAGGGCCTCGGCATCGACCGCGCCACCGGCGACTACATGGGAATGCTGGCCACCGTCATCAACGGCTTGGCGCTGTGCGACGCCCTCGAGCGCTTCGGGCTGCCGACCCGCGTGATGAGCGCGATCGACGTGCACAAGGTGTGCGAGCCGTTCATCCGCCGCCGCGCGCTGCGCCACATGGAGCGCGGCCGCGTGGTCGTGCTGGTGGGAGGCCTCGGGAATCCCTTCTTCACCACCGACACGGCCGCGGCGCA
>CAZDMB010000359.1:0-414 GCA_964506175.1 uncultured Planctomycetales bacterium | reverse complement strand
ACTGCGACGCCCTGATCAAAGCCACCATGGTGGACGGCATCTATGACAAGGATCCGCGCAAGCACGCCGACGCCGTGCGGCTGCCGGAATTGACTTTCCAGGAAGTCATGGATCGCCGCCTGCAGGTCATGGATCAGACCGCCTTCGCCCTCTGCCGCGAGCAGAACATGCCCATCGTCGTCTTCGACATGGACGCCCCCGACGGCTTGCTCCGCGCCGCGCGCGGGGAGAAGATCGGCACCGTCGTCCGCAACTGATCCGGGCGCCACCGGAGGACTCATCATGGCTTCGAGCATCCAAGGTTTTCTCGACGACGCGACCCAGCGCATGGGCAAGGCGGTCGAGCACTACGCCACGGAAATCCGCGGCATCCGCACGGGCCGCGCCAACCCCGGCTTGATCGAGAACATCCGG
>CAZDMB010000358.1:0-1526 GCA_964506175.1 uncultured Planctomycetales bacterium | reverse complement strand
TGATGCACGAAGACTTCTACGACGCCTTACGGGACGTCGTGCGCAGCCTTGGCGGTACCAAGGTCGTCGGGGCGCAGCTCTGGCCGGAGAAGCCGCCCCTCGAGGCGCAGCGCCACCTGGGTGACTGCCTGAACCGCGAGCGGCGGGAAAAGCTCGACCCCGAGCAGCTGCTCTGGCTGCTGCGCAAGGGGCGTGAGTGTGGCTGCCATGCGGCCATGCACTTCATCGCCGACGACACGGGGTACGACCGGCCGCGTGCACGCAATCGGACCGAAGAGCGCCGCGCGATGGAAGAGCAGCTCGTTGCCGTTGCGAAGCTGCTCGATCGAGTGTCTCGCCGGCTGCAGGACATGGAGCTCGGCAGCGAATGACCGAAGAGGGATGCCTGTCCGACCAGGATCTTGTTCGCAAGATCGCCTATCTGCGCGAGCAGGTGCGCAAGCCGCACCACCCGGCCCGCCTGCGCATGCTGACCTACGAACTGCGGGCGGCCGAAATCGCGGCCGAATTGCGCCGCATCGACGCATCGATCGAGAGGGCTGCGTGATGGATTCGACCCTGGCGATCGCCCGCAGCATCACCGTCGCCGCTTCGTTGCGCGAGCGCGAGGCCAAGCTGCTCCAGGTCATGCCGGCGTTCCGCGAGCTGGTGACGACGACGGCCGCCTACATGCTCGCCGGCGAGATCTGCGGCCTGGCGACCAAAGAAGAACGCAGCGCAGCCCTGGCCGAGGTGCCGGGCGTGATGCGCGAGCGGGTCGAGGCGCTCGTCCGGATGCGATTCGCCGCCGCGCGCGAGCTTCACACGCGCACGGGCGAATACCTCGGGGGCGTGCAGTGACCTATCCGGCGGCGCAACACCCGCAGTTCGATGCGGTCTGCGCCGCGCACCCGGATTGCGCCGTGCTGCTCTACAAGGGCAGGGAGTGGGAGGCGCTCATCACCGTGCCCAGGCATCACCCGAAGACGGGCCGGCCGCAGACGCCGCTGCTCTGGTCCCATGGGGACGTGATCGCACCCGAGTTCATCGACGAGGCCGCTGCCTGATGGCGACACTCGACCAGGTAATCGCGCAGATGGCGGCGGCGGACATGCCGCCGGTGCCGATGGGCTTTCCCTCGATGCTCGGCAAGGTCGTCCGCTACGGGCCGAAGAAGAAAGCCTGGTACCGCCTGCGGGAGTACACCACGCGCACGGGGGTGCGGCTCTACGCCGGCCAGTTCGGGCTGTGGCGCGGGGCGGACCCGGGCACGATCAAGGTGGAGTTCGAGCGGGACGACATCGACCAGGCGGACCTGCAGGACATCCGCCGGCGGCATGCCGAGCTCGAAGCGGCCGAGGAAGCGCGCCGGGACGATCGTGCACGCCAGGCGGCTGGCCGCGCGCGATCGCAATGGAACGAGGGGCGCGCCACCGGTGAGTCCCCGTACCTGAAGCGCAAGGGCGTCGAGCCGGAGAAGGGGCTGCGCTTCGCGGCCGACGGCACGCTGCTGGTGCCGATGATCCGCTACGACGTGCCGGACAAGC
>CAZDMB010000357.1:0-1531 GCA_964506175.1 uncultured Planctomycetales bacterium | reverse complement strand
CGTCCTCGCCGCCGGCGCGCTCGTCCTTGGTTGCGCCCTCGCGGCGCCCGGCTCGGCCTCCTGGCTGCGCGTCGGCGAAGGCGAGTGGCGCTTCGGCTGGGATCCGAACTGGAGCCAGCTCTCCCGCCTGCTGGAGCCGGGCAACACGCACGGCGGCGTGGTGGTGGACGGGCAGGGCCGCATCCTCATCAACACCGACGGCCCCCGCGCGGTCATGGTGTTCGCGCCGGACGGCCGCCTCACCGACGCCTGGGGCGGCGAACTCGCCGGCGGCCTACACGGCATGACGCTGGATCGCGGCGGCGAGGCGCTGTGGCTGGTGCACACCGGGCGGCACGAACTGCTGCGCGCCACCCTCGGCGGCGAGGTGTTGTTCCGCCGCGGCTGGCCGCAGGAGAGCGGCCAGTACGAGAACGCCGGCCAGTTCAACCCGACGGGCGTCACGGTCGGGCCCGACGGCGACGTCTACGTCGCAGACGGCTACGGCCTCGGTTTCGTGCACCGCTTCCATCCGGACGGCACCTGGGTGCAGTGCTGGGGCGGCCGCGGCACCGAGCCGGGCAAATTCCAGACGCCGCACGGCATCGCGCTGGACACGCGCACCACTCCCAATCGCCTCATCGTCGCCGACCGCGAGAACGGGCGACTGCAGCTCTTCACTCTCGACGGCTCGTTGCTCGAGGTGGTGCAGGGGATGCTGCGCCGCCCGTGCGGCGCGGCGGTGCGCGGCGACGTGGTGGCGGTGCCGGATCTGGCCGGCCGCGTCACTCTGCTCGGCCGCAACAACGAGTTGCTCGCCCAACTCGGCGACCAGCCGGACGAAGGCAAGCGCGCCAACAACGGCGTGCCGCGCGCCGACTGGCTGGACGGGCAGTTCGTGAGTCCGCACGGCATCGCGTGGGGGCCGAACGGCGACCTCTACGTGCAGGACTGGGTCGCGCAGGGCCGCTTCACGCACCTGGCCCGGCTGCGGTAAAATCCCGGATTCGGGCCGAAATCCCGCCCGCCGCAGCCGATGATTTCTGCGGCGGGCGCGCCGTTTTCGCCCGCCGCGCACCATGCATCCCGCCGCCTGGCCGCCGCCCAGCATCCGGCTCACGCCGGGCAAGCGCGTCCTTTTCCTGACCAAGGACCTGTCCTTGATCGAGCGCCAGTTGTACGAGGGCCTCGATCTGCGCATGCAGGACCTGAAGGTCGAGGACCTGCTGGACGACATCAACACCGACGTCATGACGCCGGCGTGGGTGTGCTTCGACCACAAGCCGGAGGAGATCGCCAAGAACGCCTACGCCGGGCTGATGCGGCAGGGCAAGCGCGTGTTCCGCCAGAACGCGCTGATCGACGGCAATTTCGAAGTCATCGTCAGCGGCTTTCGCAAGGGCACCGGCTCCTCGCGCGAGACCGCGCCGCAATGCGAGCGCTGGGCGGGGGTGCGCCTGGTGATCGCCGCCTCGTTCGCGCCGATCCACGAGCGCAACAACATCAATCTGGGCCAGCTGATGGGAGATCACGCCATGCTGCTGCGCCTGCA
>CAZDMB010000356.1:0-1532 GCA_964506175.1 uncultured Planctomycetales bacterium | reverse complement strand
GCGCCGCCCGCGCGTTCAAGCGCGCCGACTACGGTCCGGGCGACGAGTGGCGAGACATTTTCGGCTTCGAGGGGCGCTATCAGGTCAGTTCGTGCGGACTGGTGAGGTCTCTGCCGCGCCCGGTGCGATGCACGTCGCACCGCGGCGAAGAGATAAGGATCGCGCGTGGTCGTGTCTTGTCTCCGGCCGCATCTCGCACCGGTCATCTGTCGGTGTGTCTTGGCCGGAGCAACAGGAGGGCGGTGCATCGTTTGGTTCACGAGGCGTTCCTTGGGCCGATACCGGCCGGGTTCGATGTCGCGCACCTAGACGGGAACCCCGCGAACAACACCATCACAAATCTCGCCGCCGTTACTCGTCGCGAGAACAACCGACATGTTGCTTACCACGGCCGTAGGCCGCTGAGTGTCGAGCAGGTTCGGCGCATACGAGCCGCCGTTGTCACCGGCTGCTCGCCGGAGATTCGTCGGGCGCTGGCCGACGAAATGGGCACCAACAGACGGCACATCAACAGGGTCGCAAGAGGAGAAACCTATGCGTACATCGAGTGATCTTGCTCTCCCCGGAAGGGGCGACGAACAGACGTGGGGGCCGGTCGTCGATCCGCGCGACCCGCGATACGAGCCGACGCAGGACGACGAAGACGCGGCCGAGGCCGAGCAGGCGATGCTCGACTGCGAGGCAACGCTTGGCCGTGCGCAGCGCGCTTTGCGCGAGTCCGACATTGACGCGGCAATCGACCTGATGGCCGAAGCGGCGACGGACCTGCTCGCGGTCGCCGAGGCGATGAAGGCGGCGAGATGAGCGCGACGACGACACTCAACGCGATCCGGGCGCACGGTCCATGCGCCAAAGGCTGGACCAAGCTGCTCGCGCATCTCGGCAAGACCAAGGCCGACGACGAACCGCTGTCGCTGCTGACTATCCTCGCAAGCAACGGGCTCGACGATGCGCTCTGGTGCATGCGCGCGATGCCGGAGTACAGCAGGCACTGGCGGCTGTTCGCCGTCTGGTGCGCGCGTCAGGTGCAACACCTGATGCCCGATCAACGCAGCATATCCGCGCTCGATGTCGCAGAGCGGCACGCTAGAGGCGACGCGACAGACGCAGAGTTGGCCGCCGCCGGGGGCGCCGCCAGGGCCGCCGCCAGGGCCGCCGCCTGGGCCGCCGCCAGGGCCGCCGACTGGGACGCCGCCAGTGACGCCGCCAGGGCCGCCGCCAGGGCCGCCGACTGGGCCGCCGCCAGTGACGCCGCCAGGGCCGCCGCCAGGGCCGCCGCCAGGGCCGCCGCCTGGGACGCCGCCAGGGACGTACAAGCAGCACGGCTGCGCGAGGTCTGCGCGGATATTGATGCGGAGATTGAACAGGCTGTGGCGACAGGGAGCGAAGCATGAGGCCGCGCTACCTCTCGCAGTCCTACGGCTGGCCGACGACGCGGCGGCATCCGCGTTCGTTGGCCGAAGCATTCCCGCGCGAGCACGCGAACCCGATCGCCCGCTACCCCGGCACGCCCGGCCGCATACGCGGCTGGC
>CAZDMB010000355.1:0-1533 GCA_964506175.1 uncultured Planctomycetales bacterium | reverse complement strand
AGCGCACCTCGCGAGAACTGCAGCAGCGCCGCGTCGAGGAGCTTCGCGCCGAGCGGTACGCGCTGCGGATGCGGCAGGACTACTCGCTGGCCGGTCTCAGCCAGCAGGTCTCTGGTGGGCTGGCGGACGTGTTTTCGCCGATCGCGGAGGCCGGCTCTACGTTCTCGAGCAGGACGCAGGGCCTCGCTGGTGCGGCATGGAACCGCTTCATGGGTATCTCCCCCAACCAGGGCGGGCTTGAGCGGGAGGGAGTTCGCTCTGTCCTGGCCGGCGAGTTCGGGCGCCTCACGACGGCCAGCGGCCAGCAGGTGGGGCGCGACTTCAGCCTGCAGGACGCCGCAGCGCGCGGCCGAGCAGAGTCCAGCACGTTCGACTACCTCGGCGACGCCAGAAACAACCCGGCAGTCCAGGCCGCCATCCGTCGACTGAAGGAGGACCAGGCGTTCCAGAAGAGCATCAGGGCAGCCATCATCAGTGGGAGTGACGAGGATCGTGCGAGTGTGAGTGCTCAGGTCGGCTTTCGCTCCGGCGGCGAGGGCGGCATGGACCTCTCGAACTACATCCTCACCGAGGCCGGTGGGGGCGTGCTCGCAGGCAGGAATATCAGGGACGACGGCGTGGCAAACTCGCTGTACCGCGCCATGGCCGGCGAGTCCGTCACGGACGTGGCGCAGGCAGCGTTCAAGCGCACGGGCAAGGGGTTCTTCGACAGAAGTAGCTGGGGGAGTGCGCAGCAGCAGGCCACAGACGCGTACCTATCGCTGGACAGCACCTCGATGCAGGGGCTGATGCAGGTCCTTGCCGAGAAGGGAGGTTTCGGCGGCGGCGAGGAGCGCGACCTGTTCTCGACGACGATGCTGGCCATGAGCCGTGGGTCCAGCCCGGACACTGCGCGAGAAGACACGGTTGCCGCACTCAATGCGAAGTACGGCACCTCCTACTCCTTCGAGGAGTGGCGGAACGCCAGCATCCTCGCCCAGCGCGAGAAGGATGACGCCGGGTTCTCGCAGTTTGCCCAGGATGTTGCATCTGCTGCTCGTCGTCAGGGCGGCTACCAGGTGCTCGAGGCGGCCAAGAGCAACGGGTTCGGCGGGCTGGGGCGTACGGCTGCCGGCTCCGGCGTGATGGCGGTGCTGGAGACTGCTCTTGCGGGGGAAAGCGGCGCGGCCCTGTCGAAGTACGGTGCGCTGCTGGGTTCTGACACCACGGACCTTTCTGGCTTTGCCGGGGACCCCTATGCCGACCTCTTCATGCAGCAGCGCGCGGAGTACAAGAAGTACCGGGCACGTGGCGCTGGGACAGTCGACGAGCGCGAGCTCTTCCGGACCTTTGGGGTGAAGAGCACCGAAGAACTGTCTCGCGCGCTGGGCAAGGCGTACGAGTCAGTGCGAGGGGGCGGAATCACGGGCGAGGAGGCCGCCGGGCTCGTGAGTAGCGCCGGGCTCGAGAACATGGTGACCCTCGCTGGATCGGGCAGTTCGGCATCCGAGGCAACGAACGCGGCGCTCACTGGCGTCGCGGAGCTGATCGCGA
>CAZDMB010000354.1:0-1545 GCA_964506175.1 uncultured Planctomycetales bacterium | reverse complement strand
CCGCGGCGGCAATCCGGAGTCGCTGACGCCGCTGGCGCGCGCGCTCGGCTTCGCCATCACCGAAGTGCCGCCGCTGCGGCTGCGCGGGCGCGCCGTCTCGAGCACCGCGGTGCGCGAGGCGGTGGGTCTCGGCGACCTCGAGGGCGCGGCGCGCATGCTCGGCCGCCCGGTCAGCGTGCTCGGCACGGTGGTGCGCGGCGATGGCCGCGGGCGAGGATTGGGGTTTCCGACCGCGAACTTGGACCTGCATCACGAGCTGCATCCGCCGGAAGGGGTGTACGCGGCCCTGGCCCTCGACCGCGGCGCGCTGCGGCCGGCGGTCGTCAACATCGGCCGGCGGCCGACCTTCGGCGGCGCGCAGCGGCAGGTGGAGGCGCACCTGCTCGATTGGAGCGGGGACCTCTACGGCCGGGAGTTGGAAGTGTTCTTCCTACAGCGCTTGCGCGAGGAGCGCGCCTTCCCCGACCGCGCCGCCCTCGCCGCGCAGATCGCCATGGACGCGCGGCGCGCCGCCGCCTGCGCCGCGGCGGCGCCCGGCGCTTGGCAAATTCCCGGCCGCTATCTGCCGATCGAGGGGCCCGGGCCCGGCTCCTTGGGCGGCTGAGATCCTGGCCCGGGAGAGGGCAACGGCCTGCTACACAACTCGAGCATTCCCTCGCACTCTTGTGCCAGGGAATGAGAGCGGGTCACTCCGAGGGCCAATTGACGATCATGCCCCAATAGATTACAAGAGTTGTCGAGGACGAGCGTCTCTCCCGACTATGGCTGAATTCCCAATCTACCTGATACTCGCCCTCGGCGGATTAATGGCCGCCCTCATGAGCCACGAAACCTTTTCCGCTGGTCTGAGGGTCAGCGAGGAGGCGCTTTCCCAGCCACTCCTTACCCCAATCTGCGTGGCATCGAATTCCACCATGGATGAGTTCGGTCCACTGCCCTGTGATGCGTCGAACTCTGGATTGAGTTTCATCGAATCGGATGGCGATTGCTTTCCGCAGCAGCCGTGTGAGTGGAAGAACATCCAGGCCTATGTTTCAGGGTGCAACTCCAGCGCTGCCACCTTGCACTGCAATGCATCGGACATCCAGATCTCCTGCGGTGCCATGCTCAGCGGGTTGATTGAAATGACTGTGCGAGGTTCCGGAGGGGGAGCCCTTGCCGGAAAGCGAGTAAGTTGGTCGTGCGGCGACTGTGACGAGTAGCAAGTAGATGGCTCGCAGCGTCCTCTGGCTCACTGGGCTGCTTCTCGCGATAGGCCTCGGATGGATACTAGGATCCAGTCGCGCGGGGATAGAGACCCATGATCCTGTCGATTTCCCTGAGGCGGGTCTTGCACCTGGGGAAGACAACTCAGATTTCCCCGCCTCGATTGAGCGAGGTCGTGAGTCGACTCTGGAAATAGCCGCCGGCCACAAGCCAACTGGCTCAGAGTTGAACTGGTGGGACAATCCGGAGAAGGTACAAGCATTGCGTGAACTCTGGCCGGAGGTACATTCCTGGAACCTGGACGCCAGAGTCAAGGAATTCGCCGAGCGCCAGGCAGGT
>CAZDMB010000353.1:0-1609 GCA_964506175.1 uncultured Planctomycetales bacterium | reverse complement strand
TCGAGAAGGTCTATGGGCAGAAGCCCGAGACCTACGAGCACCTGTTCGAGGAAACGCGGCGCGCCGCCGAGCGCCTGCGCCCGCTGATCGTGGACGGTGGCGCTCTGCTGCGCACCGCCTACGCGGCGGGCAAGCGCATCCTGTTCGAGGGCGCCCAGGGAACCATGCTGGACCTCGACGCCGGGACCTTTCCCTTCGTCACCTCCTCGTGGACCGGAGTGTGGGGCGTCGCCGGCGGCACCGGGTTCCCGCCGCGGCGCATCGACCGCGCCTACGCCGTGTCGAAGGCCTACTGCACGCGCGTCGGCGAAGGCCCCTTTCCCACGGAGCTCTCGGGCGAGTTGGAGCAGCGCTTGCGCACGCAGGGCAAGGAGTACGGCGCGACCACCGGGAGGCCGCGCCGTTGCGGCTGGTTCGACGCCGTGCAGGCGCGCTACGCCGCGGCGCTCAACGGCCTCGACGGCGTCATCCTGACCAATCTCGACGTGCTCTACGGCTTCGATCCGCTGCGCGTGGCGGTGGCCTACCGGCTGCCCGACGGCCGCGTCGTGCGGGAGTACCCCGCGGACTTTCCCGCGCTCGGCGCCATCGAGCCGATCTACGAGGAGTTGGCCGGCTGGCAGGACGACATCAGCGGCGCCGACTCCTTCGGCGCGCTCCCGCCCGCCGCGCGCACCTACGTGCGCTTCCTCGAGCGCCAGATGGAAACCCCCGTGGCCAGCATCTCGGTCGGACCCGGCCGCGAGCAGATGTTCGACGGCGAGAGCGCGGCCGCCGCTGCATGGGTGAGGACCTGAAGCCCGACTTCGCGCCGCTGCCGCGCCACGTGGCCGTCATCATGGACGGCAACGGGCGGTGGGCGCGCAGCCGCGGGCTTCCGCGCCTCAAGGGGCACGAGGCGGGCGCCAGCGTGGTGCGCGACGTCGTGCAGGCCTGCGCCGAGTGGGGCATTCCGCACCTCACCCTCTACGCCTTCTCGCGCGAGAACTGGAACCGGCCGCGGGCCGAGGTGGAGGGCCTGATGGAGTTCTTGCGCGCCTTCCTCGACCAACGCGAGGCCGAACTCGTCGAGAACGGCGTCCGGTTGAAGGGGCTCGGCCGCCTCGAAGACCTGCCGCCCGGGCCGCGCGCCTCGCTGCAGCGCACCGAGCGGGCCACCGCGCGCGGCGACCGCATCACCGTGCGCCTGGCGCTCTCCTACGGGGGACGCCAGGAGATTCTCGACGCCGTCATGGCGCTCGCGCGGCGCGTGGCCGCCGGCGAACTGCGCCAAGCGAGCGAAGCCGACCTGCGCGCCCAACTCTACGACCCGGACATGCCCGATCCGGATCTGATCATCCGCACCGCTGTCGAACTTCCTGCTCTGGCAGTCGAGTTACGCCGAGTTCTGGTTCACCGAGAAGACGTGGCCGGAGTTCGGTCGCGCCGATCTGCTGCAGGCGCTCAACGACTACCATCGGCGTGAACGCCGCTTCGGCGGCGTGCCGACGGCGGGGGCGGCGCAGCCGAGGGCATGAAGGACCTGCGCACGCGCCTCGGCTTCGGCGCCGGCATCGTGGCGGCGCTGATCGGCGCCTTCTGGCTCGACCGGGGCGCTGCCGGTCCGTGG
>CAZDMB010000352.1:0-1629 GCA_964506175.1 uncultured Planctomycetales bacterium | reverse complement strand
GGCGGACGGCGGAGCAGCAGGCCCACTTGGCGGTAGGCGTTGGCCTGCTTGGTGAGGTCGTCGTAGATCACGAGCACGTGGCGGCCGGCGTCGCGGAAGCGCTCGGCCATGGCCGTGCCGGAATACGGCGCCAGGAACTGCATCGCGGCCTCGTCGGAGGCCGACGCGTTGACCACGATCGTGTAGGCGAGGGCGCCGTGCTGCTCGAGCTTGCCGACCACGTCCACCACCGTGGACTGCTTCTGGCCGACGGCCACGTACACGCAGATCACCTGCTTCGTGTTGGACGGGTCGCCGCCGCCCGTCTGCTTCTGGTTGATGATGGCGTCGATGGCGATCGCGGTCTTGCCGGTCTGGCGGTCGCCGATGATCAGTTCACGCTGGCCGCGGCCGACCGGGATCATGGCGTCGATCGCCTTGATGCCCGTCATCATGGGCTCCTGCACCGGCTTGCGCTCGACCACCGAGGGCGCATCCTGTTCGATGGGCCGCAGGTCGGCTTCGGTCGTGGCGACGGCGCCGCGGCCGTCCACCGGCACGCCGAGCGCGTTGACCACGCGGCCGAGCAGCGCCGGGCCGGTCGGCACGGAAATGATGCGTCCGGTGCTCTTGGCGACGTCGCCTTCCTTGACCTTGGCGGAGTCGCCCAGCAGCACGCAGCCGACGTTGTCCTCCTCGAGGTTGAGAGCCATGCCCATCACGCCGCCCGGGAACTCGACGAGTTCCGACATCATGCAGCGGTCGAGGCCGTAGACGCGGGCCACGCCGTCGCCGACCTGCACGACCGTGCCGATCAACTCGGTGCTCGCGCCGGCCTGGAAGCCCTGGATCTCCTTCTTCAGGACCGAGGTGACTTCAGAAGCTTGCAGTTCCATCTTGAGAGGTGTTTCGCGGGAGAATGGAGGGCGGTGGGTCTAGCGGAGTTCGGCCTCGAGGAGGCGCTGCTGGATGACGTCGATCCGGCCGCGGGCGCTGGCGTCGAGACGAGTGCCGCCGAAGGTGGCGCGCACGCCGCCGAGGAGGGCCGGCACGGTGCTGGCCGTCAGGATGACCTGGCGGCCGCTGCGTTCCGACAAGGCGCGCTCGATGCGCTGCACCGAAGCGCTCTCCAGCGGCAGGGCCGTCTCCAGCAAGCCGCGCACGCGGCCGGCGTGGGCGTCGTCGAGGTCGGCGAAGGCGGCGGGAATCTCGGCCAGGAGGGCGAAGCGCCGGCGGTTCTCGAGGACCCCCAGCAGGGCGCGGGTGTGCGCGTGCAGCCGCGCGCCGCAGGCCTGCTCGACCATGCTCCGCTTGCGGCGGTCGTCGATGCGCGGATCCATGAGCGCGCCGGCCGTCTGCTCGTCCGCGAACACCGCGCTCAGCAGCGCCGCGTCGGCGCGCACGGCGGCGAGCGCGTCGCTCTCCTGCGCGGCGGCGAACCAGGCGCGCGCGTAGCGGCGGGCGACCGGTCCGGCGCGGCGGGAAGTGCGGGCGGCGGTCATGCTAGTTGGACTTCGCGGCCTGCTTCTCGAACTGCGCGAGAAGGCGCTGCTGATCGGCGGGCGAGAATTCGCGCTCGATCACGCGCTCGCTGATCTGGACCGCGAGCGCCACCGCGTCGCGTCGCAGGGTTTCGCGCGCGCTGCGCAC
>CAZDMB010000351.1:0-1630 GCA_964506175.1 uncultured Planctomycetales bacterium | reverse complement strand
CAGGCGTCCCAGATCGGCGTGTGCTGCGTGAGATCGTCGTGAAGGTTGGTGGAGCCGCGCAGGAACCACAGGAGTTCGCGCACCACCGCCGAGAAGAGGACTTTCTTGGTGGTGAGCAGGGGAAAGCCGGCGCGCAGGTCGTAGCGCGCCTGCGCGCCGAACAGCGAGATGGTGCCGGTGCCGGTGCGGTCGGTCCGACGCTCGCCCTGCTCGAGGACGAGGCGCACGAGGTCCAGGTAGGCGCGCATGGGAGCCGCGGGGGCTGTCCAGATTCTAGAGCGGTGCTGTAGGCTGGGGATCATCCCCCCGACCCCATCCATCCCCATGCTCTCTCCCATCCTTCTCGCCGCGGCCATCGTATGCGCGCAGCAGCCGGCCGACTCTTCCCCGGACGTCCGAGTGCTCGACACCGGCGCCGTGGTGGTGCACACCTGGCAGGCTCCCTTCGCCGGCGCGCTCCGCACCTGGTACCGCATCTCGCATGACGGCGGCGCAAGCTTCGCGCGCGATCGCGTGCTCGAAACCCGGATCCTGCTGCGCTACGCCGAGTTCGACCCGGTGCTCGACGGCGAAGTTTCCGTGCCGGAGGCGCTGGCCGCGCCGGAGGACAATCGCCTGTGGATCGTCCAGTACGCCGCGCCCGGCGCCGAATCCTGGCGGGAGCAGATTCGCGCCGCGGGCGCCCGCGACCACCGCTTCCTCGCCTGGAACGCGAACATCTGGGAGATGGACGCCGCCGCCGCGCAGAGCGTGCGCGAACTGCCCTTCGTGCGCTGGGTCGGCCCCTTCCACCCGGCCTACAAGCTGGAGGACGAAGTGCGCGACGCGTGGCTGGCCGGCACCTTGGCGCCGCGCCGCTACAACGTCGAAGTCTGCGCCTGGGGCGAGGAACACAAGGCCGAGATCGCGCCCTTCATCGCCGGCATCGGCGGCACGGTCCTGAACGCGATTCCCGAGGGCTGGGTCGTCGAGGCCTGGCTGACCCCGGCGCAGCTGCTCGCCGTGGCCGCGCACCCGCACGTCATGGGCGTGGATCGCAAGGGCGATCCTTCCAATGACATGAACAATGCGCGCGCGCTCATGGGCGCCAACTACATCGAAGGCCTGGCGGGCTGGTCTGGCCAAGGCGTGCGCGCCGAGGTGATGGACGGGGGCCTGGACACGAGCCACGTGGACTGGCCGAACCCGCGCGCGCCGATCCTGCACGGCAGCGTCGGCGGCGACGACCACGGCACCTGCACCTTCGGCATCAATTTCGGCGGCGGCGCCTCCGCCAGCGGCGCGGCCACGCGCGGCGTGCTGCCGAGCGCGCAAGGCATCATCGCCGACTACAGCTTCCTCAACAATCGCTACACCCACACGGCCGAGTGCGTCAACGGCACCTATCGCTGCGTCTATCAGTCCAACTCCTGGGGCGACAACTTGACCACGTCGTACACCAGCATCTCGCAGCAGATGGACGACATCATCTACCTGAACGACTTCTCCATCTGCCAGTCGCAGTCGAACAACGGCAACCAGTCGAGCCGGCCGCAAGCCTGGGCCAAGAACATCATCTCGGTGGGCGGTCTCTACCACCAGAACGACCAGATCGACTCCAACGACTCCTGGAGCGGCGGCGCCTCCATCG
>CAZDMB010000350.1:0-1636 GCA_964506175.1 uncultured Planctomycetales bacterium | reverse complement strand
CCCAAGCCGCGCTCGGCCACGCGCGTCGGGCGCATCGACTTGGCCGCGCTCGGCTTGATCCGGACGCAGCAGGAGCAGGCGAAGAAGAACGCAACCTTCACCGACCTGCGCGAGAAGGCGAGCCTGCGCCACCGCGAGCTGCGCCAGAAGCAGCGCGAGCGCTTGCGCGATCGCCGCGCCGGCCGCGTGCCGCGCAAGGAGTCGAGCACCGCCGAGCGCAAGAACGACATCGTCCTCGAGCCGCCGGTGACGGTGAAGTCCTTCTCCGCCGGCACGGGCATTCCGGTCGGCGCGCTGCTCCAGCGTCTGATGGAGCTCGGCGTGATGTCGCACATCAACGCCATGCTCGATCCCGAGACCATCGAGCTGCTGGCGGTCGAGTTCGAGGTCGGCGTGCGCATCAAGGAAGAGACCGACGCCGAGACCGAGCTGCTCGCCGAGATCCAGGCCGCGCGCCACGCGGTGGACGACAGCACGCTGAAGCCGCGTCCGCCGGTCATCGCCTTCCTCGGCCACGTGGACCACGGCAAGACCACGCTGATCGACGCCATCCGCGCCACCCGCATCGCCGCCAAGGAGGCCGGCGGCATCACGCAGGCCATCGGCGCCTACGTCGCGGAGCTGCCTGGCGGCAAGAGCGTCACCATCCTCGACACCCCGGGTCACGAAGCCTTCACCGGCATGCGCCAGCGCGGCGCGCGCGCGACGGACATCGCCGTGCTCGTGGTGGCCGCGGACGACGGCGTGATGCCGCAGACGGAAGAGGCGGCCGCGCACGCGCGCGCCGCCGGCGTGCCCGTGGTCGTGGCCATCAACAAGGTGGACGCTCCCGGCGCCAACGCGCAGCAGGTGAAGTCGCAACTCTCCGGCATGGGCCTGCAGCCCGAGGAATGGGGCGGCTCGACCGGCTGCATCGAGGTCAGCGGTCTGCGCAAGACCGGCATCGACACCCTGCTCGAGCGCGTGCTGCTGGAGGCCGAACTTCTCGGCCTGAAGGCGCACGCCACCGGCGACGCCATGGGCGTGGTGCTCGAAGCGGCGCTGGAGAAGGGCATGGGCAAGGTGGCCACCGTGCTGGTGCAAGACGGCACCTTGCGCGCCAAGGACATCGTGCTGGCCGGCACCACCTACGGCAAGATCCGCCTGATGTTCGACCACAAGGGCAAGCCGCTCAAGGAAGCGGGGCCCGGCACGCCGGTGCAGATCCTCGGCCTCGAGGACCTGCCGCCGATCGGCGAGAAGTTCTACGTGGTCGATGACCTCGCCGCGGCCAAGGCGGTCGCCGAGAAGCGCGCTCTCCACAAGGTCGAGAAGGAGCGCCGCGAGAAGGCCGCCTCGGTCACCGCCGCCAACCTCTTCGACAAGCTCGACGAGTCGCATGCGGAGCGCCTGCGCTACGTCGTCAAGGCGGACACCCAGGGCTCGGTCGAGGTGCTCAAGCGCTCGCTCGAGGAACTCGGCTCCGACGAGGTGCGCATCGAGGTGCTGCACGCCGGCGTCGGCGGCGTCACCGAGAACGACGTGCTGCTGGCGGAGACGGCCGGCGCCGCGATCCTGGCCTTCAACGTCATGCCGGAGGCCAAGGCGCGCAAGGAGGCCGAGCGCGTCAACGTGGCAATCCGGCGCTACGAGGTCA
>CAZDMB010000349.1:0-1641 GCA_964506175.1 uncultured Planctomycetales bacterium | reverse complement strand
TGCTCCGACAGGCGCGACGCAGCCTTGCTGGTGCGCGCGAACAGCACCACGCCGCTCACGGGCCGGTCGAGGCGGTGCACCACGCCGAGAAAAACCTCTCCCGGCTTGCCGTGCTGCTCCTTGATGAAGGCCTTCGCCGCTTCGAGCAGGGAGGGACTGCCGCTCGCATCGGGCACGACGGGCATGCCCGCCGGTTTGTCCACCGCGAAGAGGTGGTTGTCCGCGAACAGGACGCGCAGACTCACGTGCGCGTGAAGCGCGCGCAGAATCCGCAGGGGAGCAGGCGCCCGCTCTCCTCCTCCGGCAAGGCCAGTTCGCCGGTTTCGATCTCGCCAGGTCCGAACTCGCGCAACATGTTGGCGTAGGCCAGCGGCGAGTAGCCCACCGCGTAGGTGCTGAGCGCCAGGAAAGCGCCGGTGACGGGCTCGAGCAGCGCGGCGCAAGCCTCCAGCAGCGGCGCCAGGCCGGTTTCCAACTCCCACTTCTCGCCTTTCGGTCCGCGGCCGTAGGAGGGCGGGTCGGCCAGGATGCCGTGATAGCGGTTGCCGCGCCGCGCCTCCCGCCGGGCGAAGGCCAGCGCGTCGTCGAGCATCCAGCGGATCGCGTTGGCGTCCAGCGCGCTGCCGCGGGCGTTTTCCGCCGCCCAGTCCAGCGACGCGCGCGAGGCGTCCACGTGCGTCACTTCCCAGCCGCTCTTGGCGGCGAACACCGAGGCAGCGCCGGTGTAGGCGAAGAGATTGAGCAGGCGCGGCGCGGCCCGCGGCGCAAGCCGGAGGGCCAGGCCCGTGCGTCGCTCCTCCACCCACGCCCAATTCGCCGCCTGCTCGGGAAAAAGTCCGACGTGCTTGAAGGGCGTGGGCCGGATCAGCAGGCAGGCCGGCTCCGTCCAGCCGACGGCCACCTCCAGTTCCCACTCTTCCGGCACCTCGCCGCGCGGTTGTTCCCACGTGCCGCCGCGGTCGGATTCCCGCACGAAGGCCAGGTCGGCGCGCCGGGCCCACTCGGCGGCGGACAGCCGCGGACGCCACAGCGCCTGCGGATCCGGCCGCCGCAGGACGAAGCGCCCGAAACGCTCCAGTTTCTCGGCGTTGCCGGAATCCAGGAGCGCGTAGGCCGCGAAGGGCGGATGCGGGAAGATCGCCACGGCATGAAGATTACGCGCGTCGCTATCTTTCCGACGGGCCGACGCGGCCCACGCTCCCCGTCCCCGCACCGATGACCCTCGTTTTCATCGCTCAAGAATCGCGCCCGGGCGAAACGCGCGTGGCCGCAACGCCGGAGACCGTGGCGCGCATGGTCAAACACGGCCTGACGGTGCAGGTCGCGGCGGGCGCCGGCGCCGGCGCCCGCCTCGCCGACGCCGCCTTCGCCGAGGCAGGCGCAGCCGTGGTGGCTCCCGCCGCCGGCTGGGCCGCCGCCGACCTCGTGCTGAAAGTGGCGCCGCCTTCGCCGGCGGAGGCGCGCGGACTGCGCCGGGGCGCCGTCGTCGTCTCCTACCTCGACGGCCCGCGCAACCCGGAGGGCGCGCGCGCCCTCGCCGCCGCTGGCGCCACCGTGTTCGCGATGGAGCTGGTGCCGCGCACCACGAAGGCGCAGAAAATGGACGCCCTTTCCTCGCAGGCCAACATCGCCGGCTACAAG
>CAZDMB010000348.1:0-1658 GCA_964506175.1 uncultured Planctomycetales bacterium | reverse complement strand
GCGCGCGCGCGCACGTCGGCGACGATGCGCGCCAGCCGATCCGGCATGGTTTCGCTCACGCCGCCTCCCCCGCCGCCGCGCGGCTGGCCGCGACCACGCGCGCCAGCAAACGCTTGGCGGCGCCCGAGTCCAGCGCGGCGCGGGCGCGCGCGAAGGAGTCCGGCATGCCGGTGGCGCCGCCCTCGCCCGCCTCGGCGAGAAACACGGCGACCGCCGCGTTGAGCAGCACCGCGTCGCGCAGCGGTCCGGGCTCGCCGTCGAGCACCGCGCCAAGCAGGGCGAGGTTGCGCGCGGCATCGCCGCCGGCGAGCGCGCTGACGGGCGCGGCGCGCAAACCGAACTCTTGGGCCGGCAGCGACGCCGCGCCGCCGCGCGGGATGGCGCCGTCGCCCCCGATCCAGATCAGCAGGTTCGGGCCCTCCAGGGTCAGCTCGTCGGCGCCGCCCGCGCCGTGCACGACCGCGCCGTGCTTGCAGCCGAGCGCGGCCAGCACGCGCGCGTAGTCGGCGAGGCGCGCACGATCGCTGACGCCCAGCAACTGCCGCGTGACGCGGCCGGGATTGCACAGGGGGCCGAGGAAATTGAAAATCGTGCGGATGCCGAGCGCCTTGCGGATGGGCGCGATCGGCCCCAAGGCCGGGTGGAACACCGGCGCGTACAGGAAGACGAAGCCGCAGGCGTCGAACACCGTGCGCGCCTGGCGCGGCGAGAGCTGCAGGCGCACCCCGGCCGCCTCCAGCAGATCGGCGCTGCCGCACTTGGACGAGGCGGCGCGATTGCCGTGCTTGACGATTTTGACGCCCGCCGCAGCGGCGACCAGCGCGGCCGAAGTCGAGAGGTTGAAGGTGCCGAGGCCGTCGCCGCCGGTGCCGCGTCGGGCGCCCCGTGCTCGAACGGCACCATCGCCCCGCGCATGGCCTCGGCGGCGCCGGCGATCTCCTCCGCGGTTTCGCCGCGCGCCGCCATCGCCTGCAGCAGCGCCGCGAGTTCCGCCGCGGCGGGCGGAGCGGCCAGCACCTCGGCGAAGAGGCTGCGCGCTTCCGCGCGCGTGAGCGCGCGCGCGCGCGCCTCGGCGGCAGCCGCGGCCAGTTTCATGCGCGGCTGCGAGCCAGCAGGCCTGAGAGTTCGAGGAAGTTCGCCAGGAGACGCTCGCCCTGCGGCGTCAGGATGGACTCCGGATGAAACTGCACGCCGTAGCGCGGCAGCGTCCGATGGCGCACCGCCATGACGAGTCCCTCCTCCGTCCAGGCGGTGACCTTCAGGCTTTCCGGCATGCTGGCGCGCTCCGCGCGCAGGGAGTGGTAGCGGCCGGCGGGGAACGGATTGGGCAGGCCGGCGAAGAGCGGCTCCTTCTCGTGATGCACAAGCGAGGCCTTGCCGTGCACCGGCACCGGGTCCACCTCGAGGCGACCGCCGCAATCCTCCACCAGGCACTGATGGCCGAGGCACACGCCCAACACCGGCGTGCCCGCGGGCAGGGCGCGCAGCAGCGCCGGCATGATGCCGGCGTCGGCCGGACGGCCGGGACCGGGGCTCAGCACCACCGCCTCGGGCGCGAGCGCGAGCGCCTGCTCGAGGCTCAAGGCGTCGGTGCGCTGCACCTGCACTTCGCAGCCCAGCGCGGCCAGAGCCTGCCACAGGTTCCAGGTGAAGCTGTC
>CAZDMB010000347.1:0-1667 GCA_964506175.1 uncultured Planctomycetales bacterium | reverse complement strand
CGCGCCGCATGTTGCATCACAAATTTGAAGGATTGACACATCCATGTCAGAAGTAACCGTAGGATCGTTGGCAAAAATCGTGGGACTCCCGGTCGACAAGCTGCTCAAGCAGCTGGCCGACGCCGGCATGGAGTTTTCAGGCCCCGATCAGGTCGTCAGCAGCACCGAGAAGATCAAGCTGCTCGGCTTCCTGCGCCGCGCGCACGGCAAGAACGACGCGCCGGCCGAAGCCGCAGCCGCGCCGAAGAAGATCACCATCGCGCGCCGCAAGACCGAAGAGCTGACCGTCGCCGGTTCCGGCAAGGCCAAGACCACGGTCGCCGTGGAAGTGCGCCAGAAGCGCACCTACGTCAAGCGCGACGACGTCGAGACGCCGGTCTCCAGCGAACGCGAAGAGGTCCTGCGCAAGCTGGAGGAATCCAAGTCGCGCAACGCCGAAGAGCAGGCGCGCCTGAGCGAGCTCGACCGCGCCCGCCGCGAGCAGATCGAAGCCGAGAAGGCCGAGAAGGAGCGCCAGGCCCGCGAAGCCGAAGAGAAGACGCGCGCCGCCGCCGAGGCCGTCAGCAAGCCGGCTGACGCCGGCCACGAATCGCGCCGCGAGCGCGACGAGAAGCACGGCCACAAGCCGCACAAGACCGAAGCCATCCGCCACGAGCCGCCCAAGGCCGTCAAGGACAAGGCGCCGGTCCGCGCGCCGGCCGCCAAGCACAAGGTGCGCGGCTCGCACGTCATGGTCGACAACGAGATCGACGACGAATCCGGCCTGCAGAACATCAGCGGCCAGCTGCACCTGACCGCGGCCGAGCGCGAACGCCGCGCCGGCGCCAAGAAGAAACCGCGCGCCAAGCCGATGGAGGCCTCGCGTACCGCGTCCGGCCAGCACGGCTTCTCGCGCCCGACCGCGCCGATCACCCGCGAAGTCGCCCTCGGCGATTCGATCGTGGTCTCCGAACTCGCCAACAAGCTGGCGATGAAGGGCTCCGACGTGGTGCGCGCGCTGTTCAAGATGGGCATGATGGTCACCATCAACCAGGTCATCGACCACGACACCGCGGTGCTGGTGGTGGAAGAGCTCGGCCACAAGGCCGTGCGCGCCAACGACAACGACGCCGAACTGGCGCTGGTCGCGCATCTGGACGAGGCCCAGGGCGACAAATCCGTGCGTCCGCCGGTGGTCACCATCATGGGCCACGTCGACCACGGCAAGACCTCGCTGCTGGACTACATCCGCCGCACCAAGGTCGCCACCGGCGAAGCCGGCGGCATCACCCAGCACATCGGCGCCTATCACGTGCAGACGCCGCGCGGCGTGGTCAGCTTCCTCGACACCCCGGGCCATGCGGCGTTCACCTCCATGCGCGCCCGCGGCGCCAAGCTCACCGACATCGTGGTGCTGGTGGTCGCGGCCGACGACGGCGTCATGCCGCAGACCATCGAAGCGGTCAACCACGCGCGCGCCGCCAAGGTGCCGCTGATCGTGGCGATCAACAAGATGGACAAATCCGAAGCCAACCCGGACAACGTCAAGCAGGGCCTGGTCAAGCTGGAAGTGGTGCCGGAAGAGTGGGGCGGCGACGTGCAGTTCGTGCCCATCTCGGCCAAGACCGGCATGGGCGTGGACGCGCTGCTCGAGGCCATCGCCGTGCAGGCCGAGGTCATGGAGCTCC
>CAZDMB010000346.1:0-1675 GCA_964506175.1 uncultured Planctomycetales bacterium | reverse complement strand
AGTTCGGCCAGCCTCTTGGCCCGTTGCAGGGCCAGGGCGGTTGGCCCGGGATGCCTCGCAGAGTGGCGACCGATTCGCGATAGGCCGCGGCCGCGCGCGCGCCGCTGACAGGCATCGGGTGAGCGTCGAAAATTCCGCTTGCCTTCTCGGCTCTTCCGACTTTCGAGTGGCTCGCCTCTTGAAGTCGACGGGCGGAATCGCGCATCCTCACGGTCGTGAAGGACACCGACCTCTACCGTCAGATCCTCGGTATCGAGTCCCCCTGGGAGGTTTCGTCCGTGGCCCTGGATGCGAAGGCGCTGCGGATCGACGTCGTGCTCGTGCACAAGGGCGGACAGCGCTGGAGCTGTCCGGAGTGCCAGGAGACGTGCGGGCTGCATGATCACGCCGACGAGCGGAGCTGGCGGCACCTCGACAGCTGCCAGTTTCAGACCATCATCCGAGCGCGGCTGCCCCGCGTGAGGTGCCCGGAGCACGGTGTGCGGCTGGTGCGGGTGCCGTGGGCGGAGCCGGGCTCGCGCTTCACCAACCTCTTCGAGGCGCTGGCGGTGAGGGTGCTGCGCGAGACCAGCGTGAGCGGCGGCGCGGGGCTGCTGAAGGTGAGCTGGGATGAGGCGCAGGGACTCATGGCGCGTGCCGTCGAGCGGGGGCTGGCGGCGCGCGGCGAGCTCGACGTGCGGGAGATCGGCGTCGACGAGAAGTCCGTCGGTCGCCGCCTCGGCTTCCTCACGCTGGTCTACGATCTGCGCGGCACTCGAGTCGTCCACGTCGCCGAGGGGCGCTCGAAGGAGGCGCTGGAGAGCTTCTTCCTGGAGCTCGAGCCCTATCAGCTGGCGCGGATCAAGGCGATGGCGATGGACATGGCGAAGCCCTACATCGCCGTCGCCGAGGAGGCGCTCTGCCACCCTGAGGAGCAGATGGTCTTCGATCGCTTCCATGTGATGAAGGCGATGAACCAGGCGGTCGACGAGGTCCGGCGGGCCGAGCACAAGGAGCTGCTGCGGCAGGGCGATCGGCGTCTTGTGCAGACGATGCACATGCTCCGCTACGCCGAGACGAACCTGCCGGAGCGCTACGCACCGCGGCTGGCGGAGCTGAAGGCTTCGAACCTCAAGGTCGCGCGGGCCTGGGCGCTCAAGGAGTCTCTGCGAGGCCTCTGGGAGTGCGAGAGCCTGGCGAAGGCACGGGCCTTCTGGGCCGACTGGCACGACTGGGCGAGCCGCAGCCAACTCGCGCCGGTGGTCCGCGTGGCGCAGATGATCAAGCGCCACATCGGCGGGATCCTCAACTACTACCGGCATCGCCTCACCAACGCCATCGCCGAATGCACGAACGGGGTGATCGAGGCGATCAAACGAACCGCCCGCGGCTTCCGCAACCTCAAGAACCTCAAGACGGCCATCCTCTTCCACTGCGGGGGCCTCAAGCTGGAGAAGGTGTCCCTCGGGTCAGGCTAGGAGCCACTCGAAACCCGGAAGAGCCCAGACCCACGACTGCGACGCGGCCGTGCTCGTGCGCCGGCAGGGCGCATGACCGCCGTGCTCGCGCAGGTCCACAAGGCCGCCGCCGCCGTCGCCGCCGTCGCCGAGGACGACGACCTCGACATCGACCCGGCGCTCACCGCCTGCGTGCAGCTCGCCCTCGCCGGCCCGCACACCGCCGCGTCGCAGGAGCC
>CAZDMB010000345.1:0-1686 GCA_964506175.1 uncultured Planctomycetales bacterium | reverse complement strand
CGGTCATGCTGCGGAGAGGGTCGAAGGAGGACTAGTTCTGCGGCTCGGCGCCTTCGCTCGGCGCGGCCGAGTCGTCGGCGGCGGCCTGCTCATCGATGGCCTGCACCTGGACGCGGCGATTCACGCCGGGACCACCCGGGCGCGGACCGCTGCGGCGGACGCGGGGCCGCGGCACCGGCACGCCTTCGCGCGTGGCGGCGGCGTCGGCCGGGCGGCTCGGGCCGGGGATGCCGCGCTCTTGGCGCAGGCGCTTGCCCTCGACCACGGCCTCGATGAGCTGATCGAGGATGAGGGCCACGGAACGGATGGCGTCGTCGTTCGCGGGAATCGGGATGTCCACGAGATCCGGGTCGCCGTCGGTGTCGATCACCGCCACCACCGGGATGCCCATGCGCCGGGCCTCGAGCACGGCGTTGCGCTCCGTGCGCGGGTCGAACACGACCATCGCTCCGGGCAGCCGGAACATCTCGCGAATGCCGTGGAGGTTCCGGAACACCTTGCGCTTCTCGCGCAGGAAGCGCGCCCCTTCTTTGTTGGTCAGGTTGGCGAGCCAACCCTCGCGCTCCTTCTTGTCCATGTCGTCGAGGTAATGGATGCGCGAGCCGATGACCTCGTAGTTGGTCAGCGTGCCGCCGATCCAGCGGTCGTCCACGTAGGGCATGCCGGTCTCGGTATGGACGCGCAACAGCTCCGTGCGGAGCTGCTGCTTCGTGCCGACGAAGAGCACGTCCTGGCCCGAGGCCACGATCTCACGCAGGAAGTGCTGCGCGCGCAGGATGCCGCGCACGGTCTCCCGCAGGTCGATGACGTGGATGCGGTTGCGGGACTCGAAGATGAACGGCGCCATCTTCGGGTTCCAGCGGCTCACGCGGCAGCCGATGTGGGCACCGGCCTCGATGAGGGCCTCTACGGTGAGTGCGGACATTCCGGGGAGAAAGGGGTCGAGACAGCCTTGCGGCCGCCGGGGAATGCCGGCGCCGGGAAAGGGCCGGACATGGTATCCCAGGCGCGCCTGAGGGTCAATCCTGCCCGCCCCCTATCAGCAACTTCCTTCTGGGTTAGACTTCAGCATCATGCCCGTCTCTTCTGGGCGCGGCGGCGAAGCGGCGCCGCCCGTGTTGGCCCTGCTCAACCACCGCGGCGAGCGCCTTGCCGGCGCCACCGCCTGGTTCCAGGAGCACGGGTGGGAAGTGCGCGCCACCACCCACCTGGCGGAGAGCCAGGAACTGCTGCAGAAGGGCGCCGTCCGCGCCGCGCTGATCTATCCCCTGACCCTGCTGCGGGAGGGACTGGAGTGGCAGATCCTGGGAGCGCAGTTGAGCCCTGCCAAGCCCGTGCCGTGGCTCGTGGTGCCCTTCGCCGAAGCGCCGATGGCCGGCCTCGCACAACTGCTGGCCGGCTCCTCCGCCCTGGCCGATTTCGCGCGCAGCGGCGCGGACTGGCCGGAACTGGAAACGCGCTTGGCGCATTTGATCGCCGTGCAGGACGGGGCCAACGCCCTGCAAGCGCGTTCGGCGCAACTCGAGAGTCAGCTCGTCACCGACCACAAGACGGGCTTGAGCAACGACCGGCATTTCCGCGCGCGCCTGCACGAGGAACTGGAGCGCTGCCAGCGCCATCGCCTGCCGGCGAGCCTGATCCTGCTCGACCTCGACTTCTTCAAGCAGATCAACGACGAGCATTCGG
>CAZDMB010000344.1:0-1699 GCA_964506175.1 uncultured Planctomycetales bacterium | reverse complement strand
GCGCCGATGCCGGCGCTGGCGCCGGTGACGAAGACGGTGCGGCCGGCGAGCGTGCCGCCGCTCATGCCAGCGCGTAGTCGAGGGATTTGGCGTCGCGCTTGGCGGCGAGTCGCGCGACGAACTCCTCCAGCGGCAGCGTGAGTTGCTCCGTGACGCCGTGCGCGCGCACGTTGACCGTGCCGGCTTCGGCCTCGCGGCCGCCGATCACCGCCATGTAGGGAATCTTCTCGACTTCGGCGTCGCGCACGCGCCGGCGCAGCGGCCCGTCGGTGCGCAGCGCGCAGCGGTAGCCGGCCGCGCGCAGTCGCTCGTAGGCGGCGCGCGCCGCCGGCTCCTCGGCGGCGGTGATCGGCAGCACGGCCACCGCCAGCGGCGACAGCCACAGCGGGAACCAGCCGGCGAAGTGCTCGATCAAGCCGCCGACGAAGCGCTCGAAGGAGCCGAAAATCGCGCGGTGCACCATCACCGGGCGCTTGAGCACGTTGTCGGCGTCGTTGTACTGGATGTCGAAGCGGTCCGGCAGGTTGAAGTCCACCTGCACCGTCGGCCCCTGCCACTCGCGCCCGAGGGCGTCGCGCAGTTTGAAGTCGATCTTGGCGGCGTAGAAGGCGCCGCCGCCCGGATCCAACTCCAGCGGCAACCGGCGCCGCGCCGCCGCCGCGCGCAGCGCCGCGAGCGCGTGCTCCCAAGCCGCGTCGGTGCCCAAGGATTTGGCCGGGCGCGTGGCCAGATAAGCCTGGTAGCTGTAGCCGAAGGTGGTGAGGATGCGGTCCACCAGGTCCAGCACGCCCACCACCTCGTCCTCGAGCTGCGCCGGCGGGCCGAAGATGTGGGCGTCGTCCTGCGTGAAGCCGCGCACGCGCAGCATGCCGTGCAGGGTGCCGCTCGGCTCGTAGCGGTAAACGGTTCCCAATTCCGCCAGGCGCACGGGCAGGTCGCGGTAGGAGTGCCGGCGGCTGTTGTAGATGGTCACGTGCCCCGGGCAGTTCATCGGCTTGACGCGGTGCGGCTGCTCGTCCACCAGCATCGGCGCCCAGATCATGTCCGCGTAGTTCTGCAGGTGCCCGCTGCGTTCGAACACCGGCTCGCCGGCGACGTGCGGGGTGTACACCGGCCAGTAGCCGGCTTCCTCGTGCAACTGCCACCACCACTCCTCCAGCCGCCGGCGCACGTGGCCGAGGCGCGGGTGCCAGAACACGAGCCCGGCGCCGAACTCTTGATGCACGGAGAAGAGGTCGAGGTCCTTGCCGAGACGGCGGTGGTCGCGTGCGGCCACCTGCTCCAGGAAGTCGAGGTAGCGCTGGAGGTCGGCCTTCGACCACCAAGCCGTGCCGTAGATGCGCTGCAGCATCGGCTTGGTGGAATCCCCGCGCCAATAGGCGCCGGCCACGGCCGTCAGCTTGAAGCCGTCGCGCGGGATCTGCTGGGCGCTCTGCACGTGCGGCCCTTCGCACAGATCCGCCCAAGTGCCGTGGTCGTAGAAGGTGATGGCCTCGCCGGCAGGGATGGCGTCGAGCAGCTCGAGTTTGAAACTCTGGCCGCTGGCGCGGAGCCGCTGCGCCGCCTCCTCGCGGCTCATGCTGCTGCAGGTGAAGTTGCCCGCCGCCGCCAGCACCTTGCGCATCTCCTCCTCGATCGCCGGCAGGTCTTCCTCGGTGAGGGGACGCGGCAGGGAGAAGTCGTAGTAGAAGCCGTGCTC
>CAZDMB010000343.1:0-1704 GCA_964506175.1 uncultured Planctomycetales bacterium | reverse complement strand
GGCCACGTCGTTGTTATGTAGCGCGGCAGCGATGGCGGTCTTGTGCGCGTTGCTTGCCATCTTGCGGGCCTGTGCATCAGCCCATTCCGCGCTCTTGCCCTGCAGTTTGGCCGCGTCGTAGGTCGCCGCGCGGATCGAGGTGATCGCCTCGTCGATGACCTCGGGGTTGTTGTAGTTCAGCCCGATCTGCTGCATGCGGGTGGCGACGGTGCCTTCGCGCACGCTCAGGGTGTAGGTGCGGAACTCGTCGGCCTCGTGCTTCATCGCGCCGGCACGGAACGCAGCGCGCCGCTTGGCGATCGCCTGCCCGAAGGCCTGTCGCTGGTAGTCGTTGCTCAGGCCCGCGCCGATACTCTCGACCGCCTTCCCGAACTCCTCGTCGTACTCGTCGGCCAGCGGCTTGCCGCTTTCGCGCTCCAGCGCCGAGAGCCCGCGCTGGCTGGTGTAGCCCGCGTCCTTGTCGTAGGCCAGCCGCATCTCGGCCTCGAGCGCCTTGTTCAGCGCATCGTCGACGCGGAGCTGGTTGGCCTGCTTGAGCGCTTCGAGCTCCATGTCCATTGCCACCGCGCCCGCGCGCTCAGTCGCCTGGCCGAAGCTCGCGGCCTGCGCGCCGGGATCGACGCGAGGCGTCGCGGGCTGGATCTGCACCGGCTGAAACTGCGCCGGCATCTGCTGGAAATTGTCGTAGGTCGGGACTCTCGGCACGGTCACATCCTCAGTCGCTGGCCGGCGTACCAGCGCGACGCCACCGCCGTGGCCGAGCCGACGAGCGAAGTCGCCGCCGACACGAAGGGGCTGACACCGCCTGCGTCCGCGCGCGCCATCGTGGCGCCGATCTGCTGGTTGGTCGCCTGCGTGCGGTAGCCCCAAGCGGCTTGCAGGGCGTTGCGCTGGATCGTGAGCGCGTCGGCCTCGCTCATGAAGTCGGTTGTGTTCAGGATGTTCTGCGGGGTGTCGCTGGCCAGGTCGATGCCATTGGCCGCCATGCTCACGCGCTGCCGGCTCTTGAGCTGCCCGGCAGCAAGCCGGCTTGCCTGCTCCTGACGCTGGCCCTGCAGCAGGGCGGACTTTGCGCCAAGCTCGGAAATCTGCGCGTTGATCTCGGCCATGCGCGCCTGATGCTTCAGGCTGTTCTTGGCCGAGCGCGCGGAGTAGTAGGCACCCACCGCAGAAGACACGGCGCCCGCGATCGACATCGCGCCACCCGCGCTGCCGGCGAAGTCCATGAACGAGCCGCCCGACAGGCTGGCCGGCGCGGACGCCGCAGTGGCGCCCATGACGTTGCTGGTGTTTGCCCCCACGAGAAGCGTCGATTGGGGGCCGAACGCACTCGGGCTCATGAATCCGTACATGCGCGGATGCTCGATCGTGATGATGCCCCGATGATGCGGGGGATGCGCGCAACCACGCGCACCGCAGAAAGCAGGGGTCCGGCTGCGGGAACGTATCGCCTCACGGCGGCGGCCGGCGTCGCACCGGCCCGGATGGATCACCTCCTTCCGTGGTGATGCAATCAGCCGCCGATCGACACCTCGAGCGACATCGACACGATGGTGAGCGGCAGCGGGTCCGATTGGCGCACGCACACCTGGCCGTTGTCGGTCCAGCTTGGCGTGATCACGATCGGGATCTCCTCGGACTTGAGCGCAGGCGGCGAGCCGTACGGCTCGGTCGTGCGCTGCTTGGCTTCGACAAGGCGCTCGA
>CAZDMB010000342.1:0-1709 GCA_964506175.1 uncultured Planctomycetales bacterium | reverse complement strand
AGGCGTTCGACGGCCTGCAGCACTGGACGGTGGAAACGCCGGCGGAATCGGACTGGTTCGACTTCTCCGAAATCGGATGGCCGGAACTCCGGATTCATCCCATGCACCTGCTGGAGGCGGAACATCTAGCGATGGTCGGACTGTGGCGCACCGCGCGCGGCAGCGAGATGGCGCCAGGCGCGTTGCCCTTCGCGGGCGGGGCCGCCGACCAACCGGCGATCGTGATGGCCTGCTTCGCCGAGATGGACGCTGCCTGGGCGGCCCTGCGCAAGCGCGAGGCGAAATGATCACGATCGAGGTCGAGAACGGCGCGCACGCCTGGACGCAGGCGGTGCAGGCGCAGGTCGCGCGCGCGGTCACGGTCGGCGTCGCGGCCGGCGCCGAGGCGGCGAAGGTGACGCTGCGCAACCAGGTGCTGGGCGCGTTCGCCTCGAAGCGCTTCGTGAACGCGATCGGCAGCGCGGTCTATCCGCGCGGGCGGCCGAGCGCGAGTGCTGCCGGCCTGGTGTTCGGTCGCGGCAAGCGTGCCGACATGATCCTGGCCGCGCACGAAAGCGGTGCGGCGATCCTGCCGCGCAAGGGCCGCTATCTCGCGATCCCGTTGCACAATTATCGCGGCGCCGACGGCACGCGCCTGACGCCGCGCCAGTGGTTCGGCGCGCGCCTGCAGGCGATCCCGCTCGGCCGCGACGCACGACGCATCGTGCTGGCAACCAAGATGGAGGCCGGCGCCTGGACGAAGCGCGGCGCGCTGAAGTCGCGCATCCGCCGGATCACCGACACCAAAAGCCGCAAGCGCCTGGTCGAGGCGCTGCGCGGCCGCTACATCCCGCAATTCCTGCTGGTGCGGGCCGTCAAGCTGCGCAAGGTGCTGCATTTGTCGCCGGCGATGGCGGCGGGCGAGACCGCGCTGGCGGCAGCGTTCCAGCGCGAACTGTCGGGCCGTGCGGCCGACGATCTGACGGCCGACTGAGATGGCAGAACGCGCGTTCGCGCTGCGCTTCACCGCCTCGGGCAGCAAGCAGGTCTTCGCCGAGCTCGACAAGCTCGGGCCCGCGGGCGATGCGGTGAAGCAGAAGATCCTGGACGCGTCGAAGGCGATCCAGGATGTCGGCGAGCGGTCGCGCCAGGCCGCGTCGCGGATGAGCGACCAGCTGCGCGCGAGCGGCGACAATGCCGCGCGCCAGATCACCACGGTCGCGCGCGCGGCCGAGGGCGCGGGCCGCAACTTCTCGGCGCAGATGGGCCAGATCGGCTTCCAGGTCCAGGACTTAATCACCCAGGTCGGGGCCGGCCAGAACGCATTCGTCGCGTTCGCCCAGCAGGGCGGCCAGCTGGCCGGCGTGCTGGCGGGAGGCTTCACCGGCCTGGTCGTGTCGGCGGCAGCGATGGCTGCGCAGTTCCTGTTCGCCGGCCAGGCCGCGGAGAAGTTCAAGGCGGCGAGCGAGGCGACCGCGAAGGCGGTCGACGCGCTGAACGAAGCGTGGAAGGCGACCAGTGCGGCGGGCGACCGGCGCACCCAGGATCTCGGCGACCAGATCCGCGCGATGAATGCGATGCGCGAGGCGGTCGCGAGCCTCACCGCGGCCGAGCGCGAGCGCGAGGAGCAGCGCCAGCGCTCGACGATCTACGCCAGCACGCAGAAGCGCGACGACATCCGCAACGAGACGCTGGACCAGGTCGCGACCGGCCAGCTGGCGCGCCAGATC
>CAZDMB010000341.1:0-1719 GCA_964506175.1 uncultured Planctomycetales bacterium | reverse complement strand
GAGCGGTCGCGCACCGTCTACCCGCGGCAGGCGGTGGCGTCGTGACGTTCGATCTCCGGCATGGCGACTGCCTCGATCCGATCGCCGGCCTGGCGAGTCTGGCCGATGGGAGCGTCGATCACGTCATCTCGGATCCGCCGTACGACGAGCACACCCACGCGGCGTCAAGGCGCGGATGCACGGGCTACACCGAAGCCGAGTCGTCGCGTCGCGCGACGTTCAACCGAAGCCGCGAACTCGGCTTCGCTCCGCTGACCGGGTTGCAGATGCGCGCGCTTGCCGAGGAGTTCGCGCGCGTGTCCCGACGATGGGTCGCGCTGTTTTGCTCGGTCGAGATGGTGTCGTCGTGGAAGGACTCACTGACGTCGGCGGGACTGGACTACGTGAGGACGGCGGCCTGGCGCAAGATCGGCGGTACACCGCAGTTCAGCGGCGATCGCCCTGCCGTCGCTTTCGAGGCGATCGTCATCGCCCATCACAAGGGCCGCAAGCGATGGAACAGCGGAGGTAAGCACGGGTGGTACGAGCATCCGATCGTGCTCAACCGCGGCGACGGTGAGCAGAGGATCCACACCACGCAGAAGCCCCTCGCGCTCATGGAGGAGCTGGTTGCGGACTTCACCGACCACGGCGATCTCATCCTCGACCCGTTCGCTGGCAGCGGAACAACCGGGCTTGCCGCGATCCGTCTCGGCCGCCGCTTCATCGGATGGGAGCTGAGCGAGGAGTACCACGCGATCGCGACGCGCCGGCTGCGCGGCGACGAGGCCAAGCCGCGCAAGGAGCAGCCGAACCTGTTCGACGCGATCGGCGGTGCGCGATGACCGCCCAGGCCGACGCCCAGCGCGCCCGCTACCACACCCGCCGCGCCGCCGGCCGCTGCGTCCGCTGCAACGCGGGCGGCGACGACGACACGATGATCGGCGCGCACTGTCGCGAGTGCTACATGGCCCGCGCCGACTACGTGCCGTCGGAGCAGGCCGCCGCGAACCGCCGCTCCCGGGCAGTGGAGCGGTACGCCGAGCGATACGCGGACCCGGCGTTCCGCGACGCTGAGGTCAAGCGCATGGCCGCGCGCTACGCCGACCGCAAGGCCCGCGGCCTCTGCACCTTGTGCGGCGCGGCCCGAGCCGCCGAGGACAGCAACCTGTGCCCGCCGCACCGCGACTCGGAGCGCACGCGCCGAACCGCGTCGGCCCGGAAGCGCCGCGCCGAGAGGAGGTCCGCCCGTGTCTGACCAACTCGCGATCACCTTCACCGCCGCCCCCACGACCAGCGGCCCGCGCCCTCGCGCCGCCCGCGACCCGGACGGCGCCGTCAAGGTCCGCCGCGACTACGCCGCCGAGTGGACGGCCTACGTCGAGGCGCACCACGACGTGGCCGCCGCGATCGAGGCCGACGCGCTCGGCCAGGCGTCCCGCGGCGCCGCGCGCGTGTCCGTGGCGCTGCTGTTCGAGGCGCAGCGGGCCAAGGGGCACACCCTCAACGCGAGCCACCGCGCGCCGTGTGCGGACTGGCTTGTCGAGAGGCACCCAAGGCTTGAGCCGCTGATCGAGCGGAGGAGGCGCACCGCATGAACCGCTACCGCGCCACACCGCCCACGCTGAGCGCCCCGCCGCCCCGACCCTGGCCGACCCTGCGCGTCCGGCCGATCACCGCGCGCAAGCGTCGCGCCCCGGCCCGCGTCGTCCGCGGCTGCCAGGGGTGCGGCGAGCCGGG
>CAZDMB010000340.1:954-1725 GCA_964506175.1 uncultured Planctomycetales bacterium | reverse complement strand
CCACGCCGACCGCGCCCATGAGGGGCACGGACTCGGTCATGGCCGCTCCGATGAACAGGGCGATTCCCGCGAGGAACGTGCCGAAGGTGAGCAGGCCGAACACCGCCCCCATGCCGGCATTCCCCACGATCTGTTCGCCCCAGGTCTTGCGCAGGTAGGCCGAACTGCGTTTCACCGCCTCGATGGGCCCGATGTCCTCGGCCGCGAGCACGGGCACCACGAGGAAGGTGGCCACGTTCCAGCCGAGGCCGATGAACGAAATGACGATCTTGCCGAGGGCTCCGCTGCGTTCTGAGATCGCGCGCAGGATCATGCCGACCGTGGCCGCGATCACGGCATAGCCGAGGATCACGGTGATCTTCGACATGGCGAGCCGGAACCCATCGCCCACCGTGGGATCGCCGCCGCGGAGACGGATCAGCGCCGCGCCCACAAGGGCGGTGTTGCAGAAGAAGATGACGAAGTACTGGACTACGTAGAAGAGGAAGGCGACCACGTACCCAGCAACCGGGAAGCCGGAGTCGGAAAGAGCCGCGGAGTCGAACCATCCGGCCATGGCCGTCGGCACCGCGAAGGTGATCAGCACCAGCACGGAGAGCACCGACGAGATGGCCGGAAAGACCATCAACTCCTTGTCGGCGCTCAGGACCGAGGCGCTGGCCTTCACGAGAGCCCAGCTGTTGGAGATGCGTTGGAACATGTTCGTCCTCCTGGTTGTCCGCGTGGTACGCGGTTGGTTGCGCCGCACTATACGGCCTCGGCCACCCGGAA
>CAZDMB010000340.1:0-944 GCA_964506175.1 uncultured Planctomycetales bacterium | reverse complement strand
GGGGTGCGGGACGGCGTAGTACAGTGAAGAAGCTCCATGGACGCCCCCGAAAAGACGCGCGTGACCGGTTCCGCCGCGTGGCGCGAGGCGCGCAATCTGATCTGGTCCCACCGAAAACGGCTGGGTCTCGGCCTCGGCCTGATGCTCGTTAGCCGGGTCGCAGGTCTGGTGTTGCCCGCCTCGTCGAAGTGGCTCATCGACGAAGTCATCGGGAAGAACCGCGCCGACCTGCTGATGCCGATAGCGCTCGCCGCGGGTGCTGCCACCCTGGTGCAGGCCGTGACGTCGTTCGTTCTGTCCCAGATCCTCGGAGTCGCGGCCCAGCGCGCGATCACCGACATGCGCAAGCGCGTTCAGGCGCGGGTCATGCACCTGCCGGTTCGCTACTTCGATTCCACGCAGACCGGCGTCCTCGTTTCCCGGATCATGAACGACGCCGAAGGCATCCGGAATCTGGTTGGTTCGGGCCTGGTCCAACTCGTGGGCGGGGTGCTGACCGCGGCCATGGGCCTCACGGTCCTGTTCTGGCTGAACTGGCACCTCACGGTGGTGACGATCCTGGCCCTGGCCGCCTTCGGCGGGGGCATGGCCTACGCGTTCAACACGCTCCGCCCCCTGTTCAAGGAACGCGGCAAGATCACCGCCGAAGTCACCGGCCGGTTGACGGAGGCGCTCGGCGGCATCCGGGTGGTGAAGTCGTACACCGCGGAGAAACGCGAGGAGATCGTCTTCACCGGGGGCGCGCACCGACTCTTCCGCAACATCGCGAAGTCGATGACCGGCGTGTCCGCCACGACCGCGGGCAGCACGGTGATCATCGGCGTGATCGGCGTGTTGATCATCTGGCTGGGCGGCCGGGCCATCCTCACTGGAGAGATGACGCTCGGCGACCTGGTCATGTACATCTTCTTCATCGGCCTCGTCGCCGCGCCCCTTGTCTCCAT
>CAZDMB010000339.1:0-1731 GCA_964506175.1 uncultured Planctomycetales bacterium | reverse complement strand
AGGCCGGCAACTTCATCGAGACCATCGAGAAGCGCCAGGGCCTGAAGATCTCCTGTCCGGAGGAGGTCGCCTGGCGCATGGGATTCATCGGCACCGAGCAGCTGCTGCGCCTCGCGGACGATCACGCCAAGAGCGGCTATGGCCAGTACTTGCGCGACGTCGCCGGCGATGCCTTGCGCGCGCCGTCCCGCGCATGAAGGTCCGCGCCGCCGACCTGCCGGGCGTCATGCTGGTGCAGCCGCGCGTGCACGCCGACGAACGCGGCTCATTCTGGGAAGGATTCCACGCGGAGCGCTACGCCGCAGCGGGCGTGCCCGGACCCTTCGTGCAGGCCAACTACTCGCGCTCGCGCCGCGGCGTGCTGCGCGGCCTGCACTTCCAGGATCCGCATCCCCAGGGCAAGCTCTGCGCCGTCCTGGAGGGCGCGGTCTATGACGTCGCGCTGGACGCGCGCCCGGATTCGCCCGCCTTCGGCCGCTGGGAGGCCTTCGAGCTCTCCGCCGCCAACGGCCTGCAGCTCTGGATTCCGCCGGGCTTCGCCCACGGCTTTCAGGTGCTGACGGAGGAGGCCTTGTTCTCCTACCTCTGTACCGAGGTTTACGTGCCCGCAGCCGACGGCGGGATCCGTTGGGACGATCCCGAATTGGCAATTCCGTGGCCCCTGCGGCCGCCGGTGCTTTCGGCCAAGGACGCCGCCCTGCCAACCCTCGCCGCCTGGGCCGCGCGTCGCGGCCGCGCCCGCTAGGCTGCTTCCATGCGGGTACTCCTCGTGGGCGGCGACGGCCAGGTCGGCTGCGAACTGCTGCGGACCGCGCCGGCCGGCGCCGAGATCGTCGCCCCGGCGCTGCACGAGCTTGACCTGACGCAGCCGGAGCCGGCGCGCGCCGTCGTGCGGCGCGTCCGCCCGGAGCTGGTGATCTGCGCCGCCGCCTACACCGCGGTGGACCGCGCCGAGAGCGAGCCGGAACTGGCGCGCGCCCTCAACGCGGACGCCCCGGCGCTGCTCGCCGAGGAAGCGGCGCGCCTGGGCGCTGGAATGATTCACTATTCAACCGATTACGTGTTCGACGGCGCCAAGCAGGGGCCCTGGCGCGAAGACGACGCGCCCGCCCCGCTGAGCGTCTACGGCGCCAGCAAGTTGGCCGGCGATCGCGCCGTGCTGGCGTCCGGCGCGCGCGCGGTGGTGCTCCGCACCTCCTGGGTCTATGCCTCCCACGGCGGCAACTTCGTGCGCACCATGCTGCGTCTGGGCCGGGAGCAGGAGATGCTGCGCGTCGTCGCGGATCAGCGCGGCTGCCCCACCTGGGCGCGCGATTTGGCGCGCGCCTCCTGGACGATCGCCGGCCACGGGCTCGAGCCTGCCGGACTTTTCCACTGCGCCGGCGCGGGCGACTGCTCCTGGCACGAATTCGCGACCCGCATCTTCGCCTTGGCGCGCGCCCGCGGCGCCGCCCTGCGTGTGCGCGAGCTCGCTGCCATCCCGACGGCCGCCTGGCCCACCGCCGCGCGCAGGCCGCTGAACTCGGCGCTCGACTGCGGACGCGTCGCGCGCGAGCACGGCGTGCGCTTGCCGCCGTGGGAGGATTCGCTCGCCGCGTGCCTCGATGAACTCTGCGCCACGCGCGAGGCGGCGCCGTGCTGAATCGCGCCCGCACCCTGTGGCAGAAGGCTCGCCATCTCGATCGCGACCTCAAGGAGCAGGGCGCGACCCGCCGGCAGCGCTTTGCGATC
>CAZDMB010000338.1:0-1749 GCA_964506175.1 uncultured Planctomycetales bacterium | reverse complement strand
CGCGCGCGCGAAGCCAACGTCCACCGCCTGGCCGAGAATTCCAACGCCATCATCGACCATTGCGTGGCGCAAGGCGTGCCGTTCGCCCGCGAATACGGCGGCCTCCTCGACAATCGCTCCTTCGGCGGCGCGCAGCTGGCCCGCACCTTCTATGCGCGCGGCCAGACCGGCCAGCAGCTGCTGCTCGGCTGCTATCAGGCGATGGCGCGCATGGTCGCGGCCGGCGGCCTGACGGTGCGCACGCGCAAGGAGATGCTCGACCTCGTGGTCGTGGACGGCCACGCGCGCGGCATCATCGCCCGCGATCTCGTGACCGGCGCGATCGAGCGCCACGCCGCCGACGCCGTGTGCCTGGCCACCGGCGGCTACGGCAACGCCTTCTACCTCTCCACCAACGCCAAGGGCAGCAACGCGACCGCCATCTGGCGCGCCTACAAGCGGGGCGCCGGCTTCGCCAATCCCTGCTTCACGCAGATCCATCCGACCTGCATCCCCGTGGCGAGCGGTCATCAGTCCAAACTGACGCTGATGTCCGAATCCCTGCGCAACGACGGCCGCGTGTGGGTGCCCAAGAACGCCGAGGATCGCCGGCCGCCGGCGCAGATTCCCGAGGAGGACCGCGACTACTACCTCGAGCGCCGCTACCCCTCCTTCGGCAACCTGGTGCCGCGCGACGTCGCCAGCCGCGCAGCCAAGGAGCGCTGCGACGCGGGCTTCGGCGTCGGCGCGACGCGCCTGGCGGTCTACCTGGATTTCCGCGACGCCATCCAGCGCCTCGGCCGCGACGTGATCGCCGCGCGCTACGGCAATCTTTTCCAGATGTACCAGAAGATCACGGCGGACGACCCGTATCAGACGCCGATGCGCATCTTCCCGGCCGTGCACTACACCATGGGCGGCCTCTGGGTGGACTACGACCTGATGTCCACCATCCCCGGCCTGTTCGTGCTCGGCGAGGCCAACTTCAGCGACCATGGCTCGAACCGCCTGGGCGCCAGCGCGCTGATGCAGGGGTTGTCGGACGGTTACCTCATCATTCCCTACACCATCGGCGACTACCTCGTCGGCCACGGCTCGATGGAGGCGTCCAAGAAGGTCGCGCCCGAGCACCCGGCCTTCGCCGCCGCCGAGCAGGCGGTGCGCGACGGCGTCAGCCGCCTGCAGAACGTCCGCGGCCGCACGCCCGTGGACGTGTTCCACCGCCGCCTGGGCCGCATTCTGTGGGACCATTGCGGCATGGCGCGCAACCGCCAGGGACTGACGCAAGCCATCGGCGAAATCCAGGCGCTACGCGCCGAGTTCTGGAGCGATCTGCGCGTCCTCGGCAGCGCCGAGGAATTCAACCCGGACCTGGAGAAAGCCGGGCGCGTGGCCGACTTCCTCGAATTCGGCGAACTCATGTGCCTCGACGCGCTCGAGCGCGAGGAATCCTGCGGCGGCCACTTCCGCGAGGAGCATCAGACGCCCGACGGCGAAGCCAAGCGCGACGACGTCAATTTCGCGCATGCCGCGGTCTGGGAGTTCACGGGCGAGGGCGCGCGCCCGGCCCTCAACAAGGAGCCGCTGAGCTTCGAATCGGTGAAGCCCTCCACCCGCTCCTACAAATAGCCATGAGCAAGAACGGCATGCGCATCACGCTGCGGGTCTGGCGCCAGAGAAGCGCGCGCGAGCCCGGCAAGATGGAGAGCTACCTGGTCGAGGGCGTGTCGCCGGACAGTTCCTTCCTCGAAATGCTCGATCAGGCCAACG
>CAZDMB010000337.1:0-1750 GCA_964506175.1 uncultured Planctomycetales bacterium | reverse complement strand
GCGCGGGCGCGGGGGGTGGACCTCCGCACCGTCGGCAGCGGCAACTTGGGAGCCACCAACGTGGCTCGAGCCCTCGGCAAGCCCGCCGGCGCCCTGGTGTACTCCCTGGACGCCTTGAAGGGCTTCACGCCGGCCTTGGCGGGCTGGCTGGCTACCGCCGATCCCGCCGTCGGGGTCGCCGGGGGCGCCGGCGCATTTTTCGGCCATCTTTTTCCACTCTGGCATGGATTTCGCGGCGGCAAGGGCGTGGCCACCCTGTCGGGGGCCCTGCTGGCGCTCGCGCCGTTGGCGGTCGTGGCCGCCGGCCTCGCCTTCCTCGTCGGCTTCCTGACGACGCGCATCGTGGCCGTCGGCTCCTTGGGTTTTGGCATCAGCCTCGGTCCGGCGGCCTGGCTCCTCGGCTTGCCGGCGCCGGTCATCGGCTTCGCCGGCCTCGGCGGATTGGCGCTGATCCTGACGCACCGCTCCAACATCCGCCGCTTGCTGCGCGGTGAAGAGGGCAAGTTTCGCGCCGGCGACGGGAGCGGCCGAGGATGAGCGGCCGCGTTCTCGTCATCGGCGACGGCGGCTGGGGCACGGCGCTGGCGCTCGCCGCGCATCGCGCCGGCAACGAGGTCGCGGTGTGGAGCGTGGATGCCGCCTACGCGGCAGAGGTCGCGCGCACGCGCCTCAACCGCAAGTTCCTGCCCGGCGTGCCCGTGCCGGCGGCCATCCACTGGACCGCCGACGCCGCCGACGCGGCGCGCGGCGCGGCGCTGGTGCTGTCGGTGGTGCCGACGCAGCACGTCCGCGCCACTCTCGCGCCGTGGGCGGCGCGCCTGCGCAGCGTGCCCGTGTTCTCCGCTTCCAAGGGACTGGAACGCGGCACCTTGGCCCGTCCCAGCGCCATCCTCGAGGAAGTCCTCGGCGACGGCGCGCGGCTCGGCGCCCTCAGCGGACCCTCGCACGCGGAAGAAACGGCCCGCGGCATGGCGACGACCGTGGTCGCGGCCAGCGCGGATCCGGCCCTGGCCACGGCCATGGCGGCGCGTCTGAGCAGCGACTCCCTGCGCATCTACACCAGTCAGGACGTCGCCGGCGTCGAGCTCGGCGGTGCGCTCAAGAACATCATCGCCGTGGGGGCGGGCATCGCCGACGGCCTCGGCCTCGGCGACAACGCCAAGGCGGCGCTCATCGCGCGCGGCCTCATGGAAATGGCGCGCTACGGCGCAGCGCACGGCGCGCGGCGCGAGACCTTCTTCGGCCTGAGCGGCTCCGGCGACCTGATGGTGACCTGCTATTCCCGGCATTCGCGCAATCGCGGCCTGGGCGAGCGCATCGGCCGCGGCGAAACTCTCGCCCAGATCCTCGCGAGCACGGAGAAGGTGGCGGAAGGGGTGTGGACGTGCCAGGCCATCCATGAAGCCGCCGGCCGTGCCGGGGTGGAGATGCCGATCACCGAGGCGGTGCACGCCGTGCTGTTCGGCGGCCGCGCGCCGCTGGAAGCGGTGCGCGCGCTGATGCAGCGGCCGCAGCGCTCGGAGGCGGAGGAATGACCCGCCACGCCGCGCCGCCGCGCCGCTGGTTGCCGCCGGAGTTTCGCGCCGACTCGTGGGAGGCGATCGCCCCGCGCCTGGAGGAGCTCGAGCGGCGGCCGCTGCGCACGCCGGCCGAGCTGGAGCGCTGGCTGCTCGACCGCAGCGAACTCGACGCGTGGATCGGCGAGGAGGCTTCGCGGCGCAACGTGGCGGCGGCGCGCCGCACCAACGAC
>CAZDMB010000336.1:0-1752 GCA_964506175.1 uncultured Planctomycetales bacterium | reverse complement strand
CAGGGCTTTGCGGGCGAGGCGCTGCTTGGCGGCGGCATCCGCGAAACGCCCTTCGCCGGCGCGCGCCGTTCCGACTTCGACGGGCGGCAGGGCCAGGCCGCCCCGGAACCACTCGTACAGGACGATCGCCACCGCGTGCGACAGATTGAAGGAGTGCAGGCCCGCGGTGGGGATGCTCACGAGGTGCGTGCAGCGCTCGCAGTCGGCGGTCGTCAAACCGCTGTCCTCCGGGCCGAACAGCAGGGCCGGCAGCGCCTCGGGCCCCCAGGCTGCGGCGGCCGCGGGCAATTCGTGGAGCGGCAGCGGGTCGCGGCGGAAGCCGCTCCGCGCCGTCAACCCGACGACGTGGGTGCGGCCATCCAGGGCGGCGTCGAGGGAATCCGTGTCCTGGATCCGTTCCAGCTCCGCGCGCGCCATGTTGCCGGTGCGCTCGGCCTCGCTGCCGCGCCAGGGCACGCCCCGCACGCTCCAGAAATCGCCCAGGCCGTAGTTCGCCAAGAGGCGCGCGATGAAGCCGAGGTTGCCGGCTTGTTGCGGCTCCATCAGGACGAGGCGCGGCGGCGGCAGGCGCATGGGCGTGGGGCGTCCGCGAGCGTGCCGGCTCGGCCCAGCGCCGAGAATCATAGGAACGCGGAATGCGGCACGCCCGCGGCGCGCTTCCCGCCTACACTGGCCAAGGGACATGCGCGCCAGCATCGTGCTATTACGCGGCGTGAACGTCGGGCGCGCGCGGCGCTTGCCCATGGCGGAATTGCGCGCGCTCCTGGAGAGCCTCGGGTGCACGAAGGTGCGCACGCTGCTCAACAGCGGCAACGCCGTGTTCATCCCGCCGCGCCGCTCGGGCCGCGGCCTGGCGGCCAAGATCCGCGCCGAACTCGAGCGGCGCTTCGGCTGGGACACCCAGGTGATCGTGCTCAGCGCCGCGCAATTCGAAGGCGTCGTCACGGCGTACCCTTGGCAACGCGAAGCCCTCGACTCCGCGCGCACTCTCGTCGCCTTCCTGACCGGCGCCTCCGCGCGTCAACGGGCGCTGGCGCTGCTGCGGCAAAAATGGCCTCCGGAGCGAATGGCGTTCGGGCGGCATGCGGTCTTCCTTTCCTGTCCCGGCGGAATCCTCGACTCGCCCCTGCTGCAGGCCTTCTCCCGCGCCGTCGGCGAGGATGCCACCACGCGCAATTGGGCGACGGTGTTGAAACTACAGGCAGAGGCGGCCCGCTGAAGCGTCTGCCGGCAAGATTTCCCCGGATCCGGTGCAAGATTTTCCGCACCGCGCCGATGTCTAGGATTGCGGCGTCGGCGGCGGATCGCCGGCGCCTTTCTCCTTCCACCGAAGTCTCGTCCGAGGACACGAACGCATGCAGCCGGAGGTGCGCGAGCCGCCGTTCACGGTGCGGCGCCTGTGTCCGCATCTGCTCGAGGTCACGACCGATGCAGCCACGGAGATCACGGCGGCCGACGTGGCAGTGTTGCACGGGATCTATCGCCGCCTCAGCGAGGGCCGGCCCTACGCGCTCCTGGTGGTGAAGGAAAACTCCTACACCTACAGCTTCGAGGCCCAGCGCGCCATGCTGCCGCAGCCGCAGTTGACGGCGGTTGCCCTCCTGGTGTCGCGGAGCAACCAGACACCCGCCGTCCAGGCCCTGATGCGGGTCGCCGATCCCGAGCGAACACTGCCCTGGAGCGTCTTCACGGAGCGCATTGCCGCGATGGATTGGCTGGAGCGGCAAAGCGTCCACCAGCCGTGCTGAACCA
>CAZDMB010000335.1:0-1756 GCA_964506175.1 uncultured Planctomycetales bacterium | reverse complement strand
CAGTTGGCTCTCGAGGTCGTGGCGCAGCATGCCGGCGGCGGCCAAGGCAAGGCGCCCGCCATGCGCTGCGACCGCTTCGTCCAAGAACAGGAAGCGGAAGCCTTCGACCTTCTGCCCACTTCCTACCTGCCGGGCTTGACCGCCGCCGACTTCAACCAGATGCTCCCGACCGGCCTGGCGCGGCGTTTGCGCGATGGCCTGCGTGAATTCGGCCGCATCCTGCCCGGCTACGACGGCCCGCTCGGCCAGATCATCGGCGTCGAGACCCGCACTTCCTCGCCGGTGCGCATCGCGCGCGACGAAGAGACGCGCGTCGCCGTCGGCTTGCCGGGCCTGTATCCGGCCGGCGAAGGCGCCGGCTTCGCCGGCGGCATCATCAGCGCGGCGCTCGATGGGATCGCCGTCGCGCGCGCGTTGGCCGCCGCGCTCGCGCCCGCGACGCCGGCCGCCGCGGAATGAGGCCGCCGCGCGGCGGCACCCGCATGCCGCGGGAAGGGCGGTGATGGCGCTGCACCCGGCCGCCTGGTTCGGCCGCGCGCTTGCGCGCTACCTCTCCCGTCCCAGCCGGCGCGGCGCGCGCCCGCCGAGCTGCGCCCCGGCGGCGCTCGCGGCCACCTTGAGACGCGGCGACGTGCTGCTGGTGGAGGGCTCGAGCCGCTTCAGCACCGCGATCAAGTACCTCACGCAGTCCACCTGGTCGCACGCGGCGCTGTGCGTGCAGGACCCGCCCCCGCCCGACGCGCCGCCTGACGCCGACGACAAGGTGCTGTTGGAAGCGGATCTGATCGAGGGCGTGCGCCTCGTCTCCTGGAGCCGCTATGCGGATTCGCACACGCGCATCTGCCGGCCGGTCGGCCTGCGCGCCGACGAGCTGGACGTCGTGGTGACGACCGCGCTGGCGCGGCTCGGGCAGAAGTACGACCTGAAGAACGTCATCGACCTGGCGCGCTACCTGATCCAGCGGCCGCCCGTCCCGGAACGGTGGAAGCGGCGCCTGCTCGCGCTCGGCAGCGGCGACCCCACCCGCGCCATCTGCTCGTCCCTGATCGCGCAATCCTTCGCCATGGTGCGCTACCCGATCCTGCCCGATCCGGCGCTCGGCGCGCCCCTCACGGTCGCCCGCAACGAGGAATTCGTTCACATTCGGCAGCACAATCTTTTCACCCCGCGCGATTTCGACATTTCTCCCTATTTCGAGGTGGTGAAACCGGCGCTGGCCGGCGGCTTCGACCAGCACCGCGTCCGCGGCGGTTCCGCCGGCTGAGCGGCCGCGACGCGCGGAGCGGAGCACCGCACCCGGCTACCAGCCGGGCGCCGGCGCGTCCAGGACGACCGGGACGCCGCCGACCGGATGCGGCACGACGAGCCGCGTCGCGTGCAGACCGATGCGCGCCTCGGGCAGCGGGCGCGCCGCGCCGTATTTGAGGTCCCCCGCCAGCGGCAAGCCGAGGGCCGCGCAAGCGAGGCGCAATTGATGCGAGCGGCCGGTTCGCGGTTCGAGCGCGAGCAGCGTTCCGTCGGCGCCGGCGCGCAGCAGGCGCCAGCGGGTGACGGCGTGTTTGGCGCCCGCGGCGGCGGCACGTTCCGCCGGCAGCGCGCGCGTCAGGTTGCGCTCCTCATCCTTGACCAGCCACTGCTCGATCTCGCCGGCGCCGGCCGCTTCCACCGCGGCGCTGCGCGCCTCGCTCCAGCCCTGATATTCCTTCGTGACCCGGCCTTCGCGCCAGGCGGCGGACAACCGTGAAGCCGCCTTGCT
>CAZDMB010000334.1:292-1781 GCA_964506175.1 uncultured Planctomycetales bacterium | reverse complement strand
CCGTGCCACCACTCGGGGCTCCAGAAACCGACGTTGAGCGACATCCAGAGGTTGCCGTCGCGATCTTCGGGCAGGCCGAAGGCGAACTCGTGGTAGTTGCCCGACATCCCCCAATCCTGGGTGATGGTGCGCACCTCGTCGCAGGCGCCGTCGCCGTCGTGGTCCAACAACTCGGACAACTCTCCGCGTTGCAGCACGAGCAGGCGCCCGCGGTACCAATGGAGGCCGAGGCCCTCATAGAGACCTTCGGCGAAGAGGGTCCAGCGCGCGGCGGCAGGATCGCCGAGCGGATCGGCCACGCGCCAGACCTGGCCGCGCCGCGTGGAGAGCCAGAGCGCGCCATCCGGGCCGAAGTCCATGCCGCCGACCTCGATCACCTCGCCCGGCGGCAGGGGGTATTGTTCGACGGCGTAGAAGTCGGCTTCCTGCTGCAGCAGGCACAGAGCGAGCAGAATCATGGCCCGACCTCCGTACGCAGAGCCTGCCAGGCGGCGTCCGGCAGCAACAGATACTCGAGCTCGATGCGGCCGTCAGCCGCGCTCACCATCCGGCCTTGCGCCTTGCCTGCCAGCAATCGCAGCGCCAGTCCCGGAGCGTCGCCGCCGCGGGCCAGCCGCGCGCCGGCCGAAAACTCCAGCGGAGCGCGCAGGACTGCGCCGCCGCCGCCGCCGAGGAGGAAAATGCGGCGGAACCCGCTCGCCGCCGCGTGCGCCACGGCCGCGCCGCTCTCCTGCACGGCGGCGACCTCGCGGCCGCCCGCGTCCAGCAGCGCGTAATGCAGCACCGCCGCCGGCCCGTCGGTGCGCGAGGCGCGCAATCGCGCGCGCGCGGGACTGCCATCGGGCAGCCGCCATTCCGCCTCCGGCGGCCCGTCGGGGCTGGCGGCGTAGATCACCCGGCCGAGCGGTTCCAGCGGCAAGCCGCCGCGCTGACCCCAATCCTTGCGATCCACGAACGGTCCCTGGCGCACGGCCAGCAGCAGGAAGTCGTCGGCGCGGTACTCGTAACTCAAGCCGTCGGGATTGCCCGCCAATAGACCGCGCGTGTACTCCGGGCCGCCGGCGTCGAGCGCCGGCAATTGGCCGCGCACCACCACGGGCCGATCCCCCACCGCGAGCACGCTGGCGAATCCGGCGCTGGGCACCTGCTCCGGTCCGAGGCTGATCACGTGCCGCGCCAGCGCGCGGCGCTGCTCGTCGGTCAAGGCCTGCGCGAAGCCGGGCATGGGAGTGCCGCCGATGCCGCTGGTGATGGTGCGGAAGACCGCTTCCTCGGTGTTGCCGAACGAGAAACCGCCTTGACGGAAGGAGCGCGCCGGACGATCGAGACGCACCGTGCCGTTGCCGTCGCCCGTGGGGCCGTGGCAAGCCGCGCAATTCTGCGCGAACAAGGTCGCGGCCTGGGCTTCGCCCGAGGCTGCGGGCAGCGAGGCGCCGGGCGGCGCCGGCGCCGCTGCGGCGATGACGGCATGCTGCTCGCGCCCGCAAGA
>CAZDMB010000334.1:0-282 GCA_964506175.1 uncultured Planctomycetales bacterium | reverse complement strand
CCGATCGCCGGTCCGCGGACGGAAGGGGCTGGAGTTTGCGCCACGATGCGGGCGAGCGCGGCTTCGAGCTCCTGGAAATCGAATGGTTTGCGCACGATGGTCTGCTGGCAGCGTTCGGAGAATGCGGCGGCCTCGGCCGAGACGAGATCGCCGGTGATGAACACGAAGCGCGCAAGTTCATGGGGGTGGCGCGCCGCGAGTTGGTCATGGAGAGCGTAGCCGGTCACACGCGGCATGCGCAGGTCGCAGCAGGTCCGGCTCCTGTTCCTGCGCCGCCAGCGA
>CAZDMB010000333.1:0-1782 GCA_964506175.1 uncultured Planctomycetales bacterium | reverse complement strand
CGTGCACGCGACCATCCTCAACCAGATGGGCATCGATCACGAGCGCCTGACCTACTTCCACAACGGCCGCGACTATCGGCTGACCGACGTCAAGGGCCGGGTGTTGACCAAGATCCTCGCCTAGATGCGCGCGCTCCTGACCCTCTTCCTGCTTGCGCCGTGCGCCTGCGCCCCGGCGGCGCCGCCGGAGCCGCTGCCCTCCAAGTTCTTCGCCGACCCGGCCGGCGACGTCGATCTGGACCTGTTCATGGACGAAGCCGGCAGCGTGACGGTCGCCGCCCCCGGCGCGGCCCCGTTCGCGGACGCCGCGCTCAGAGCGCCGCCTGCCGGATCCGCGCCATGATGCGCGCGGTGGCGAGGGTGTCCGCCAAGGGGTGACGCGCCGGCTCGCGGCCGCGCACCAGGCGCGCCATGTGCTCGATCTCCAGGGCGAAGGGGTTGGCGAAGCCGGCGTCCAGCGCGCGCCGTCCGGCCGCCGTCTCCACCGTCAGGCGCGGGCGCTCCTGCCAACTGACCCAGGGCTGCTCGAGGACGATCGCTCCCAGAGTGCCCCGCGCCACGGCGCGCTGCGCGAACGGCGCGTCGAAGCCGCAGGTGAACGCCGCCTCCACCCCGCCGGCGTATTCCAATCTGCCGCTGAGGTGCAGATCCGCGCCGCGCGGGTGGAAGCGGGCACGCTCGACCGCCACGCCCTCCGGCGCGGCGCCGAGCAGCTGCCGCGTGAAGTCGATGCAGTAGCAGCCGACGTCGAGCAGCGCGCCGCCGCCCCAGTCCGGCACCAGGCGCACGTCGTCCTCGCGCTCCATCTGGAAGGTGAAGACCGTGTCCACGCGGCGCACTTCGCCGATCTCTCCGGCCGCGATCCTGTCCTTCACGATTTGGATCTGGGGGTGGTAGCGGTACATGAAGGCCTCGACCAATTCCAGGCCGGCACCCGCCGCGGCGCGCCCCATCTCCCCCACTTCGCCGGGATCGCGGCCGAGCGGCTTCTCGCACATCACGTGCTTGCCGGCGGCCAGCGCCGCCAGGCTGAGGTCGCGGTGCTGGCCGTTGTGCGCGGCCACGTAGACGACCTCCACTTCCGGGTCGGCCAGCAGGGCGGCGTAGTCGCCGTAGGCCCGCTGCGGCAGGAGCGCCTCGGCGCGCCGCCGGTCGCGGCTGGCCGCGGCCGCCAGGACCGCGTCCGGCACGGCGCGAATGGCCGGCGCCACCGCGTTCAGCGCGATGCGTCCGCAGCCGACGATGCCGAAGCGGACGGGGGCGGTGTCCACGCCGCCGATCCTACGCCGCCGCGCGTCCGCCGTCGCGGAAGATGAAGTAGACCGCGCCCAGGACGCAGAGGGCGGCCCACAGGTAATCCAACTTCAGCGGCGTGCGCATGTAGAAGACCGCGAAGGGCACGAACACCGTGAGGCTGATCACCTCTTGCAGGATCTTCAGCTGCGGCAGCGACAGGGCGGTGTAGCCGATGCGGTTGGCCGGCACCTGCAACAGATATTCGAACAGCGCGATCCCCCACGACAGGAGCGCCGCGATCAGCCAGGGGCGGTGCCCGAGCTCCTTCAGGTGGGCGTACCAGGCGAAGGTCATGAACACGTTGGACAGGACGAGCAGGCCGGCGGCGCGGGCGAGGACTCCAAAATCCATGGGCGCTAGAATACGCCGCATGAAGGTCCTGCGGCTGCGCGTCAACGGCGACGAGGTCGAGGTCGGCGCGCCCGAGCACTGGACGCTGCTCGAGGTGCTGCGCTACCGCCTCGGCCTCACCGGCAGCAAGCAGGG
>CAZDMB010000332.1:402-1783 GCA_964506175.1 uncultured Planctomycetales bacterium | reverse complement strand
CGCGCGCCGCCGGCGCCGCCCCGGGCGCGAGGTCCGCGAGGAAGGACTTGCGCGAGGGGCCCACGAGCAGCGGAAAGCCGAGCGCGCGCAGCGCGCCGCAGCGCGCCAGCAGCGCGCGACTCTGCGCCGCGTCCTTGGCGAAGCCGATGCCCGGATCCAGCACGATCTGTTCTCTATTCATACCAGCCCGCAGCGCCGCCTGCACTCGCGCCGCCAGTTCGTCCGCCACCTCGCCCACCAGGTGCCGGTAGCGCGCCCGGTCGCGCATCTCTTCCGGGGTGCCGCGCGCGTGCATGAGGAAGCTGGTGCAGCCGCGCGCCGCGCAGAGGGGCGCCATCTCCGGATCGTGCGCCAGCCCGCTCACGTCGTTGACCATGCTGGCTCCGGCGTCCAGGCAGGCCGCGGCCACGCGGGCCGAGCGCGTGTCCACGGCGCAGGGCAGGCCGGCGGCGAGAGCCGCCTCCAGGGCGGGCAGGAGCGCCGCGAGTTGGGTGGCGGCGTCCACCGCGCGGGCGCCGGGCCGGGTGCTCTCCGCGCCCAGGTCGAGGGCGGCGGCGCCTTGGTCGCGCAGGCGCTCTGCCGCCGCGCGCACCGCCGCGGCGTGCGGCCGGCCGTCGGCCGTGAGCAGCGCGCCGCCGTCGGAGAAGGAATCCGGCGTGAGATTCAGGATGCCGAGCAGGCGCGGCTCGGGCGGAAAGGGCCGCGCGCAGGCGGCGCGCGCCGCCTCCAGCGCGGCCACGACGTGCGGCGGCGCCGCTGGAGCCGGGCCGGCCGCCTCCACCCGCCGCCACTCCCAGGAACCGTCCGCGAGGGGGCTCTCGGCTTGCCAGCCGCAGGCCCGCGCAGCGCGCGCGACGGCGTCCGACTCCGGCGCGGACGCGCGCCAACCGCCGTCCTCGAGCGGCAGCGCCTGCGGCATGCCTCCCGGTCAGGCGGCGCCGCCCGGACTGGGCCGGGTGGCGGTCGGCAGCGGCGGCGGCGGGACCGCGGGAGCGCCGGCGCGCGCCGGCAGCGGCGGGGGCCCCTTGCGCTGGCCGCCGCTCTCCGGATCGAAGCCGTCCTTGCGCAGGCTCTCGGGGGTCGCGCCGTCCACCAAGGACTTGAACTCTTCCTTGGTGATGGTCTCGTAGCGCAGCAGGGCGACGGTGACGCGCTCGGCCAGTTCGCGATGCTCCGTCAGGATGGCGCGCGCCCGCGCGTGTTGCGCGGCGAGGATGCTGCCGGCCTCCTGGTCGATCTCGCGCTGGGTCTCGGGCGAGTGCTCGCGGCCCATCGAATACTCGTTGCCGAGGAAGTCGTTGCCGACGCGCTCGCCGAAGTTCATGGGCCCGAGTTTCTGGCTCATGCCCCAGTGCGTGATCATGCGCCGCGCCAGTTCGGT
>CAZDMB010000332.1:0-392 GCA_964506175.1 uncultured Planctomycetales bacterium | reverse complement strand
CGTTGGACGCGCCGGTGGTGATGTCCTCGCAGAAGATCTCCTCCGCGGTGCGCCCGCCGAAGAGGACGCAGATCTCGTCGAGCAGGCGGTTGCGCGACCAGTGCATGCGGTCCTTTTCCGGCAGGAACATGGTCGCGCCCAGCGCCATGCCGCGCGGGATGATCGTGACCTTGTGCACCGGGTCGGTGTGCTGCATGAAGGCGTTGACGACCGCGTGCCCGGCCTCGTGGTAGGCCGTGATCTGCTTGTCCTCCTTCTCCATGATCTGCGACTTCTTCTGCCGGCCGAAGCGCACCTTGTCGCGCGCCTCGCCGAGGTCGGCCTGCGTCACCCACTTGTGCTCGCGCATCGCGGCGATGATCGCGGCCTCGTTGCACAGCGCCGCCAACTCG
>CAZDMB010000331.1:0-1786 GCA_964506175.1 uncultured Planctomycetales bacterium | reverse complement strand
GCGCAGCCGCCGCTCGATCTCGAAGCAGCGCGGCGCGGAGATGTCCTCCAGGTTGATGCCGCTGACCGTCGGCGCGATGGCCTTGACCGCGGCCACGATCTCGTCCACGTCCTTGGTGCCGAGTTCGATGTCAAAGACGTCGATGTCGGCGAAGCGCTTGAACAGCACGCCCTTGCCTTCCATCACCGGCTTGCCCGCCAGCGGGCCGATGTCGCCCAAACCCAACACCGCGCTGCCGTCGGTGACCACCGCCACCAAGTTGCCCTTGGCGGTGTACTCGTACACCTTCTCCGGATCCTTGGCGATCTCGCGGCAGGGCTCGGCCACGCCCGGCGAATAGGCGAGCGACAGATCCAGCTGCGTCAGGCACGGCTTCGTCGGCCGCACCTCCATTTTTCCCGGCCGCCCGTGAGCGTGGTACTCGAGCGCGTCCTGGCGGGTGTGCTTGGCAGGCATGCCCTGCCATTGTGCCACGCCAACCAGGGCTGCCCTAGCAGCCGGCGCGGCGCGCCGCGGCGGCGAGCTGGAGCGCGTGCTCGCGGCTGCGCAGCCGCTCGGCGCGATTGGGCAGGATGAAATCCGGCTGATGGCCGCCCAGCCAGGCGAGGTAGGCGAGGCCCGCCTTGTAGGCGGACGTGGGCGGCGCGAACAGCAGCCGCCCGAGTTCTTCGCACGGTTCCATCAGCCGCAGATATTCCGCCGCGTCGCCGCGCTCGAGAGCGTCGAGCGCGCGCCGCGCCGGCGCGGCGATGGCGTCCAGCACTCCGAGCAGGGCGTGACTGAAGTCGCCGAGCGCGATCTGGCGGCCGCCGAACGAGGTCCAGCGCTCCGGCGGCGGCGCCGTCGCCGGCGCAGGACCGCGAGCAGGGCCGCCGAGCATCAGGCGGGCGAAGTGGAAATCGTCGCCGGTCAGGACGAATTGATCACGCGGCAGGAGCTCCCGCCGCACGCGCACCTCGAGTTCTTCGTCCAGCAGGGAGAGTTTGCACGCACGCGCCTTGTCCGGCGCGAGGGCCATGACCCGCTGGAAGGAATCTTCCGGAAAGTAGCCCTCCAACGCGGGCAAGAACATGGCGCCGAGCCAGTGGACGATGACGGGCCCGCGCACCTGCCGCAGGATTGCGCCGTAAACGTCCACGTACTCGCGCGCCGGGGCCCGGCGCCGCGACAACGCCGGCAGCGGCAGGATCACCGGCACGCCGCCGTGTTCGGCGATGAACGCGCACTGCTCGACGACCGCGTCCACCAGTTCCGCGGAGCGCTCCGCCTCGGGCCGCTGATCGGTGCCGGCGCCGGCGCAGAAGCCGCTCCGCAGACCCAGCGCGCCGCAGCGCCGGATCAACTCGCGCGCATTCACCCAACCGATCTCGAAGCGCTGGGCGGTGTCCATCGCCTCCGCCACGCCGAAGCCGAGGGCGTCCAGGCGCCGGCGCAAGGCGAGAGTCGCCTCCCAATCCAGGTGCTCCGCGATCTCGTCAGGGGCGCCCGGCCGATCCGGAGCGTGCTCCAAGGCGCGGTACGACGGGCGCATGGCGAGGTGCGCCGCGGCGTAGGCAAGACGCAGCGCTCTCATGGCGCCAGCAACTTCTGCTTGAGCAGGAGCGCGAGCCCGGCCAGCATCACCAGCGCGGCCAGCGCATAGGCCGCACGGCCGCTGCGACGCGTCTCGCCGCGCGCCAGGCCGATCCAGGTGAGGGGGAGGAGCGCGCCGCAAGCGATGGAAGTCGGCAGCGCCAGGTAGACGGAATAGTCGGCCCAGACGAAGGGCGCGAGCGCACCGGGGATC
>CAZDMB010000330.1:0-1808 GCA_964506175.1 uncultured Planctomycetales bacterium | reverse complement strand
GGTCAAGTTCACGATCGGCACGATTCCCGGCCTCGGAGGGCTGTTGACGCACGAGTTGACGCACCGCTTCGATGGCGCCATCTATCCAGGCATCCCGGCCTGGATGGGGGAGGGCCGCGCGGTGTGGACGGCGAGTTCCTACGGCAAGATCCTCGATCGCCGCTTCGTCGAGGACCGCGCCGATGGCGGCACGATGCAGGCGGTTCGCGGCATGGGCTACGGCGACCCGGGGAAATTGGCGGAAATTCTCTCGGGAACCAACAAGGAGTACCGCGACAACTATCCCGTGGGCTACGCGTTGTTCGTCTATCTGCGCTCGTGGAGCGGCGTGGAGGACGGCAAGCCCAAGATCTACGCGCCGCGGCTGGAGGAATACTTGAAGGCGTGCGGGCGCGCGCGCAAGGCGCCGCTGGATTTGTTCCTGGCGCACTTCGCCGACGGCAAGGACGGGCGTCCGGACGGACTCGAGGCTTTCGCCGCGGAGTTCGCCGCCTTTCTGGACGGTTGGTATTGGAAGGAGCCCGCGCCCTGGACCGCGCGCTACAACAACGAGCCCATGGAGGGCGAGGGCGGCGCAGTGGTCTACGACGAGCCGACCTGGACGTGGCAGCGCGGCCGCGCCGAGCCCTGGTTCGGCCAGGATCAGGCGCGGGTCGCCGCCGAGGTGCTGGCGGACGAAGGCCGCGACGAAGACGCGGTCACGGCCTATCGCTGGAGCCTGGCGGTGGACGAGCCCGCGGACGCCGACCTCGAGCGGCTCGCCGGCTGCCTTGCGCGCGCGCGCAATCCGGGCGCCGCGTGGGCGGCGCGGCGCTGGGCGCGCTTCGACTCGCCGCGGCGGCGCAGCGAGGAAACGGATCCGGCGCCGTTCCTGCGCGAACTCGCGGACGTCAGCGCGTATCTGCGTCTGCTCGGCCAAGCCGCCGGCGACTACGGCGAGCGCGGCTGGTGGCTGGCGGCGGCGGCGCTGGCCGCGGAGCACGACGAGCTCGCGTGGTCGCTCGGCCTGCCGGCGCTCGGCTTGAAGATTCCGGAGGCGGCGACGGCGCGCATCGCCGCTGGCGACACCGGCCTGCATCCCTTCGACGCGCCGGCGCGGTGGATCGGGCTCGGCGGCTTCGGCGAGAGCGACCTCACCGGCCACGAAGACCGTCGCGTTCCCGGATTGTGGTACGTGGATCCGCGCGGCGACGTGCACGTCGGCCGCGAGAAGCCGCGCGGCGGCACCGACACTCTCGACCGCGAGTCCTACGTGCGCGACGCTTTCGTGCACGCGCTCGACTGGCAAGATCCGGGCCGCTACGCCATCCGCGCCCGCGTCGAGTTGACGACCGCGTTCGTCAACGGCAGTCTCGTGCTCGGATGGCTGCGCCGGGATCGCAACGTGCGCATCGGCTTCTCCGGCGGCGACTGGAAGTACGCCGCCGGCCAGAGCGACAAGCGCGACGCGGTGTTGAGCCTCAACTGGAGCATCTCCGGCCTGTACGCGCGCGGCGGCGGCCTGAGCGGCGGCCACGGTTTCGACGGCGCCGACCGCACGACCTTCGCGCTCGAGGCGCTGGTGGACGGCCCCACCGTGGAGGTGCGCTTCGACGGCGACCTCGTGGCGGCCTGGACCACGCTCGACGGCCGCCCGATCCAGGGTTTGGTCGGCTTCCTCACCAGTCAGGGAGCGATCCGCGTGATTGCGCCGGAGGTGCAGCGCCTCGACCGTTCGCTGTGGAGCGCCGCCGGCCGCGCCATGGGCGGCGGGCTGCACCCGCGTCGCCGCGGCGGCGAGTCCTGGCGCGACTTGCTCGGGCGGCCGG
>CAZDMB010000329.1:0-1840 GCA_964506175.1 uncultured Planctomycetales bacterium | reverse complement strand
ACCCGCGCGTTCGGCTTCCCACGAGTCTGGCGCGACGGGGATGAACGTCCATTTGTCGCCAGCGAACATCTCGCGAGATTTCGGGTCACACATGCGCTCGACCGGCTCGGCCATCCGGTCGCCGGGCCGGTAGTGACCGCATCGGTCGCGGACTGCGCACCATCCGCCCATGCACGACGCGCGGTTCATGCTGCCCTCCCGATGCGCCGAACCTCGGCAACGTCGATCCGCGGCGGCGCTTCTTCGCGCGCCCGCAGCGTCGTGAAGGCGGCAATGAACTCGCGCCGCAGAAATCCCTGCTCGGACTCCGGCGACAAGCGAATGCGAGCCATGCCGCCGATGGCGTCTATCGCGTCCTGCGTCGGCCCGTCGAAGCGTCGGCCACCCGCACGAGCGGCCGCGAGCACGCCGCCCCAGGCGACGAGCGCCTGCTCGCCAAGGTCACCCTGCAACTGCCGCAGGATGTCGGCCGGCTTGGGCAACCAGCGCCCACGGTCCATGTCGTGCCGATGCCGCGTGAACGCGGACTCCACGTCGGCAATGGGCACGCCGCGCAGGTCGTCGGTCCATACCCGGATGGCGTACTCGGTCAGCTCGGCGCCATAGAAGCCGTAGACGCCGACGAGCGTCTGGACGAGGCGTTGGTCATCGGTCATGAGCGCTCTCCGTGCGAAAGGAACCGCTGCGCGGCGGAGATGTTTCCGGCCATTAAGGCGTCGGCCTTGCGCTGCTTCGGCGCGTCGCCGAGGGACGCGACGAGCCACGGCACGGGCTCGATTGGCCGCTCCGATGCGCAGCGACTGATGGCGGCTCTGACGGCTGGCTCGCCGTGCGCCTTGCACTGCGCAGCGAGGAAGCTGCGGGCGTTGCGCTCTGTGACTCCGGCGGCGGTCAACAGCGGCACGCCGGAGGCGAAAACCATGTCCCGGTCGGTCGGCGGACTCGACTTGTCCACAGGCGGCGCCGCCGCGATAGCGGCCGAACCGATAGGTTCGGAATGTATTGGGTCTGGTGTCTGGTTACTGGGGACGGGCGCGCGGTGCATACCGTTCGCATTGCGTTCACTATGCGTTAGCATTGCGTTCGGTGATGCGTTCGCATTGCTTTCGCTATGCGTTTTCTGTGCGCTCCACCGCGCCTCAGCACTGCGTTTCGCCTTCGCTTGCTTGTCGCGGAATCGCTCGATTTCTCGATCCGCGCGGCCTTGCCGATGTGCGCCATCGTGCGGCTCGAAGAATTCGGACAGTACCAACGCGAGCGCCGCCCGTTCCTCCTTTGTGCGAGCACCAACAAGTCGCGCCGCATCGCCTGCAGGTATGCCGCCCTCGCGCGTGTAGTACACGTCGAGCAGTCGCGTGTAGACGCCGTGTTCGAGCAGCGACAGATGCGACGTGTCCTTGAGATAGTCGCCGATATGACGTTCGTAGTAGTTCACGGGCACCTTCCTGCTCTTCCTTATTCAAGAAACGCCGGCAGGCGGGAAGTTCGCTTTTCGGCGCGGGGATCAATCCGCACCTAGCCGGGTTTCGAGACACTATATGCGGCGACTGGCGCTGCGTCAAGGACGACCACCATCCTCGCCAGCAGCGCCGCCAGTTCGTCCAGACTCTCGACCGCGCGCACATAGACGCCGTGCGAGACTAGATAGCAGTCGTCGCCGCTGCAGAGCGGCGGCAGTACGTTGATCCCGCGCGCTTCTGCGCCGGCCAGCAGAGCGGCGAGGCGGCCTGCGTCGCATGGTGCTGCCAAGATGTTCATGCCGTGAACCTCGTTGCGGCCACCACGCGCCACGTCACCAGATCGCCGCGCTTGCCCTTCACGACCTGCTCATGCGGCAACA
>CAZDMB010000328.1:0-1869 GCA_964506175.1 uncultured Planctomycetales bacterium | reverse complement strand
GCGGTGTTCACGGACGATCCGGCAGGCTTGCGAGCTCTGCCTTGACGAGCGCGGCGACGCTCGCCCGGGCTGCCGGCGGCAGGGCGAAGCCGCAGCGGGTCCGGCGCTCGAGCACGTCGGCCGCGGTGCGCGCCCATTCGCGGCGCACGCACCATCGCACTTCCGCCGCCGTCAGACCGGCGCCAAAGTGCTCGCCCAGGTCCGCGCAGGTGCGCGCGTCTCCGAGCACCGCGGTGGCGCGCTCTCCGTGTCGCTGCGCCAACCCCAGGGCCAGCGCGTCCGGCAATTCGGGAAGGCGCGCCTGCAGGGCGCGCGCCAACTGCGCCGCGTCGGGCGCAGCCGTGGCCGCGGCCGCCGCGGTCCACCGCGGACCGGTGCCGGGCAACACCGGAGCCAAGCGGTCGAGGACGTCCTCCGCGAGCGCGCGATGCGTCGTGAGTTTGCCGCCCATCACGTGCAGCACCGGCGGCCCGTCGGCGTCGAGAAACAGCCGGCGGTCGCGCGTCACCTCGGAGGGATTGCGCGCGCCGTCGTCGAACAGCGGCCGCACGCCGACGAAACTGTGCACCACCTCCTCCGGTCGCGGCGCCCGCGCGAACCAGCGTCCGACCGCGCGGCAGAGGTAGGCCACTTCCTCCGGATGCACGCGCGCAGTCTCCGGCGCGCCGTCGACGGCGCGGTCCGTCGTGCCGATCAGGACGTGGGACTCCTGCCACGGCAGCACGAACACGACGCGTCCGTCGTCGTTCTGCAGCAGCCAGGCGTGGCGGCCTTCGAACCAGCGCGGCACGACCACGTGGATTCCCTGCACCAGGCGCACGCGCCCGCGCGGCGGCGGCACCCCGAGGGCGGCGGCCACGTTCATCACCCAAGGTCCGGCGACGTTGGCGAGCGCGCGGGCGCGCACCTCGCGGACGGGTCCGCGGGCGGCGCCGGTGGCCGGGTCGCGCGGCTGCAACTCCACGCGCCATTCCCCGTCCGCGCGCGCGGCGCGCTCGAAGGAAGTGTAGGACAGGATGCTGGCGCCGCGCTCTGCGGCCTCGAGCGCGCGTTCGAGGACCAGACGCGCGTCATCGGTCCAACCGTCATAAAAGGCGAAGCCGTGCCGCAGGCCGGGACGCAGCGGCGCGCCGGCCGGATCGGCGCGCAGGTCTACGGCGGCCGTCCGCGGCACGTCGCGCGCGCCGCCGAGCCGGTCGTAGAGAAACAGTCCCAGGCGCACCAGCCAGCGCGGCCGCGAGGCCGGATCGTGCGGCAACACGAGGCGCAGGGGTTGCACCAGATGCGGCGCGCCGCGCAGGAGCAGGGCGCGCTCGCGCAGACCCTCCCGCACGAGCCGGAATTCGCGCTGCTCGAGATAGCGCAGGCCGCCGTGGATGAGCTTGCTCGTGGCGCTGCTGGTGGCGCCGGCGAGGTCGCCGCGCTCGCACAAGACGACACGCAGTCCGCGGCCGGCGGCGTCGCGCGCCACCGCCGCGCCATTGATGCCGCCGCCGATGACGAGCAGGTCGCAGGCGCCGTCGCTCATTTGCCGACGCAGAAGCGCGCGAACAGCCGGTCCAGCAGGTCTTCCGGCGCGAAGGCCCCGCTGAGTTCGCCCAGCGCCTGCAGCGCGGCGCGCACCTCTTCGGCGACCAGATCCTGCGCGCCGCCCGCGGCCAGCAGGGTGCGCGCGCGCGCCAAGGCGCTGCGCGCCGCGCCGAGGGCCTCCGCGTGACGCGCGGCGGCCGCGGCGCGCGCGCGCTGGGATTCCTCGGCGCGCAGCTCCACCTCGGCGCTGCGGGCTGCCAGTTCGTCCACGCCGCTGCCGCTGGCGGCGCTGACCGCCACCAGTGGGAGCCCGGTGGCGAGGGCAGCGGCGCGGCGCGC
>CAZDMB010000327.1:0-1870 GCA_964506175.1 uncultured Planctomycetales bacterium | reverse complement strand
GGGTGGATTACTACGGCACCAAGACCCCGCTCAACCAGATGGCGGCGATCAGCGTGCCGGAGCCGCGTCAGCTCATCGTCAAGCCGTACGACGTCAACGCCCTCAAAGACATCGAGCGCGCGGTGCTGACCGCCGACCTCGGCCTCAATCCCTCGCAGGACGGCAAGACTCTGCGCATCACCATCCCGCCCCTCAGCGAGGAGCAGCGCAAGAAGTTGGCGAGCCGCGTGAAGGCCATGGCGGAGGAGACCAAGGTTTCGCTGCGCAACGTGCGGCGGGACGTGATCAAGCACGTCGAGGCGGCGGTGGCGGACAAGAAGCACGCGCCGGCAGTGACCGACGACGACGCCGAGACCGCCAAGACCAAGGTGCAGGACATTCTCAAGGCGCACGAGAAAAAGGTGGACGACGCGGTCGCCTCGAAGTCGAAGGAAATCCTGGAGGTCTGATTTCCGCCGGCGCGGCGCGGCGGTATCATCCGCGCCCGGATCGCGGACCTCACGGGGCCATAACTCAGTCGGTAGAGTAGCTGGCTTTTAACCAGTTAGTCGCAGGTTCGAATCCTGCTGGCCTCACCACATCCCGCAGTTCTCGTTCGATCCGGCCGCGGATGCCCGACTCATCCGCGCCGGCGCCGTCGAGGCGCTCGGCTGCCGGAGCTTCCGCCTGCAGGCGGTGCACCACGGTGCGCCATGGCGTGAGGCGGAGCGCCGCCGCCACCTGCAAGGCGTAGTCCGCCGGCGCGAGCGTCCGGATCTCGCCCTTCTCCCACAGGCGCGCGAGTTTGGTGCGGCGCAAGACCATCAACTGATGGAATTTGACGCCTTCGCAGCCGGCGCGCGCCACTTCGCGCGCTTGCTGCAGGAAGCCGCCGGGCTTCTCGCCGGGCAGGCCGGCGATGGTGTGGGCCACGCGCTTGAAGCCGTGCGCGCCGGCGAGCGCGCACGCGGCGTGGAAATTCGCCAGCGTGTCGTGACGGCCGATGATCTTCTGCACCGCGTCGTCCGCCGTCTCCAAGCCGAACTCCATCCAGACTTCCTGGAAGCTCTGCCGGTGGCGGGCGATCAGTTCGGCGGCGGCCGGAGTGAAGCAGTCCGGTCGCGTGCCGATCGCGAGGATCGGCGCCGTCTCCGACTTGCTGGCGGCCCAGGCGAGCGCGCGGGCCAGAGGCTCCAGATCCGGCCAGGTGCTCGAGTAGGACTGAAAGTAGAGAATGCCGCACGGGCCGTCGGGTTGGGAGCGACGCACCCGCCGCAACTGCAACTGGTACTGCGCCTCCAGGTCCATGCCGATCTTCATCGCGCCGGTGCCGCTGCCGCTCACGTCGCAGTAGATGCACCCGCCGTAGCCGCTGGTGCCGTCGCGGTTGGGGCAGCTCGTTCCCAGGTCGAGCATCAGGCGGCGCAGCTTGCGGCCGAACCGGCGGCGCAGATCCTGCGACAGCATGTGGATCGGCCGCGCGCGCGTCGGGCCGCCGTCTTCCGGCGCCGGCGCCGGCACCCCCGAGTCCATGCCTTGGTGGCCGAATGCCGCCGCCGACCCGCCCTCCGGCGGCCCGCCATCGGGGTCGGTCGGGAGGTGGGGGAGCATCGCCGTGAGGCGCATCCTACCGATGGACCGCGCCTTCCCGTTTCCTGGAGATGCGGTTTTGGGTGTTATCTTGAGCGCGCTTCCGTCCAACGGCCTCCCCACACCCCCCCTCATGGCCCCCCTCATCCTCTTGGCCGCCCTGATTCAACAACCGGGCGGTGATTGGTCCCGGTTGCAAGACTGGGAATCTCCGGCTCTCGGCGCGCGCCTCGGCTCCGCGCTGGCGGCGCTCGACGACGTGAATGCCGACGGATTCCGCGACCTTCTCGCCGGCTCGCCG
>CAZDMB010000326.1:0-1870 GCA_964506175.1 uncultured Planctomycetales bacterium | reverse complement strand
AGCGCGCGCCCGGCCTGGCCACGACCACAGGCCCGGAAGACGACAGCGAAGGCGGGGATCCGGACCTCGAGGACTCTCCGGCCGACCTGCTGGAGGACATGCAGCGCGATCTGCGCGAGGCCCAGGCGCAGGTCAAGGCCCTGAGCGATGGCGACAGCGCCGGCCAGCTGCTGAAGGCCTTGCAGCGCGCCGAGCACGCCGAGCGGCGACAGGCCGAGCTCATGCAGGAGGCCGCACGCTCGCAGCAGCGCGCCGCGTTCTACGAGCGGCAGCTGGCGCGCATCGGGCGGGCTGTCGGGCAGAAGGACCTTGACCAGGTCGCGCCGTCCGTCGAGGCCCTGGTGCGCGCGACGCGGAAGGCTGCGGCGTGAAGGTCCAACTCCGCGACGACTACCAAGTGCCGGCCGTCGAGGCGGCGCGCCAGGCGATCCGCGACGGCGCGCGCAGCGTGCTGATCAACTCGCCAACGGGCAGCGGCAAGACCGTGATGGCGTCGGCCCTGATGGAGCTCACGGCGGCCCGCGGCCGGCGCGCGAACTTCGTGGTCGATCGCCTCTCGCTGATCGACCAGACCAGCGCGACGTTTGATCGGTACGGTCTGGACCATGGCGTGATCCAGTCCATGCATCCGCGGTACAGGCCCAGCCTGCCGATTCAGGTGTGCAGCGTGCAGACGCTGGCGCGCCGCGGCTGGCCGGATGCGCACCTCGACCTGATCGACGAGGCGCACGTGCTGCACCAGACCGTGAAGGACCGCATCGCGGCCAAGAGCGGGATCGTGATCGGCTTGACCGCCACGCCGTTCACCAAGGGCCTGGGCAAGTATTTCGACCGCGTCATCAACGTCTGCACCACGCGCTACCTCATCGATCACCAGTGGCTCGTGCCGTACCGTGGATTCGGGTGCGTGGAGCCCGACATGCAGGGCGTGCGCGTCAAGTCCAGCGGCGAGTGGGACGAGAAGGAGACGAGCAAGAAGGCGCTCCAGGTCGTCGGCGACGTCGTGGCCGAGTACCTGAAGCACGGAGAGGGCCGCAAGTTCATCTGTTCGGCCGTCGACACCGCGCACGTGGAAGAGCTGGCCCGGCAGTTCCTGGCCGCCGGGATCAATGTCGCCACCTACACCTACAAGGATGACGACGACGACCGCGCCGAGACGACCGCCGAGTTTCGGAAGCCGGACAGCACGATCCGCGGCCTGATCACGGTGACTGCCGCCTCGCGCGGGTTCGACGTGCCGGACGTGTCGTGCGTGATCATGGCGCGGCCGTTGCGCAAGTCGCTGGCCGAACACATCCAGCTTCTGGGCCGCGGCCTGCGCATCGCGCCGGGCAAGACAGACTGCCTAGTTCTCGACCACAGCGGAAACTTCGGCCGGTTCTATGCCGAGTGCGAGGCATTCTTCGATCACGGCATCGACGAGCTCGACGACGGCAAGCCGAAGGACAAGAAGGAGAAGCTGGAGAAGGCCGAGGTGGAGCCGGTCAAGTGCCCGACCTGCAATCACTGGCACCGCCCGATGCCGTTCTGCCCGCAGTGTGGCCACGAATACCCGCGTCGCCAGACCGTGCAGCATGTGCCCGGCTCACTTCGAGAGTTGATCGCTGGCGGGTTCCAGAAGGAACTCACGCGCGACCTCTTCCCCCAGCTGGCGCACTACGCGCTGAGCAAGCGCGACGACCCAGAGGCGGCGCGCCGGATGGCCCAGGCGCTCTACAAGGACATGACGGGCGAGTTCGCGCGCGCGGCCTGGGATCGCGTGCAGCCAGTTCCTCCAAGCGCAGAGGTGAAGTCCCGCATCACGGCGCTGCGAATCAAGTACGCCAAGGGCCGGCAGGCGGCCGAGCGGCGCGCGGGGGCGGCAGCGTGA
>CAZDMB010000325.1:0-1896 GCA_964506175.1 uncultured Planctomycetales bacterium | reverse complement strand
CGCGCGCCCGATGCTGGACCTGCGCGCCGACAACCTGATGCCCGAGGCCTGCGCCACCTTGCTGCGCGCGAAGGAAGACAAGGCCGCCGCCGAGCGCGAGATCGCCCGGTGCGATGCGATCATTCGCGAGAAGGCCGGCCCGGCCGAGGTGGTGATGGTGAACGGCTTCACGGTGCGCCTGCCTGCCGTCGCCGGCACGCCGGACCGGACCATCACGCCCGACATGGTGGGCCAGACAATCAAGGGCCGCGCGGGCCACCGCCGCCTCAGCGTCAAGCGTTTCGGAGAAGGGGAAGCCGCGTGAACAACGCCGTCGCGATCGTCCAGGTGCTCGACAAGGGCATGTCGCAGTTCAAGGCCGCCCTGCCCGACCACATCCCACCCGACCGCTTCAAGCGTGTGGCGCAGACGGCGATCCTGAACAACAAATACCTCGCCGCCGCCGATCCGCGCGCGCTGCTGACCGAACTGGTGAAGTGCGCGCAGGACGGGCTTCTGCCCGATGGGCGCGAGGCTGCGATCGTGCCGACCAACAACGGCGTGTCCTACCGCCCCATGGTGGCCGGCATCCTGAAGAAGGCGCGCAACAGCGGCGAGATCGCTGGCATCGCCTGCGAGATGGTCTACGAGGGCGAGCGGTTCAAAGCTGTGCTGGGGGACGAACCTTCGCTGACGCACGAGCGCGACTTCGAGGCTGCTGACAGCGGCAAATGGATTGCTGTTTACGCGATTGCCACTCTGAAAAGCGGTGAAAAGCAGCGGGCCGTGATGACCAAGGGGCAGGTGCTGCGCATCCGCGACCGCAGCGATGCCTGGAAAGCATTCAAGGCCGGCAAGATCAAGTCGACGCCCTGGGGCACCGACGAGGAGGAGATGGCGAAGAAGACCGCCATCAAGCGGCTGGGGAAGATGCTGCCCAGCAGCACCGATAAGGACGAGGCGCTGCGCCGCACCATCGAGCGGGAAGACGACATCCCCACCATCGATGCCGCGCCTGTCCAGCCAGATCCAGGGCCCCAAGCCGAGACGCGCATGGACGCGATCGAGGGCGCGATCGATGCCGGCCAGGACGATGACTTTCTCGACGTGCCCGCGGCCGAGGCGCACCCCGCGCCGACCGAGAACATGAGCCATGCCGACCTGATGGCGATGGCCGACGAGGAAGCCCCGCGCGGCGTGCGCCGCAGCGGCGGCCGCTGATCCCCCAACCCAAGGAGCTACGCATGGAAATCCGCATCACTGCCCGCCTCACGATCAATGCCGAGACCGCGATCCTGGACCCGGCGGCTGGGTTCAAGGAGGAACTTGGCGCCTTCCGGGCCGCGTTCGAAAAGGCCGGCGGCAAGGTCGAGATCAACGTCGTCCGCCCGACCGGACCGCGGCCGAAGAAGGGGGCGGCGGCGAAGTGAGCAGAAAACTTCGGTTTTACGGCAGCAGCGACGACAACTTTTGCTACGACGTGTGGAAGGGCAATTCGTGGCGTGGCGAGGACGAAATCGGCTCAGACACAGCGGCGTGGATTATCGAGGATTTCGGCCAACAGGGCTTGCAGGTGGTCGGCATCTACGCAGGCGCTAGCGATGCGGCGCACGAAGGCGGTGTCTGGTCGGTCGGCATCGCGCAACTGGACGAAGACGTGCCGCTGCCGGACTGGCCGATCAAGTTCAGCGTCCACGAACGGGCGTATTCGGTCGCGCTGGAAATCGAAATCCCCGACAGCGCGAAGATCAGGGCGGCCGGCGCAGACGACGGAGACCCCGCATGACCCCCGAGCGGCGCGCGGAGTTGCGGGCGTTGGCCATGCAGGCGGTCGCGGCCGACTACATCGAGGTCATTGCCCTCCTCGACGCCCTCGACTTGGCCGACGCGCGCGAGCGGCGGCTGAGGGAGGCGTTG
>CAZDMB010000324.1:0-1911 GCA_964506175.1 uncultured Planctomycetales bacterium | reverse complement strand
ACGATCCCGCCGGCGGGGTCGGCCTGCATTCCGCGGCGATGCCGCTGACGGTCGGCCCCTAGGGTCGCCGCCCTCACGTGCGCTGGGCGTGATCAGGGCCAGTCTCGAGTGCGAGAGCCGCTAGAATTCCGCGGATGACGCAGGCGGCCTGGCGCGCCCTCGCGGAGAAGGAACTCGCGGGCGCGGGAACGGTGGAAGGCCAGGCCGCGCAGGACGACCTCGGCGCTCCGGTGGAACCGGTCTACGCGGATGGGCCTCTGGACGACTCCGCCGCCGGCGGCTTCCCGGGAGCGGCCCCCTTCGTGCGCGGCTCGTCGGCCGCGCATGACCCCCTGCGCCCATGGTGGATCCTGTCGCGCCTCGAGGCGGCGGCGGCCGGCACGGCCCAGGCGCAGGCGCTCGAGGAACTCGAAGGCGGCGCCACGGGACTGTGGCTGCCCGCGGAAGAGGCCGGCTGGGATGGCGCGGCGCTGCGCGCGGCGCTGAGCCGCGTGCATCCGGCCGCGGTTGCGCTCGCGCTCGACGCCGGCCCGGCGCCGGGTGAGCGCACCATGACCTTGCTCGCGCTCGCGGCGAGCGCGCGCGCCTCGGCCGCGGGCTGGCTCCTCGGCGCCGAGCCGCTGCGCGCGCCCGCTTCCGCCTGCGCGGACCTGCTGCGCGCCGCGGCTGCGCAAGCGCCGCAGGCGCGCGCCCTCCTGGTGGATGCCGCGCCCTTCCACGAAGCCGGCGCCGCGCCCGCCACCGATCTGGCGCTGCTTCTTGCCGGCACTGCAGAGAGCCTGCGGGCGCTCGAGCGCGCCGGCGCCGCGCCCGCCGCCGTGCTCGGCGCGATCGCCTGGCGCCTGCCCCTGGAGCGCGATTTCTTTCTCGGCGTCGCGAAGTTGCGCGCGGCGCGCCTGCTGTGGAGCCGGCTGGCGGCAGCTTGCGCGGCGCCGGCCGCCCCGTTCGTGCACGCCGTCGCCTGCGTCCGCTCCCTCACGCGGCGCGATGCGCACACCAACCTCGTCCGGCTCGCCGTGCAAGCCGCGGCGGGCGCGGTCGGCGGCGCGGACGCGCTCAGCCTCTGCGCCTTCGACGCACCTCTCGGCGCGCCGTCGGCGCGCGGGCGGCGCCTCGCCCGCACGACCCAACTCGTGTTGCAATGGGAGACGGGGCTCGGGGAGGTGCAGGACCCTGCCGGCGGCTCGCCGCACCTCGAGGCGCGCACGCGCGCGCTGGCGCGCTGCGCCTGGGAGCGTTTTCGCGCGCTCGAGCGCGACGGCGGCCTCGCACGCGCGCTGCAGGACGGCTCCTTGCGCGCGCACCTGGAAGCGGAGTGGTCGGCGCGGCGGGAGCGCCTCGCCGCCGGACTCGAACCCGTCCTGGGCGTGAATCTTCATCCGCCGGAGTGTGCCGCGCCGCCTGCGCCGCCACGCGGCTCGGGCCCCTGGGGCCTGCCGCGTCGTCGCGACGAGGACGCGGCGGAGGGCGCAGGATGAGTCGCCTGCCCCGCTTCGAAGCCTTGGAATTCGAGGCGGCTGCGCCGTCAGGCCCGGCGCCGGAGGCGCGCGCCTGGACCGGGCCCGATGGCGTGGCGCGACGCGCGCTCGCCACGGCCGCGGACGTGGCAGAGGTGCGCCATCTCGGCGGCTGGCCGGGCCTGCCGCCCTACGCGCGCGGACCCTACGCCACCATGTACCTGCGCCGGCCGTGGACCGTGCGCCAGTACGCCGGCTTCAGCACGGCCGAGGATTCGAACGCCTTCTATCGCCGCAATCTCGCCGCCGGGCAAATGGGGCTCTCCATCGCCTTCGATCTCGCGACGCATCGCGGCTACGACAGCGATCACCCGCGCGTGGCGGGGGACGTCGGCATGGCGGGCGTCGCGGTGGATTCGATCGCGGACATGCGCGTGCTGTTCGCCGGCATCCC
>CAZDMB010000323.1:0-1917 GCA_964506175.1 uncultured Planctomycetales bacterium | reverse complement strand
GTCGCGCGCTGGATCCACGGCTTGAGGTCCGGCACGCCGCCGGTCACTTCCACGCCCTCGACTTCGCGCTCGAGCGCGCGCACCTCGGGCGCCGGATTGGTGCCGACGATGGTGAACGTCGCCTGCAGATGGCGCTCGCGCACGCGCGGCAGGATGTCGCGCGCAAACCGCACCGCGGCGTCCACGTTCGGCAGGAAGTCCATGTTGCCGAAGAGAATCAGGTTGTCGGGGCGCTCGGCGACCTCCGGCAGCGGGCGGAACATCTCGAGGTCCACGCCGTTGGGAATGACCTCGACGCGCGCGTCCGGCCGCAGGCGCAGCAGCGCCTCGCGATCGAGCGGCGAAATGGCGGTGGCCAGCGGGTAGCGCTCCAGCAGGTAGCGCTCGAAGGCCTGGAAGCGCCGCAGCAACTGGCGCACGCGCGCGCGCCGCTGCGCCGACAGGTCGCCGCGCTCGAGCTGGCGCTCGTAGAACAGGCTGCGGCAATCGCACACGTCGAGCAAGGTGGGCAGCACCAGCGCGTCGCTGAAGAGGACGTCGGCCCAGGGATCGAACACCCAGCCCACCTCCAGGCCGAGGCGGTCCCGCATCTCCTCGGCGCGGCGGCGCAGGCGCGCGCCGAAGCCGGGATACTCCGACTTGAGGCTAGCCGGCGGATCCACGCCGAGGTTGGTGCGCAGGCGGCCGAGCCAGCGCCGCCGCGGAAACCATTCCAGGGTGATCGAGTGGAACACGCCCTCACGCTCGAGCGCGGGCAGATGATCCGCCTGTCCCTGCTCATGGATCAGGCCGAGGAGATGCGCCTCGTGGCCGCGCGCGCGCAGCCGCCGGAACAAGTGCAGCACCCGCAGGTGGTAGCCCTCCGAGTACGGCCAAGGCAGGCCGCGGTAGACGACGAGGATCCGCATCTGCGCCGCGTCATTGTGGCGCCGCCGCCGGCCGAAAGCAGGCCCCGCGCCCTACTTGCCGATCAGGAAGTGGACGACGTCGCCTTCTTGCATGACGTAGTCGCGGCCTTCCGTGCGCATGCGGCCGGCGGCGCGGAGGGCCGCCTCGGTGCCCAGTTCCTCCAGGTCGCCGACCGCGTACACCTCGGCGCGGATGTAGTGCTTCTCGAAGTCCGTGTGAATCACGCCGGCCGCCTGTGGCGCCTTCCAGCCGCGCCGGATGGTCCAGGCGCGGATCTCCTTGGGGCCGGCGGTGAAGAAGGTCTGCAGGCCGAGCAGCTCGTAGACGGCGCGCACCAGGCGCGCGAGGCCCAGCTCCTGCACGCCGAGGTCGCGCATGAAGTCGGCCTGCTCGGCCGCGGGCATCTCGCGCAAGGCGATCTCCAGGTCCGCGCACACCGGCAGGAAGCCGCACTGCTGGCTCGCCGCGTAGGCGCGCAGCGCGCTGGCGAGCGGCCCGGCGCCGGCGAGATCGTCGTCGGCGACGTTGGCGACGTACAGCATGGGCTTCATCGTCATCAGGCACAGCGGCTTCAGTGCCGCGGCCTCGCGCTCCGTCCAGGTGCCGGCGCGCGCCGGCTTGCCGGCTCCGAGCAGGGCCGCGGCCTTCTCGCCGGCGGCCGCCTGCTCGAGCGCGTCCTTGTCGCCGGCGCGCGCCTTCTTGCCCAGTCGCTCGACCGCCTTCTGCACCGTCTCGAGATCCGCGAGCGCGAGCTCGAGATCGATGATCTCGGCGTCGCCGACCGGATCCACCGGCTCCTGCCGCACGACTTGGTCGCCGCCGAAGCAGCGCACCACCTGCATGATCGCATCGCATTCGCGGATGTTGGCGAGGAACTGGTTGCCCAGGCCCTCGCCCTTGCTCGCCCCCTTCACCAGGCCGGCGATGTCCACCACCTGCACCACCGCCGGCACGAGGCGCTGGGTCTCGATGCGGCGGTGAATGCGCTCGAGGCGATCGTCAGCAACC
>CAZDMB010000322.1:0-1931 GCA_964506175.1 uncultured Planctomycetales bacterium | reverse complement strand
ACAAGTCGACGCAGGACACCCTCAACCGCGGCGCGCGCCTGGTCGAGGTCCTGAAGCAGAACCAGTACGAGCCGCTGCGCAACGCCGACCAGATCGTGCAGGTGTTCGCCGGCACGAGCGGCCTGCTCGACGAAGTGCCCGTGCCGCAAGTCCGCGCCTTCGTCGCCGGCTTCTCCGAGTTCATGCGCGCCGAAAATCCGCGGCTGATGGAGGAGTTGGACGGCTGGAAGACCAAGTGGACCGATGAGATGGCCGCCGCGGTGAAAGCCGCCGGCGAAAAGTTCAAGAAGACCTTCGTCGCCTAGGAGCAACAGCGAGACGCCGCCGTGGCCAACATTCGCGACCTCCGCCAGCGCATCCGCAGCGTCGGGAACATCCAAAAGATCACCCGCGCGATGGAGATGGTGGCGACGACCAAACTGCGCCGCTTCCAAGGGCGCGCGGTCGCGGCCAAGCCGTATTCCAGCCGCCTCGACGAGCTGGTGCGCGCGCTCTCCGGTGCGGTGGCCGGCAATCCCGACGCGGCCGGCGCGGCGGCGCCGTTGTTCCGCGCCGGCAATCCGCAGGCGCCGCACGGCATCCTCTTGATCAGCTCCGATCGCGGCCTGTGCGGCGCCTACAACGCCAACCTTTTCCGCCTGCTGGAGGACGAGGTGCGCGCGGCCGCGGGCAAAGTGGCGATCTACGTCGTCGGCCGCAAGGCCATGAGCTACTGCGCGCGCCGCAAGTTCCCGGTGGCCGCATACTTCGAAAACCTCAACCTGGAGCGGCTCGATTTCGCCAGCGCCGCCGCCGTGAGCAACGCCTTGGTCGAGGCCTTCGCCGGCGGCAAGGTCGGGACGCTCTCGATCCTGGCGACGCGCTTCGTCTCCATGGCCAAGTACGTGCCCGAGGCCAAGCCTTTCCTGCCGATCACGCCCGCCGCCGCCCAGAACAAGCAGCGCGAACCGCTGCTCGAGCCGACCGGCGCCGCCCTGTTGGGGCGGCTGATCCCGCGCTACCTCGAAACGCGCGTTTTCCACGCCATGATCGAGGCCATCACCAGCGAGTACGCCAGCCGCCGCTTCGCGATGAAGAACGCGACCGAGGCCGCCGGCGACATGAAGAAAGCCCTCACGCGCGACTACAACCGCGCGCGCCAGGCTCGCATCACCACCGAGATCCTGGAAATCGTCTCCGGCGCCGAAGCGCTCTGATTCCTCCGCATCCCGCACCCACCATGTCCCGCAAAGGCAGCATCAAGCAGATTTTCGGACCGGTCGTGGACGTCGCCTTCGACGGCGAGCTCCCCGGCATCAACGACGCCGTGACGATCGCGCGCGAAGGCCAGGACTCCATGGTCCTGGAGGTCGCGCAACACCTCGGCGACTCGATGGTCCGCTGCGTGGCCATGTCGTCCACGGACGGCCTGCGCCGCGGCATGTCGGCCGAGGCCACCGGCGCGCCCATCACCGTGCCGGTCGGCAAGGTGACCACGGGCCGCGTCTTCAACCTGCTGGGACGGCCGCTGGACGTCAAGGTCAAGGGACCGCTGGCGCCGTCCGAACGCTGGCCGATCCATCGCCCGGCGCCGCGCTTCGAGGATCAGGAGGCGGTCGCCGAAGTCTTCGAGACCGGCATCAAGGTGGTGGACCTGCTGTGCCCCTTCGCCAAGGGCGGCAAGGTCGGTCTGTTCGGCGGCGCCGGCGTCGGCAAGACGGTGCTGATCCAGGAGTTGATCCGGATCACCGCGGTCGAGAAGGGCGGCTTCTCGGTGTTCTGCGGCGTGGGGGAGCGGACGCACGTGGGCACCGACCTGTGGATCGAGATGAACGAGGCCGAGTTCACCGCGCCCGACGGCAAGAAGGCGAAGGTGATCGACAACGCCGTGCTGGTGTTCGGCCAGATGAACGAGCCGCCCGGTGCGCGTCTGCGCGTCGCCCTGTCCGGCC
>CAZDMB010000321.1:0-1938 GCA_964506175.1 uncultured Planctomycetales bacterium | reverse complement strand
TTCATCAACAAGATGGACCGCGGCGGCGCGGACTGCGCGCGCGCGCTAGCCTCGCTGCGCGCGCGCGCCCATCCCGGCGCCGTCGCCGTGCAGCTGCCCGCCGGAACGGGAGCCGGCTTCGAAGGCGTGCTCGATCTGGTGCGCCCGCGCCTGCTGCGTTGGGACGCCGGCGCGGACGGCACCGCGGTGCGGGCCGAGCCCTGGCCGCCGGCCTTGGCGGCGGACGCCGCCGCCGCGCGCGAGGAACTCTGCGCGCGCGTCGCGGACGGCGACGAGGCGCTCGCCGATCGCTGGCTGGAGCGCGGCACGCTCGAGCCGGAGGAGCTCCTGGCAGGCTTGCGGCGCGCCACCCTCGCCAGCCGCCTCGTGCCGGTGTTGTGCGGCGCGGCCCTGCGCAACGTCGGCGTGCAGCCCTTGCTCGACGCGATCGTGGACTGGCTGCCGGCGCCTCCCGACCTGCCGCCGGTCGTCGGCGTGGATGCGGCCGGCGCTCCCGCCCGGCGCCGCCCGCTCGCCGCCGAACCGGCCTGAGCGCTCGCCTTCAAGGTCTTTCACGACGCGCACGGCGATCTCGTCTACTTCCGCCTCTACTCCGGCACCGTTCGCGACGGCGACGTGCTCGTCAACGCGCGCGACGAGCAGCGGGAGCGCCTGCATCCCCTGTTCTGGATGCACGCCGAGCAGCGCGAGGCGCGCGCCGCGTTCGGCCCGGGCGGGATCTTCGCGGTGCCCGGCCTCAAGCGCGTGCGCACGGGCGACACCCTGTGCGCGCCCGGGGCGCTCCTGCAGCTGGAGCCCCCCGTTTTCCCCGTGCCGGTCCTGCGCCGGAGCGTGGAGCCGCGCGAACCGTCCGGCCGGGCGCGCCTCGCCGCCGCGCTGGAAGTGCTCGCGCGCGAGGATCCGACCCTGTCCGTGGCTCCGGACGAGGACACCGGCGGCTACGTCCTCGCCGGGATGGGGGAGTTGCACCTGCAGGTGGCGGGACATCGGCTCGAGCGCGAGTTCCATCTGGCCGTGCGCCTCGGGGAACCGCGCGTCTCGCTGGCGGAGGCGGCCGTCGCCGCCGCGCAGGGTTCGGGTCGCGCCGAGATTCCGGGAGAGGCGCCGGTGCGCGTCGAGGTGCTGGCGCGCGTGGAGCCGCAAGAGGGGGAGGCCGCCACCCTCGCCCTTTCCCGGGACCTCGATCCGCTCCCGGAGGCCGTGCGGCGCGAGTTGCTGGATCCGCGCACGGCGGCGAGCCTCTCCGGCCCGCAGGGCTATCCGCTGCGCCGCACGCGGGTGACCCTCGAGAGCGTCCAGGTGCATCCCGCGCAACGCGGTGCCGCGCCGGAATTGGTGCTGGGAGCCCTCTACGGGGCGGTGGAACAAGCCATGAATCTTGTTGGAGCCGTGCTCGAGCCCGTGATGGATCTGAAGGTCGAGGTTCCCGAGGCCTTCCTCGCGCCCATCCTGGCGGACCTCCAGCAGCGCCAGGCCGAGATCCGCGACGTGGTGGCCGAAGGCGAACTCCGCCGGATCGAGGCGCGGGTGGCGCTGTCGCGGCTGCTGGCCTACAGCACCGCGATTCGCTCGCTTTCGCAGGGAAAGGCGGCATTCGACCTGGTCCCCGCCGGCCTCGCCCCGGTCGGCAGGGCGCCATTTTCTTGACCCGGGACGGCCTCCCGCTACACTATTCGGCCCCCAAAGGGGACAGCCCCGGCAGATCCGGACCTGAGGCCGCGCACGCGCGCCCTCGGATGGAGGAAGCCGGGGCTGAGATTGCATTGTCCAGATGGCATCCCGCATCCAAATCCGTCTCGAGGCCTACGATCACGAAGCGATCGATCAGGCCACTGAAAGCATTCTCGAAGCTGCCCGCCTGACCGGCGTGCGCGTTTCGGGGCCCATTCCCTTGCCCACGCGCATTGAACGCTACACGGTGCTGCGGTCTCCGCACAT
>CAZDMB010000320.1:0-1958 GCA_964506175.1 uncultured Planctomycetales bacterium | reverse complement strand
GCCATACGAGCCGCCGAGGGTGAGCAGCGAGCCGAGCAGCATCGGAGCGCCCGCAACGGCGCGGAGAGCGCCAGAACCCATGGCGCCAAGCGCAGCGGTGCCGCGGCCCAGGAGCGCGCGGGCACCTGCCATCGCGCCGGGGCGCAGCGCCGCCGCGACGCCTCCGCCGCCCGTCGCTGCCCCGCCAAGCGTCTTGGCGATGTCAGACATGGCGCCGCCGCCCGCCTGCGTACCCGTAGCGAGCCACGGGTTGCGCATCTTCCAGTTGTTGATGCTGTCGCTGACAGAGACGAGGTCGGGATGTAGGTCGCGCAACGCGTTGGTGTTCGCCTCTTCGTTGCCGACGAGCTGCGCCATCGTGTCGTTGCCGAAGATGCCAGCGCCCCGTGCGACGTCCGCCTGAGTCAGACCGACGTTGGGGTTCATCAACTCGCGAACGCGGGCCGCGCCGCTGGTGCCGCCCGCATCGGTATCGAGGAGACCCCCAAGGAGCCGACGCTGGTTGGCGAGGATCGAAAGCGGGTTGCCCGCTCCGCCGCCGCCGGTGATGTTCTGGAACTGCGTCGAGGTCATCCCGGCCTGTTCGAACGCGCCGACGAGGTTGAGCGCGTTCGTCATCGGTGCGCGGAGTCGCATTCCGCCGGGGTGGCCGGGGCGGCCTGGACGCGCCGGGTCTGCCTCGTAGAGCGCCCGCTCGATGGCGCTGTTGTCGCCAAGGCTCGTGCGGATGTTGTTGAGCAACTTCTCCTGCGTCACGCTCGACTGGAGGGCCGTCGAGACGTTGCGCATGGCGTTGCCCGCCTCGCGCGGAGAGGCGCCTTGCGTGCCCTTCGCCACCTCGATCTCAGCCAGCGCCTGACGGTATTCGGCCAGACCTGCGGCTTGGATGCTGGCGGCGTTGGAGCCCGGAGCGAGGCGCGCCGACGACATTGCAGCGCCCATGCGGGCGGTGATGGCGGGCATGGCACCGCGCGTGACGTCGCCAATCTCGACGGCCCCGCGCTGGGTAGCGCCGGCCGTGTAGAGCAGCATCTGTTGCCGCAAGGCAGGGTCGATCCCCTGCGACGCGAAGAGACCTGCGAGGCGGGTGGTCTCCCCAACGTCGTTGCCGGTGTTGCGTGCGAGGAGCGCGGTGTTGAGGAATGCGGATAGCGCGGTGTCCCGCGTGCCAGCGTTGCCCTGTCCGCGGCTGCCCAGGACGGATTGCTCCGTCTGCGCGCCCTGGAGTGCCTGCGCGATCTCCTCGGCGGGGATGCGGTTCGCCTGCGCGAACTCCGTGATGCGGCGCATGGCCGCAGCGGTCTCCGAGCGGTCGCCGCCTGCCTGATAGATGGCATTCCCCACGGCGCGCTCCGGCGCGGCGCGTCGCTGGCGGGCGCTCTGCACCTGCCCGTCCATGCCCGTAGCGAAGCCCGTAGCCGCGCCGCCGATGGCCGACCCGATGCGGCCAACGACCTGCCCGCCCTCGCGCTCCGCCGCGCGACGCTCGCGCGTGGCCTGTCGCTCCCGGCGCTGCCGGTCACGGACCATTGCAGCGTGCGCCCGGTCCCTCTCTCTGTTGAACGCAACGTCAGCCGCAAGGCGCTTGCGACCCTCCGCGGCCTCAGTGCGCGTGGCGGCCTTCTCGCGGCGGTCCCTCTCGCGCATCAACTGCGTGTGGATGCTGTCCTTGACGCGCGCGAACTCGCCTGCGTCGCGAGCCCGCTTGCGCTCCTCCTCCTTCGCCTTCGCGGTCGCGTCCTTCTCCTGCTTCTCCCGCGCGCGGCGCAAGCGCATGGAGATCGCTTCGTGCTCTCGCGCGAAGGTCTGATCGACGCTGACGCGCTCGCGGCCCCCTCGACGGGCCTGCGAGGTCATCACCGCCTGCGCCCTCTGCGTGATGCCGGGGATCTCCCCCATGGCACGGCGCAGGGCCGACACGTCGGCGTCGAGGATGAGGGTGGCGCGTCCCATGGGGG
>CAZDMB010000319.1:0-1986 GCA_964506175.1 uncultured Planctomycetales bacterium | reverse complement strand
CGCGGCGTCGGCGGCGGCGGCGGCGTGAATCCCGGTGCGGCGCGCAGGATGCGCGCGCCGCCGGCTGGCGTTGCGGGGGCCGGCGCGGCCGGGGCGGGCGGCGTCGTCACCGGCGCGCTGTCCTCGGAGGTGCGCGCGCTGCGCATCAGGTCCTCCCACGAGGGCGCGGGCGCCTCCGGCTCCGCCGCCGGGGCGTCCGCGGCGGCATCGGCCGGCGCATCGGCGCCGGTCTGCGCGGCGGCCTTGTCGCTGCCGACCAGACCCGAGCGCATCAGGCGCTCCTCGATGATCGGGACGTCCCATTCCTCGACCGAGGCCTGGTACGAGGACACCGGGAAGCCGAGGTTCTTCAGAACTTCGACGAACTCGGCCGACTTGAAGCCGAACTTCTTGGCGAGGGTGAAGACCTTGACCTTGCTCAAGCCCTAGACTTCCTCCTCCGAGCGAGCAGGCTCGCCGGAAGGTTTGAGGTCGGCGTCGCCTTCATCCGCCGGGAAATCCTGGCCGGCCGAGGGCAGGGCGTCGTCGTCTTCCGCGGCGCCGGTGACGGCGGCGCGCGGACGCGTGCTCTCGCCGCCCTCCTGGGCGAGGATTTCCGCCTCGTACTCGGCCGGCGTCTTCAACTCGATGCTCCAGCCGACGATTTCGCTGGCGAGACGGACGTTGCGGCCGCCCATGCCGATGGCCAGCGGCTTCTGTTCCTCCGACACCAGCACGAACACGGACTGGTTGTCCTCGTCCGGGAAGACGTGCTCCAGCGGGATGTCCTTCGCCGGCTTGAGCGAATTCTGCACCAGCTCCTCGAGCGAATCGCTCCAGACGATGATGTCGATCTTCTCCTGCCGCAACTCGTCGTTGATGTTGCGGATGCGCGTGCCGCGCACTCCCAGGCAGGCGCCGACGCAGTCCACGCGCGGATCCATGGAATAGACCGCGACTTTGGAGCGATAACCGGCGTCGCGCGCGACCTTCATCACGCGGATCACGCCGTCGGCGATCTCCGGAATTTCCACCTCGAAGAGCTTCTGCACGAACATCGGGTCCTTGCGGGAAACGATGATCACCACGCGCGAGCCCTCCTTGCGCACCTCCTTGATCAGGACGCGGATGCGGTCGCCGACGTGCAGACGCTCGTTGGGCACGCGCTCGGAGCGCGGCAGCAGGGCCTCGGTCTTGCCGGAGAGGGTGACGATGACGTTGGGGCCCTCCAGTGTGTGCACCTGGGCTGCCAACACCGTGTTGAGCACGCTCTCGTACTGGGAGTAGGTCTTGTCGCGCTCCGCCTCGCGGATCTTCTGCATGAAGACCTGCTTGGTGGTTTGCGCGGCGATCCGGCCCAGCTCTTCCGCGGACGGCAGGGTGACCGAGCCGTCCGGGGCCTGCAAGGAGATGGCGCCGTCGCGGCGGTTGATCTGGACCTGCCAGCCGTCCTCGACGCCGACCTTCTTGCGCACGGCCATGCTGAGCGCCTCTTCGAGGGCAACGAAGAGGATCTCGCGCTCCACCCCGCGTTCGCGGTGGATCGCGTCAATCATCCGGAGCACGTCGTCCTTGCGCATGGCAGCCTCTTGTGTGTTGCTGGAGGCCTGACGGCGCCGGATGGGACGCAAAACGGGTGAGGAGTCTGACTCCCCACCCGCTCAGGACCGCGGCGGGTGCCGCGGCTGCACCCCATCGAGGATGCCGGCCGGTCTCCAAACTTTCCGGGCCGAAGCCAGGAAAGCGGGGGACATTGTAGCCAAGGCTCCCATGACCGTCCAGAAAAGCGCCGGCCGGAAGGCGGCTCGATGTGCCTAAGCCATTGTCGTCGCTTGACTTGCCGCCGTTAGAATCCGTCGCATGACGGTCGCGGATCCCGCCCTCCGGGTGAACGGCAGGGCCCATCCCTGGCGCCCGGGCCTCAGCCTGGAGCGCCTCCTGGAGGAATTGGGCGCCTCCGGCCCGGGGGTGGCGGTCGAGCGCAACGGCCAGGTGGTGCGCCGCGCG
>CAZDMB010000318.1:0-2021 GCA_964506175.1 uncultured Planctomycetales bacterium | reverse complement strand
CGCCAGACGCGCCAGCCAGGCGCGCCGACTCGCGCCCGCCAGTTGGCCGTCTGCCGGCTGATCGAACCAGCCGCGCGCTTCGTCGAGCACGAACAGGCCGGGCAGCGCGCGGTCGCCCGCGCCGGGGAAGGAGGCGAGGGACCACGCGCCGAGAGCTTCCGGCAGCCATGCCGTCAAGGCCGCGGCCACCTTCTGCAACACGGCGGCGGCCTCGTCCGGCGTGCGCGCCTGCGCGTCCAGACGCAGATTCCACACCAAACCGGCCAGCACGCGCTTCTGAAAGCGGCCGGCCAGGAAGAAGGGCCACGCGTGCCCGGGCTCGCAGTGGAAGCGCGTCACGGCGCTCTGCGCCGCGGCATCGAGCGCGGGGCTCGCCGGCTGCGGTCCGAGCAGCATCATGTGGCCGGGATGCACGACCTCGAGTTCCCATGCCGGCGGCAGCCACGAGCCGGGGCCAGGATTCGGCGCGGCCACCCAGGAGGCATCGCAGGCCGCGAGGTCGCTCTGCGTCGAGACGACGAGGCCCCAACGCGCCAGCGCCGCCGGATCTCCGCGCGGGTCGAGCCGATAGCGCAGGAATCCCGGCGGGGCGTCGAGAGCCAGCGCGCCCGCGGGCAGGATCCAGGTTTCCGGCGCGGGCGCGGGCGTCGCCGGGTCGAGCGGCACTGCCTGGATCGTGACCTCGAGAACCCCGCGCTCGCTCCATGCGACGAGGTCCACGCGCAGCGCGAGGCGCCACGGCAGCGCGACCGCGGCGCTGCCCGGGGCCAGGCCGCGCCAGGCGTCCGTGAGCGGCGGAGGCGGCGGGATCCAGTTCTCCGGAATGCGGAAACTCTCGGCGCAAGAGAGCGCGGCGGGCGCGGCCTCGGCCCGACCTTCCCAGGTGAATTGAACCAAGGTGTCCTGCAGCACCGCGAGCCGCTCGATCACCGTCATGCCGCGGCCGTCGCGCGCGTAGCGGATGGTGTGTCCCGCGGCCCCGGGCACGCCCCCCCAATCGCCGCTCCACTCCACCATGCTGACGTCGGCGAGTCCGGCGGTGGCGGGCTTCCACACCGTGTCGCGCAGAGTGCGGGCCACCAGTTCGGCGCGCGCGCCGAGGCTCTCGAGCAGATGCCGCTGCACTTGGAATTGTCCGGAGCCGTCGCGCGCCGTCGCCGTCCAGGCCTCGACGGCATCCTGCGCCGGGGCAAAGGGCGCGTAGCCGGCCGGCAGAACGCAACGGAAGGGCGGCTCCGCTCCTTCCTGCGGCGGGGCGGCGGATAAGGCGAGGAGCAGGACGGCCGCGAAGGCCATGCCGACTCCCTAGGCGCGCTCGCGGCGCTTGGCGTCGCCGCCCTCGAGCAGCACGCGCGCGCTGCCCGTGCGCACCATGTCGCCGGTGATGACGAAACGCCGCGCCGGCGCGCCGTACTCGGGAAGCGAGAACATCACGTCGTGCAGCACTTCCTCCAGGATGGAGCGCAGCGCGCGCACGCCGGTGCCGCAGGCGAAGGCCTTCTCGGCGATGCCGCGCAGGGCCTCGCCGGTGAAGTGGAGCTCATGGCCTTCCATCGCGAAGAAGGCCTGGTATTGCTTCACCAGCGCGTTCTTGGGCTCGGTGAGGATGTGCGTGAGATCTTCGGCGTCCAGGCCGCGCAGGTGCACGTGGATGGGGAGGCGTCCGACGAACTCCGGGATCATGCCGAACTCGATCAGATCCTTGGTGTCCAGTTCCGCCAGCAGGCGGTCGCGTTCGTCCAGATCGCGCGCCGCCTCGGCGAGGTCGCCGGAACCGGCCTGGAAGCCGATCCGCGAGCGGCCGATGCGCCGGCCGATGATGTCCTCGATGCCGGAGAAGGTTCCGCCGCAGAGAAACAGGATGCCGCTCGTGTCCACCTGGATGCAGGATTGCTCCGGATGTTTGCGGCCGCCCTGCGGCGGCACGTTGGCCGAGGTGCCTTCGAGGATCTTGGGCAAGGCCTGCTGCACGCCCTCGCCGCTGACGTCGCGCGTGATGCTGACGTTCTGCGTCGTGCGCG
>CAZDMB010000317.1:0-2023 GCA_964506175.1 uncultured Planctomycetales bacterium | reverse complement strand
GCCGCCGCCGGATCCAGCGTGCCGCGGCTGATCATGGCGTCGCCGCGCGCGGGCAGGCCGAGTAGGGCGGAGACGTCGGTCGAGAGGGCGCGCTCCAGATCCGCGGGGTCGGCGCCCGCGTCGAGCAATTGCTTCACGTCGTCGCCGAAGGCTTTGGCGCTGCCTCCCGGCACGAGCGCGCAGGAGACGCCGCTGGCGCGCAGTTTGAGGAAGTCCTCGACGGTCTCGCGCTGCTCGCGCCGCCGCTCCTCGCGCAGCGCCAGCGGATCTTGCCACCACTTCCGGCCGTCGGCATCGTCGTAGCCGAGATCGGCCTCGCTCTTGGGCGCGTCCTCGAGGTCCAAGGTGTAGAGCACCGCCACGCCCGCGGCCTTGAGGCGCTCCGCGTGCTTCCAGGCCTCGCGTCCGCCGAGAATGAGCCAGCCGCGCGGCGCCGCCGCCATCAGGTCGAGCAGGTTTTCCACCTCGCGAGCGCTGCGCGCGCGCCACAAGGGACGCTCGCCCAGTTCCAGATCCGGGGCGGGGCGGGCGCGGTCGCCCAGCGCGGCGCGCCATGCGGCATCGGTCATGAGCTGACGATGCACGGCCAGCGCCGCCATCGGGGTCGTGGGATAGCCGTTGTTGCCGGCGCGCAGCGAGCGCACTTCCAGCCCATCGCGCACCAGCAGGGCGTCGCCGAGCGGCAGGCCGCTGAGGGCGATCACCGTCGCGCGTCCTTGCAGCAGGCCGCGCCGCGGCAGCACCTGCGCGGCTGCGAAGCCCGCTTCGCGCCAATCCTTGCCGTCCTCCGGCTTCCAATCCAACAGATCCGCGGCGCGCAGGTGCCCGGCGAATGCCGCGCGATCGCCGTATTCCATCTGCGGCACCGGACCGCTGCCGGCGTCGCTCGCCTCGCTGCGGTAGGCGTTGGCCGGAGCGTCGGCCAACTTGGCCTCGAGCTGCGCGTGGACGCGCGCCGGATACAAGATCCAGTCTTCCTCCGCGGTCACGAGCTGCGCTTCGGGCCACAGCGCGGCATCGAGATGCTCGGCGCGCTGCACCGGCATCCCGCGGCGGAAGAGCAGATCCTCGCGGTGCTCGGCGGCAGAGCCGTCCCACACGCGCACTTGCTGCACGAGCACGAGATCGCGCGGCGGCGCCGGCTCCTCTTGTTGCGGCAGGGAAATGGCGCCGGACAGGGCCAGCGCAAGACTCCAGGCGAGCAGCGAAAGCATCGCGGGAGATGGTATCTTTTCCTCCCTGAACCCGGCCGCCTTCCTCGCAAATCTGGCAGCGACGGTTCTCCTCCTTGCGCTGACCATCGCCAGCGGACGCGCCGGTCGGCGCCGGTTGCACTATCCGCTGGCGGCGCTCACGCTGCTCAGCTTGACCGCCGCCATCGTGCAGGCGGAACTTTTCGGCCGTGACTACGTCTTCGAGGCGTTGCGACTGCGGGTGCACCTGACCTGCGCCAGCCTGGCGTTGCTCTCCGTTCCCTGGGTGGCCGTCAGCGGGTTGCGCCTGCGCACGCGCCCTGCGGCGCGCCGCGGGCATCGCCGCGCCGTGGCCGCCTTCGTGAGCCTGACGGCTCTGGCCATTCTCACCGCCGGTTGGATGTTCCTGAATGCAGAGGCGCGCCCCTAGGGCAGCGGGGCGTCCAAGGCCTCGCGCAACAGGCTGATGGGGTGAGCGACGCGGACGCGCGCACCTTGTGCGCGCAGCGCGGCCTCGATCTGGAGCAAGCAGCCGGGATTCCCGGCGACGACCCATTCCGCGCCGCTGGCGGCGATCGCGTCCGCCTTGCGCGCGCCGAGCGCCGCGGCCATCGCCGGCTCCTCGAGGAAGGCGGCGCCGCCAGCGCCGCAGCAGAGCTCCGCCTCCGCGAGCGCGACACGCTGCAGGCCGGGGATCTCCGCCAGGACGCGATCCACGACGGCGGCGCCCTGCAGCACGTTCTGCAGATGGCACGGCGGCGCGTGCGCGACGCGCCGCGCCACCGAACGCAGCGGACCGCGCACTCCCCGCGCCGCCAAGAACAGCAGCG
>CAZDMB010000316.1:0-2024 GCA_964506175.1 uncultured Planctomycetales bacterium | reverse complement strand
GCTTGATCGCCGTCACCTTCTCGGCGCCGAAGTGCTGGCGCATCGGGGCATCGAGCCGGCGCAGGATCTTGTTGGCGTCGATCAGCCACTCGTGCCACGACAGGTCGTGGATCACCTCATTCGCGCCCTGGTAGATGCCGTCGAAGGACAGCAGCAGAGGCCGGTTCATCACACGATCGGCGCGGCCCTTGGTGTAGCTGCGGCGCGTGGTGGCCGCGGTGTAGGCGGCGCGCATCATCTGCTTGGCGCTCTCGGCGTCGGCATGCGCCGCAGCCTCGCCCGACTGCATCGGATCGTACTTGATCGGGTAGTAGCCGCCGCGCATCTGCACTGCGCCGCCGTTGGCCGACTCGATCGTGAAGGGCGCCGGCTCGATCCATTCCGGCTCCTTGCCGGTGACGCGCTTTTCCTTCTCGGCGACCTGCGGCCGGTAGCTCTCGAAGAAATCCCACACGCCTTGCACGAACTGCCACTCGGCCGGGGTGAGCGTCTGCAGCACCGGCATGACGCGCTCGGCCGTCCAGCCGCGCCCATCAAGCAGGCGCTGCCGGTTGCCCTCGTTGCCCCAGTTGAGCGCGATCGCCAGGCGCTCGCCCCGGTTCAGGCTACGCCCCAGGCTGGGGAAGTGCTGGCCCTTGCCGCCCATCTTGCCGCCCTCGGCCAGCAGCGGCTTGATGAGCGCGTGCAGCCGGCGGGTTGCGTCGGCGCGCATGCTGGCCTCGCGCTCGCCGGCCTCGTTCATCGTGCGCACCAGCACGTTCCACAACGGCCCGCCGTCCTGATAGCCGTCCATCTCGCGCACCAGGCTGTGCATCTGGCGGTGCATGGCCATGAAACCGCGCGCCGCGTGTTGCACCTGGCTGGCCAGCGTGTTGCGCCGCTCGTTGTCGATCGTGCGCCCGCCGGCCGCGGCTTCCATAGACGCGGCGATCTCGGCCACGATGGCGTCGAGCGCTCGCGCGTCGCGCGCGGTGAGCAGCTTGTTCTTCAGCCGGCCCAGGTGCTCGATCTGGCGCACCGAATCGACCAGCCCGCGGAACTGCTCGACGGTCAGGTTCTTGTAGTGCGTGCGCGCCGCCTCGGCCTGCAGCCACTCGGGAATGTCAGGCTCGGTGCCCTCGTTGGCGCGCTCCTCGATCCACTTGGCGAGCGCGGTGCGCTTGTCGATCGCCTTGTTGCTCTCGCCCTTGCGCAGGTCGAAGCGCTCGAGCAGGGTGTCGATCTGCTCGAGGTAGTCGGCGTCGATCGACTTGCGCGTGCCGTCGCCGTCGAACTTCTTGAGGTAGCGCAGCCCTGCCTCGATCTCGTCGAGCACCCGGTGCGCCGCGCGCGCCGCCTGGTTCTGCACGAGCTGGTTGCGCTTCTCGGCTGCGGCCTGCTCGAGGTCGCCGGCCTTCATTGCCTGCGTGGCCGCCTTGCCGGCGCGCGCCTCGGCCGCGGCGTACTGGCCCGGCTTCACGTTGCGCACCAGCAGGCGATCGACCATCTGGCGGGCGTACTCGCGCGCGGCTTGCATCATCACCCGCGGCCGGCCGGTAGCCTTGGCCAGGGCGTCGAGCTCGGTCGCCACCATGCGGGCGCGCACGTCGTTGTGGATGGCACGGTCGGCGGCGCGCGCCAGCGCCTCGGGGCTGGCCAGGTCGCCGTGGCGCTCGATCATGCGCAGGTCGATCAGCGCCTCGATCTCGACGGCCGGCGGTTGCGCCGCGGCCAGCGTGCGCACCAGCTCGTCGCCCGACGTGAAGCCGAAGAGCTCGGCCACCAGATCCGGGTGCAGACCGTCCTTGGCCGTCATGCGCAGCCCGCGCAGGTGCTCGATGATCTCCGCTGGCAGGCCGATCTCGGCCAGCGCCGCACGGTCGAGTCGCCCAGCCATCAGCCCCTCGATATTGACCACCTGGTCGCCCGGGCGCACGTCCTGCAGCGCGTCGAAGTCGGCCGCGCTCGAATACTGCGGGGCGCCGCCCAGCTCCTCGAAGAAGCGGTCCTCGAACTCGCGCGGGTTCCAGTCGGCGCCACCCTCG
>CAZDMB010000315.1:0-2042 GCA_964506175.1 uncultured Planctomycetales bacterium | reverse complement strand
GCGCTCCAGGAGCCGCCTTATCCGTTCCGGGAGCTGACGCCGATCGTGAGCGTCGTCACGCGCATCGGCCTTCGCAGCACGCGCATGCTGACGCCGGACGACGTGGAGATCATCATTCCCAATCTGGTGATGGGGCAGGCCAAGATCATCAACCAGACGGGCGGGCCCGACGAACGGGTGCGCGTGGGCAACAAGATCGGCGTGGCCTACGGCTCCAGCGTGCCGCAAGTGCGCCAAGTGCTGCTGCAGGCAGCTGCGGAGTGCCCGCTCGCGGAGAAGCACCCGGAGCCGGTCGTGCGCTTCACTGGGTTCGGCGATTCGAGCCTGGACTTCCAGTTGTACGTGTGGGTGCGGAATCCGCTCGAGCAGGTCGCGGCGACCGACGATCTCCTCGAGCGCGCGTACGACGCCCTCAACCGCGCCGGCGTGACGATTCCCTTCCCGCAGCGGGATCTCTGGATCCGCTCCGATCCCGGCGCGGTGAAACCCTAGCGGCTTAGCGTTCGGCCGCCGCCGCGGCGCGCAACTGCTGGCGGATTTCGTCGAGGCTGAGGTCGAGGCGCGCCTCCACCTCCGGATTGGCTCCGGCCGCCAACTCGACGCTCGCGCGCGCCTGCACCAAACCCCAGAAGCGCGCCTCCAGCACGAGCTTCCCGGGGGGCAGATCTTCCAGGGTCAGGGGGTCGCCCTGCATCCACGCCGAGGCGGTGGCGGCGCCAAAATTCCTGTTGCCCTGCGGCGTGCGCAGCATGCGCATGGCGCCGTCCGCGTCGAAGAAGAAGACCTCGCAGGCGGGGAGGCGCTTGCCCTGCCGGTCGCGCAAGCGCACCTGGATGCTGGCGCTGGCCGGCGTCAAGAACAGGTCGCGCCGCCGCTCCCCCGGCCCGAGCACTTCGGTCGGCATGAGCAGGGCAAGGTAGCCCGGAGCGTGCGCGAAGAGGCTGAGTTCGCCCGGCCGCACCGCGAGCGCGTAGCTGCCGTCGTCCTTCACGCTGCCCCAGCCGATGCCTTGCTCGCCGTCGCGCCCCATGACGCACGCGTCCGCCAGCGGCAGACCCGTGATCGCGTCGCGCACGACGCCCTGGAACGTGATCCAGTCGGAGGGTCCGGGTGTGCTGGGTACCGCGTCCCACGTCAGGACCCACGGCTCCGTGCGCGGTTGCACGGACCAGCTCGTGAGGTGGCGCAGGTCGTAGTCCGGATTGCCCCACGGACCCCAGCCGCCGTTCCAGACGTAGGCCCACAATTCGAGTTCGTAGTTTCCGGGCAGCAGGTCGTCGCGCTCGAAGTCGCGCGGGACCATCTGCTCGTCCGCTTGCGCTCCGGCCATGGCTGGCCGGCCGACCAAGGCTGCTCCCGCGCGCGGCGGCGCTTCCCAATTCACGGCCTTGAGGAGCAGATAGGCGTTGGCCTGGTCGATCGGCCCGCCCTGGCCGTTCCGCAACTGCACCCGCAAAGACCGGCCCGCCGGAAGCAGGTAATCCCGTGGCTCGCGGTCATCGCCGCGAACGGTCCACACCGAGCTGGCCAAGTCGCCCCTCGGCGCGCGCAGGGTGAGATCCCACTCTCCATGGCCGGGAACGTTGGCGAAATTGAAGCGGCCTTCGGCGTCGGCCAGCGCCTCGAAGCTGAGGCCGGATTCGCGCCGCACCAGCGAGGCCACAGCCGCTTCAACCGGGCGCCCGTCCTCGTCCACGGCGCGTCCACTGAAGGGACCTTGCGTGAACGGCAATTGAAAGCGGAGCGGCGCACCCGGCGCGTCCGTGAGCTGCGGCTCCGGCGCTGCCACTCCCTCATCGTCTCCCTGCAATTGGATGGAAATCCGCCAGCGGCCATGCGGCAGGCGCAGCCTTGCCGCGCCGGCGGCGTCGGTCTCGGCGCTGATCTCGTTGAACGGCCAGTGCAGGGCCTCGTCCGGCGCCGCATCGTCCGCTGCCGCGGCGTCCGGATCGCCGCCGCTGAGGAACACGTCGTAACGATCGTCCCGCATCTCCAGGGCGTCCAGGCCGAGCAAGATTTCGCTGCGCGCCAGATCCTGCCGA
>CAZDMB010000314.1:1223-2046 GCA_964506175.1 uncultured Planctomycetales bacterium | reverse complement strand
CCAACAGCGCCCTCGTGCTGAACCAGATCGAGCACAACGGCAACGGCTATGACGCCTTGAAGTTCGGCAAGACCAGCAAGAAGGTCTACACCGAACTGTCGAGCGAGCATCCGATCGACCTGTGCCGCTACCAGGTGGCGAACTGCTACATGGGGCGCGCCGGACTGATCAACAGCGGCGGCGCCAGCGGCGCCAACGATCTGCAGGACGCCGTCGTGACGGCCGTGGTCAACAAGCGCGCCGGCGGCATGGGCCTGATCTCCGGGCGCAAGGCCTTCCAGAAGCCGATGCGCGACGGGGTCGAGCTGCTGCACGCCATCCAGGACGTCTATCTCTGCTCCGAGATCGCCGTCGCCTAGCGCGGCGCGTCGCGTTGGCCGGCGCGCGGCGCGGCCTCTTTGCGCACCCAGGCTTGCCAAGCCGCATCGAGCGCGTCGAAGCGCGCGCCGAAGGCCTCGCGCAGGGCGCTGCCGCCGCCGCGGTTGCGCACCGCCTTCGCCAGCCAGCGGTTGAAGGCGGCTTGGTCCTCCGGAGCGACGGCGAAGAGCAGGTAGTGCAGCAGGTTGGCGCAGTGCGCGCGCAGATCCGGAGCGTAGGGGCCTTGGACGTCGCTGCGCGTCAAGATCGCGATCTGGCCGGCGCTGCGCGCTTGGCGGCTCTCCGCCTGCAGGTCGACTTGCGCCTGCGCGGCCAAGCCCGGGACGCAAGTCGGGAGGCCCGAGCCCCAGGTGGTGGCGGACTCGAGCACCATCCCGAGGCCGGCCGCGAGCCAGTACGGCACTTCCGGCGGACTGCGCGTCAACTCCGCGGCGCTGCGATCGAG
>CAZDMB010000314.1:0-1213 GCA_964506175.1 uncultured Planctomycetales bacterium | reverse complement strand
CCCCGCCCGCCCCCCCCCCCCCGCGCCCGCCCCCCCCCCCCGGCGGGGGCCCGCCCCCCCCCCCCCGCGCCGAGCAGGCGCTCGTAGGCCGACGGCCGCAGCACCTCCGCTGCGCGGTCGAACCAGGTGAGGATCGAGCCGCGCGCGGGGTCCCAGCCGCTCTCTTCGGCGCTGGCCGCCGCGCCCGCCGGGCGAGCGCCCGCCACCTGGATGAGGAGCGGCTGCTGCAGATCCCAGAGCCGGGCGCGCTCGCGCAGCAGTTCTGTGGCGCGGGCGTAGAAAAGTTCCGCGGCGGCCGCGGCGATCACCGCGCGGTCGAGCGGACCGGCGGCTTCCACCGTGCAGTGCATGGTGGTGAAGCGCCACGGAGGATTGCCGGCGGCGCGCAGGCGCAGGAGATCGGGCCAGGCGGCTGCGCGCCCATCGCCCAGAGGCACCAACCAAGCGCCCGGACCGCCCAGATGGCCGAGAGCCTGATGCGCGCCGGCGTGTTCGGGGTCGCGCGCCAACTCGCGCCAGCAGGCGAGTTCGACGTCGCGCAGGAAGCCGTGCGCGCGGCACCAGTCGGCGAATGCCACGGCGTCGCCGGCGGCGGCCTGATCGGTGTAGGCGGCCGTGAGGCGCGTGACGAACTCCGCGTAGTCCACGCGCGGTCCTGCCGCCTTGCGCACGCTCTTGCGCGGCACGGTGCGCACCTCGCCGGCAGCATCGGCGTAGTCCACTTCCTCCGCGCCGAGGAAGAGCAGCGTCACCGGCTCTTCACGCCCGGTGCGCAGCAGGGTGATGCGATCCGGCGCGGTGCGCGGCTCCTGCGGGGGCGCGAGGCTCAGCGCCAGGAGCAGGGGGAGCATGCCCCCAGGCTAGCGCCGGGCCGCTCGCCGGCTACCAGTTGTAGCCGCCGGGCGAACTGACCTGCCAGCCGCTATCCGGCCGCTGCGGGTCGTAGAAAGGATTGCTGAGCAGATACTCGGACGGCGTGGCGTTGATCACGAATTTGAAATCGCGGCCATTCGAGCGGTACATGTAGCCGGCGCCGGAGCCGTTCGGATAGGCCGGATTGGGATCTTTCGGCAGATACGGCAGGTAGTCCGGCACCAAGCCGGGGATGTAGCCCGTGTTGTCGTAGCCGTAGCCGCCGTAGGTCGCCGAATCGCCGAACCATTCGTCGCCGGTGTCCGGATAGACGCCGGTCAGGGACTTGTAGGTGGCGAGC
>CAZDMB010000313.1:0-2056 GCA_964506175.1 uncultured Planctomycetales bacterium | reverse complement strand
GGTCGATCCCTATCTCCGCCCGCTGTACGACGCGCTCAACGACCTCTCCTCGCCGGCGGCAGTGCGCCGCATGCGCGACCTCGACATGATCGAAATCGCGCCGCTCGCCTTCATGCGCGGGCGCACCTTGAACGAGTCCTTCGTGATCCTGGACGAAGCCCAGAACGCGACGCCGGGCCAGATGAAGATGTTCCTGACGCGCATGGGCGAGGGCACGCGCGCCGTGGTCACCGGCGACCACACGCAATCGGACCTTCCGGGCGCCGCCGCCGGCGGCCTGCAGGACGCGATCCGGCGCCTGCGCGGCATCGAGGGCGTCGGCGTCGCCGAGTTCCACTCCTCCGACGTGCAACGCAGCCTGATCGTGCAGCGCATCGTCGAGGCCTATGGCGACGTCTGAGGACCGCGGCCCGCGCGTCGCCGTGGACGCCCGCGTCACGGTGCCGGGCCTGGAGGCGGCGGCGGTGGCGGCGGTCGTGGCGCGCGCCTGGGCGCTGCACTGCGGACCGCCCGGCGCGGCGGTGGAGGTGGCGCTGCTCGGCGAAGCCGAGCACACCCGCCTGCACGCCGAACTGATGGACGCGCCGGAAGCCACCGACGTGATGGCCCTTTCCTACCGCGACGCCGACCTGTGGGGGGAGATTCTGGTCAACGCCGACTGCGCGCGGCGGGAGGCGGCGGCGCGCGGCGCGCGCGCGCGCGACGAGGCGCTGCTCTACGTCGCGCACGGCGCCTTGCATCTGCTCGGCTTCGATGATCGCGACGCCGCCGCGCGCGCCGCCATGCGCGCCGCCGAGGCGCGCACGCTGGCGCGCGAAAAAGTTCCGCCTCGCGCTTGACGCGGGGGGTATCCAGCGGGTTCAATCACCCACGGCCCGCGCGCATCCCTTGCGCGCGCGCATCCCGCACCCCTGCATGGTCCATCGCGCGCGACCGGACAACGAGACGCTGATCCGTCTTTGGAGCGATTATCGCAGCGGCGACGGCATCGAGGCGCGCAACGCGCTGATCGAGTACTACCGGCCCTACGCCGTGCAGTTGGCGCGGCGGGTGAAGTCGCGCCTGCCGCGCACGGTCGAGATCGGCGATCTCGAAGGCGCGGGCGACGTCGGCCTGATCCAGGCCATCCAGTCCTTCGACCCGGGCCGCGGCGTGCCCTTCGAGGCTTTTTGCGAGCACCGCGTGCGCGGCGCCATCCTGGACGAGTTGCGGCGCGCGGACTGGCTGCCGCGCCCGGTGCGGACGCGCGCCAAGGAGCGCAAGGCGGCGCTGGAGGGCCTGCGTTCGCGCCTCAATCGCGAGCCGACGGACGACGAGGCCGCCGCCGAGCTCGGCCTGAGCCTCGAGGACTACCACCGGGCCTTTGCCGGCCGCAAGGAGGCGCCGGTGCTGGCCGGCGCCAAGCCTGGCGGGGAGGACGGCGACAGCGAGGGCACCCTCGACTTCTTCGAAGACCCGCGCACGGACGGCCCGGACGCCGATCCGCACCGGCGGGAGCTTCTGGCGCTCATCTCCCAGAGCCTCGACGACGAGGCGCGCGAGATCGTCTTTCTGCGCTACTTCCTGGACTATTCGCTCAAGGACATCGCCGAGATGTACGAGCTCTCCCAGTCGCGCGTCTCCAAGATCTTGGGCAAGATCATGGAGCGCCTGAAGGAAAAGCTGCAGGAGAAGATCTAGGGCGCGCCGGGGGCCGGCACGCGCGCGCGCAGCGCCGCGATGGCCAGCACCTCTTCCAGGATCTCGCGCAGGCGCGGGGTCGGGATCATGTTCGGGCCGTCGCTCGGGCTCTTGAGCGGCTCCGGGTGCGTTTCCAGGAAGAAGCCGTCGAAGCCCGCCGCCGCGCCGGCGCGCAACAGCAGAGGCGCGCGCGTCCAGTCGCCGCCGCTGGCGCCGCCCGCCTCGCCGGGGCGCTGCACCGCGTGCGTGCCGTCCAGGATCACCGGACAGCCGGCGAGGCGCAGTTCCGGCAGCGAGCCGAAGTCCACCACGAGGCGGCCGTAGCCGAAGAAGGTGCCGCGCTCGGTGACGAGGACGCGCTCGTTGCCGGCGGCGC
>CAZDMB010000312.1:0-2065 GCA_964506175.1 uncultured Planctomycetales bacterium | reverse complement strand
CAGGACTCGTAGCGTCCCGGTCCGTGATGGACCTCCCGGGTCTGCGGGGCGAACTGGTCCTGGCCGGTCTTGGGATTCACCTGCTGGAAGCGCAGGGTGTCGCCGTTCTTCAGGTCGTAGCGGTTCTCGTTCAGGATGCGGCCCCACAGCATGCTGAGCGGGCCGAACTGCACGGAGTCGTAGGTGTCGGCGTAACCGGGTTCCTGCTCCGCGCCGGCGCTGCTGCCGTTGACCGCCTCCAGTCCCGCGGCGGCGTCGCCGGCATCCAGCACCTCGTTGACGGCGCCCACCAACTTCGCCGGCCGCGCGTACAAGTGATCGCTCCAGGCCTCCGGGCCCGGATCCGGCCACGGCGGCGGCAACAGATCCGGCAATTCCGCGAGCGGGGGCAGCGGCAGCGGCAAGAGCGGCAGCGGCTGATCGGCGCTCGGACGCTCGAAGGCGTCGCGCCGCGCGCCCGTGCCCGCGAGCGCGAGCACCGGATCCGCCGGCGGAATGGAAGAGGCCGGCAACTGCTTGACGGTCGCGGCGCGCGGCGAAAAGCGCTGCTCTTCGGCGGAGAAGAGCCGCCAGCTGAGCAGGCCCAGCAGCGCGGCCACCACGAAAAAGAGGATGCGCTCGCGGTTCATTGCGCGGCCCCCGCGGCGCCGACCGCTTGCAGCGTGCCGACGGCGAATTCGAGCAGCAGGCGGCGCTCGCGCTTGCGCGGATTGGGCGCGGCGACCTCGATTCCGGAGATGCCGAGCGGCCGCCCGGCGGCGGTTTCCTCGAGCATGGCGCGCAGGAACGGCGCCGGGCTCGCGCCTTCGAACACCACTTCCATCTGGACCAGGGTGAGATCGAGCAGGGCGGCGCGGCCGCCCGTCGGACGGCGGCTGCGATCCGCGATGGTGATCTTGTCCACGGCGGCGGCGCCTTGCGCCACGGCCAGGTGCACGACCCGATCCACGACGTCGAGGCCGCGCAGCACGCGTTCGACCTGGGGCGCCTGCGTCGGCGACACCGGCGGCAGTCCCAGGCTCGGATCCACCTCGCAATCGTTGCGCAGGGCCCAGGCGACCAGGTCTTGGCGCAACTCGCCGGTGATTTCGATGTAGTGCTGAGCCGCCGCCTTGCCGGCCGGCAGTTGAAACTGCGCGCGCACCGGCGGCAGCGCCTGGGCGGCGAAGGCGGCGTTGCGCTCGCGCAGCGTGGCCAGGCGCTCGGTCGCCTCGCGCTCCTGGGCGTCGCCGTACATGGCGCTGCGCAAATCGGTGGCGGCCTTCGAGATGGCGCGTCCGGCCGAGGCTTCGCGCGCCGCCGCGCCGCTCGTCAGCAGCCACGAAAGCAGGAAGAAGCCGATCAGCGACCCGAGCAGGCCGAGAATGAAGACGCGATTGCGCTGCCAGATGGCGTCGAGATTCATTGCGGCTTCGCCTCCCCGTCCGCCGGCGGCGTGCGGTCCGCCAGCAGCATGGCCTTCAGGCTCCACTCCAGCTCGCGGCTCTGCGAACGCGTGGCCGGCTTGACGATCTCGCCGCCGCCGGCAAGTTGCTGCATGCGCCCGACGAATTCGGAGAACTGCTGGCTGGCGACGCGCGCTTCCTCTTCGGCGCGCCCGGCGGCCTCGATCACCGGCAACTCCACTCCGGCCGGGCGTCCCCAGTCCTTGCCGCTTTCGAGCCGCACGGCCCAACTCTCCATCCACAGGCTCTCCGGCAACTCCGCCTCGAAAAATTCGAGGAAGCGCCGCGCGCTCGAGCCGATGGCCACGCGCGTCGCCAGTTCGCGCGCCAATTGTTCTTCGGCTGCGATCTGCTGCAGGATCTCGTTGGTGCGGGTATTGGCGCTCTGCACGGCGTTGAGCTGCTGGCGCGCGCGGCGTGCCGCGGCTTCTGCGGCGTCGGCCAAGACGCCGTGATGCCAGAAGGCGAGGCCCAGATAAACCGCCGCCAGCGCGCCGGCAGCGACGCTCCAGATGCCGCGTTCGCTGAAGGCGCGCTTACGCCGCGCGCCCACGGTCAGGATCTCCATGGCAAAGAGGCCCGGATCCGCGGCCGTCAGCGCCAAACCGACCGCCAAAGTC
>CAZDMB010000311.1:0-2081 GCA_964506175.1 uncultured Planctomycetales bacterium | reverse complement strand
GGCGCCAGATGGTGGAACGGTCCACCTCCAGGCCGGCCGAGAACATGAAGAGCACGACGGCGAAGGTGGCGAGGCCGTTGCGTGCGTCGGCGCCCGGGCCGCTCAGGGGGAACAGCGCCGCGCAGGCATCCGGCGCGAGGCGGCCGAGGATCGTCGGGCCGAGCAGGATGCCGGCGACGATCTCTCCCAACACCGGCGGTTGCCGCAGCCGCGCGGCGAGTTCGCCGAGCAGGCGGCCGGTCAGCAGCAGCAGGCCGACGGCGAGCAGGAAGACGAGCGGGTCGAATCCGTCCATGCCACGCGCACGCGGGTGCGGCGGGCGCGAATCCTAGCCGCGCCGCCCGTCGGACTCGCGCGCCGCCGCGCGCCACTCCAGCCGCCCGGCGCGCAGCGCGAGGGCGGCGTCGGCGCGGACGCCGGCGCGGCCGCGCGCGCCCAAGGCGCCACAGAGGTCGCGCAGGCGCGCCGGACTGACGGTTTCCCCCCGCGCGCGCAGCTGCGCCGCCACCGCCTGTTCGCGCAGATACGGCGGCAGCGCGCGCCAATCCGGCGCGGCGGCGAGCAGGACGTCGAGCGTCTCGGACCAGGCGCGCGCCTCGCCGGCGAGGCGCAGCACGGCCTGCACGGGATCGCCCGTGGCGACGCCGGCGAGCGCGGGCAGGACCTGCAGGCGCAGGCGCGCGCGCGCCGAAGCGGCCGGGTCGGCATTGGTGGGATCCTCCACCCAAGGGATGCCGCGCGCGTCGAGGTCGGCGCGCAAGGCGGCGCGGCGCAGTCCGAGAAGCGGGCGCAGCAGCTCCACGCCGGGCGCCAAGGAGCGGCGCGCCGGGATGCCCGCGAGGCCGCGCAGGCCGGTGCCGCGAAAGATGCGCAGCAGCACGGTCTCCGCGAGATCATCGGCGGTGTGCGCGGTGAGGATGCGCGCCGCGCCGTGGCGCCGCGCGGCGGCCAGCAAGGCCTCGTAGCGCACCGCGCGGAGCACCTCCTCCGCCGCGCCCGACGGCGCGGGCGGCGCGGCGCGCGCGATCTCCGCGCGCAGCCCGAGCGATTTCAGCAGTGCCTCCGCCTTTTCGGCGTCGGCGGCGGTGCCGACACGGTGACCGTGATCCACCACCACCGCGACGGCCGGCGGCAAGCCCTCTTCGCGGCTCCAGGCGGCGGCGAGAAAAGTGGAATCCGCGCCGCCCGAGCAGGCGAGCAACACGGGCCGGCCTTCCGGCCACGGCGCGCATGCGGCGAAGGCGGCTTCCGTCGGCACGGTGCGCCACCTTACAATCTTCGCCCCCATGGCCATTCGCATCGCAATCAACGGTTTTGGCCGCATCGGCCGCAATCTGTTCCGCATTTTGCACGCGCGCGGCGCCGCCTTCGAGATCGTCGCCCTGAACGACCTGACGGACCCGGCGACTCTCGCCCACCTCCTCAAGTACGACAGCGTTGCGGGCCGCTTCGACGGCGCGGTCGAGGCCGCCTCGGACGGCATCGTGGTGGACGGCCGCAAGATCCAGGTCCTCGCGCAGCGGGATCCGGCGGCGCTGCCGTGGGAAGCCTTGCGGGTGGACGTCGTGGTCGAGAGCACGGGCATCTTCACCAGCCGCGAGGCCTGCACCAAGCACCTGGCGGCCGGCGCGCGCCGCGTGATCCTGACGGTGCCGCCCAAGGACGAAGTGGACGCGATGGTCGTGCTGGGCGTGAACGACGGCATCCTGCAGAAGGAGCACCGCATCGTCAGCAACGCCTCCTGCACCACCAATTGTCTCGCGCCGCTGGCCAAGGTGCTGCACGAGTCCTTCGGCATCGAGCGCGGCCTGATGAACACGGTGCACGCCTACACCAACGACCAGCAGGTGCTCGACCTGCCGCACAAGGACCTGCGCCGCGCGCGCGCCGCCGCGCTGAACATCATCCCGACCACCACGGGAGCCGCGCGCGCGGTCGGCAAGATCCTGCCGGAACTCAAGGGCAAGCTCGACGGCTTCTCCCTGCGCGTGCCGGTGCCGTGCGGCTCGGTCGTGGACCTCACCGCCGTGCTCAAGCGGAGCGTGACCGTGGCGAGCGTCAACGCCGCCATGCACGCGGCT
>CAZDMB010000310.1:0-2089 GCA_964506175.1 uncultured Planctomycetales bacterium | reverse complement strand
AACGTGCCCTGCTTGCGACGCACCAGGAAACGTGGCCGGCGCTGGCGCGAGGCCGCTCTGCGCCTTCAGACGCCGCAACTCCTCGCGCGTCAAAGGTCCGCGCAGGAAGGACATGCACCACCGCGTTTGCATCACGCGCGGGCTCCCCCGATGGATGTCGTGCAGCAGGAATTGGCGCTTGCCGAGCTGACCGATCAGCGCATCCGCGCCGGCGCGGTCGAGACTGCCGTCGGCGCCCAGCAGACCGTCCAGGACGCGCGCCTTGTCTTGCTCGGTCTGCAGGCGGCCGATCAGCCACACGCCGGCGTTCGACAAACCCTTGTAGTCCACGTCCACGGGATTTTGCGTGGCCAGCACCACGCCCAGACCGAAGGCGCGCCCTTGTTTCATCAGAGTCAGGAGCGGCGGTTTCGACGGCGGGTTGGCCACCGGCGGCACGTAGCCGGCGATCTCGTCCATGTAGAGAAGGGCGCGCAGAGTGCTCGTGCCGGACTGCGCGCGCATCCACGCGAGCGTCTGGTTGAGCAGCAGCGAGACGAAGAACATGCGCTCCTGCTCGCCGAGGTGCGCAATGGAGAGAATCGCGTGCCGCGGCTTGCCCTCCGGCGTCCACAGCAGGCGGCCGACGTCGAGCGGCTCGCCTTCCAACCAGCGGCCGAAGCCGGGAGCGGCCAGCAGGTTGTTGAAGGCCATCGCCAAGGCAAAGCGCTCCTTCGCCGGGTAGAAGGACTCGAGTTCGAGGACGCCCAGGCGCTGGAATGGCGGCTGCTGGATGTGCTGGATGAGGGACTCGAGACTGAGATCCCCGCCGGCGCTCCACACCTGCTGGAGCACGTTGGCGAGCAGCAAATGTTCGCGCGATCGGCCCGGCTCGCCTGTCTGGCCGATCAGGCCGAGCAAGGAACTTGCGGCGTTCGCCACCAGCTGACCGAGCAGCTCGGCGTCTTCGCGCTCCGCGGCCGGCGGCGCCGCGAGGCCGCCGAGGATGGAAAGCGGCGCGCCCGCGTTGCTACCCGGCGTGTACACGGTGAACTCCGCCGCCTGGCGCAAGCGCGCCACGCGCGCGGCATCCATGCCCCACTCCGCGAGGCCGTTGCGCCAACTCGTCGCCGCGGCGGCGGCGCGGGCCGCGGGATCGAGATCGTCGCCGGCGGCGGGCGGCGGCAGCCAGGGCGCGAATTCCTCGGCGCTGAGGCGCGGGAAGGTCAGCAGCAGGTTGGCGAGATCGCCTTTGGGATCCACGATGAGCGCCGGCACGCCGTCGAGGGCGGCTTCCTCGAGGATGGCGATGCCGAGTCCCGTCTTGCCGCTGCCCGTCATGCCGACGATCACCGCATGCGTGGTGAAATCCTTGGCGTCGACCAGGACGAGTTCCGGCGCGGCAGCGCCGTCCGCGGCGGCGACGCTCCGCCCCAGGTAGAAGCAGGCGGGGAGCTCGAAGTCGGCCATGGCGCGGCTATTTTGCCGCGGCGCAGGCGGCGGCGGCCAGTCGCTCCATGGCCGGCGGATGCTGCAGGAGGAACAGCGAGGGCTCGATCAGCTCCAGCTCGGAGATGAGGGGACTTCCGTCCGGGCCGGGCACCAAGTCCAGGCGCGCGTACAGCAGGCCGCTGCGCACCGGCGCCGGCAGGGCGGCCAGCGTCCGGCGCAGCCAAGTGCGCTCCTCCGTCGCCGGCGCCAGAGCGCCGCTGACCCGTTCCTCCTCGCCGGCGAATCGCGGCTGCTTGCGGACGCAATGCGTGTGCTCGCCGTCGATCCAGACGTGCGCGCGCTCGCCCGGATCGGCGAATCCCGGAAGCGCGGGCTGAATCAGCGCATCGCGGCGGGCGCACAAGCTGCGCAGGAAGGTCTGCGCCGCCGCATCCTCGTCCGCGCCGAAGCGGCGCGTGCGAAAGGACGCCGCCGAGACCGCCGGCTTGATGACGATCGCGTGCCAGTCGCGCGCGGCGCGCACCGCCGCCACATCCGGCGCCGCGCCGCGCGCCACGACCACGGTCGGAACCACGGGCAGGCCCGCGCGCTCGAGTTCGAGCAAGTAGCCCTTGTGCAGATTCCAGCGCACCGCGGCGAGCGAATTGCGCAGGCGCGC
>CAZDMB010000309.1:0-2105 GCA_964506175.1 uncultured Planctomycetales bacterium | reverse complement strand
CTACTGGCCGGACACGCCGGATCCGCGCACCGCCACGGTGTGGATGGCGCTCGACGACTCGCTGCGCGAGAACGGCTGCATGCGCTTCGTCAGCGGCTCGCACAAGGAGACGAAGCTGCGCGCGCATCGGCCGCTGCGCATCGATCGGGCCGAAACCCCGGCCCAGCGGCTCGCCATCTGGAAGGGGCGCAAGGGGGCCGGCGGCGCCCTCGGCCGGCTGGGCCCGGACTCCTACGTGATGGACGGCGTGGTGCCGCGCTCGCGTCTCGCGGAGATCATGCGTTTCGTCGAGGAAGTCGAGGAGGAAAGCGGCCTGCCCGTCGCCAACCTCTTTCACGCGGGCGACGGCAACATTCACCCGCACTTCTCCTACGACGCGCGCGCGCCGCAGCAAGTCGCCAGCGTCGAGCGCGCCGGCGCGCGCATCCTGCGCAAATGCCTCGAGCTCGGCGGCTCGCTGAGCGGCGAGCACGGCATCGGCCTGGAGAAGCAGCACTTGATGTCCGAGCAGTTCGGCGACGCCGAGCTGGCCCTGATGGAGCGCGCGCGCCGCGCGTTCAACCCGTCGGAGTTGCTCAATCCCGGCAAAGGTCTGCCCATGCGTCGCGGCTGCGCCGAGGCGTTCCACCGCCACGGGAGCATCGCCTCATGAGCTCCTGGGACGCTGCCGTCGCCGCGGCTCGTGAGCGTCTGCGCGCCGCGATCGCGGACGGAACCTCCATCCTTCCTTGCGGCCGCCGCAGCCGCATTGCGCGCCACGCGCCTGCGGCCGCTCCCTCGCGCTGGCTGGAGCTGGGAGAGCTGCGCGGACTGCTGTGGCTCGACGCCGCCGACCAGACCTGCGAAGTGGGCGCCGGCACGGCGCCCGCGGAACTCGACGCCTGGCTAGAGCCCCACGGGCTGATGCTCGCCGTCGATGCGCCGCAGGCGCAGGCCGGCAGCCTCGGCGGCTTGTTCCTCGCTCCGGATCTCTCGCTGCTGCATCGCGCCTACGGCCCGCCGCGCGATCAAGTGTTGGGCGGCTCGTGGCTGCTGGCGGACGGCACCGTCGTGCGCACGGGCGCGCGCGTCGTCAAATCGGTGGCCGGCTACGACCTCACGCGCTTGTTCCTCGGCTCGCGCGGCCGGCTGGCGGCCTGCCTCAGCCTGATCCTGCGCCTGCAGCCGCGGCCGCGCGCGCTGCAGTGCCGCCGCGTGCTCGATCCCGTGCGTTTGCGGGCGCGGCCACTGCCGGATCCGCTGTGGTTCTTCCAAGAGCGCGCCGGAGCGTGTTTCGCCGCGTGGGACGGCTTCGCGCCGACGGATGCGCTGCTCGCACCCTGCGACGCGGAACAATTTGCGGCGGCACGCGCGGCATGCCTCGCCGCCTTCGCTCAAGCCGCGGCGCGCCTCGCGCATGCCCGCCCGCCGGCCGCCGAGGTCGCCGGACCGATGGATTGGAACAGCCTGCAGCAGGCCTGCGCGGCCGAGACCCCGGCGCCCCCCGCGGCGCGACGCCTGCCCCATGCGAGCGACTCCCCGTGGCTGGAGCGGTTGGCGAAGGCCTGCGCGCCCTCGGGCGCGCGTTTCGGCGCCCCCGCGCCCGCGGAGGCGGCGCGATGAAGGAAGCCGCGGACTACGCGCGCCCCGAGGGCGCCACGGATCTGCCGCCGGCCGCGCCGCTCGCCGGCTTCCCCGGCTTGCTCGACTGCGTCCACTGCGGCTTGTGCCTGCAAGCCTGCCCGACCTACCGCCTCACGGGAATCGAGAGCGATTCGCCGCGTGGCCGCATCAGCCTCATGCGCGCCCAGGCGGAGGGCAGAATGGCGCCGGCGGACGTGGCACCGTGGGTGGATCGCTGCGTGCTGTGCCGCGCGTGCGAGCCGGCATGCCCTTCGCAGGTCGCCTACCACGAACTCGTGGAGCGGCAGCGCGCCGGCGCGCGGGCGGGCCGATCGCCGGGTTGGTTGGCGCGCTATTCCCGCTCGCGGCGACTGCAACGCGCGGCCGGGATGCTGGCGCGCGCGGCGCGACGCCTCGGCCTTCTGCGGCTGGCGGCGCGCTGGGGTCCGGCGCGGCTGCGCGCGCTCGCCGCAGCCGTGCCGGCGCGGCCCGCTGCGTGGTTG
>CAZDMB010000308.1:0-2117 GCA_964506175.1 uncultured Planctomycetales bacterium | reverse complement strand
GCGCGCCAAGCCCATGCCGCTCTGCAGGATCTTGTCGAGCAACTGGCCGGCGGCTCCGACGAAGGGCCGACCGCTCGCATCTTCATCCGCGCCGGGTCCCTCTCCGACCACCATCAGGCGCGCGCGCGGCGCGCCCTCGCCGGGGACGGTGTTGCGCCGGCCGGCGGCGAGCGGGCAACGGGTGCAGGCGCGCACTTCCAGGCTGATCTGCGCGAGGTCTTCCTGCGCCATTGGCCGGGGGGAGGAGGCCGCGATGGGCACCGGGGCGGGGAGGTCCGGGACCTGGCGCAAGCCCGCGTGCGCCGCCTGGCGCAGAAGCAGTCCTGCGGCCTCGAGCGTCCGCGGGTCGGCGGGGGTGGAGGCGCTCACGGTCGGCCCAGGATAGGCCCCGCGATCCTGGTCCCGGCATGGACAGGCCCGGCTCTCGACCGTATCCTTGTCGGGCTCGATTCAAGGCGATGGTCCCTCGGAAGCGCGAGCTGTTGGACGTCCTTCGAAACCAAAGGAAGGAGTCTTCGGCGCACGCCCCGGTCGCTCCCCAACCGTCGTCCGTTCCCTCTCATTCACGCTCGGCAACACCACCCTGGCGGGGCTGGATCCTGCGTCTCGCCTTCGTCCTCGTGTGGGTGGCGCTCGTCCTCTGGCTGATCAGTTTCTTGTGGCCGGACAAGGCGCCTCCCGCGGCGCCGCCGCAGGCGCAGACGCCGGCCACGCAGACGCCGCCGCAGACGCCCCCAGGCGCGCCCGGCGGCGCCAATCCCGCGCCGGCCGGCAACCATCCGGCCGCCCCGGCGGATGCACCCGCCTACGGCGTTCTTGCCATCACCTACCAGGGTTCGGCCAACGAAAGCCAGGCCACGGCGATCGCGCTGGAGATGCGCGACACGCTGCGCCTTCCGGACGTCCAGGTGCGCAAGCACAACGACCGCGGCAAGACCTGGTACGAAATCTACGTCGGCCGGGAAGCGGAGAAATCCGCGCTGGACGCGCTCCTGAAGCGGGTGCGCGGCCTTTCCCTGCCGTCGCAGCCGGGCCAGAAGCCTTTCGCCGACGCCTTCGTCAAACGCATTCCTTCCACCACCTAAAACCCTCGCCGCGGCTCGTCCGCCATCCGCCATGTCCGTCCACAAGTCCCTGCGCCTCGCCGCCGGCACCGCCGGCGCTGATCGCACCGTCTGGACCCGCCGCGAGCGCCTCGATCGTCTGGTGCTCGAGGGCAAGCTCTCCACGACCGGCTCGCCGCTTTCCCTGCCGAAGGTGCGCACCAAGTTCAAGGTGCTGACCAAGAAGCAGAAGAAGGACGCCGCCGCCAAGGACACGGAGTCCACGGCGTCGGAAGCCGCGGAGTAGGCCGGCGGCCGCCGCCCGCCGGCGGCGCACGCCATGCCCGCTTCCGCCATCTTCCTCGACGAGATCTTCATCAGCCTGCAGGGCGAGGCGGGGGAGATCGGCCGTCCGCATGTGTTCCTGCGCCTGGCCGGCTGTCCGCTGCGGTGCAGTTACTGCGACACGCCGCGCTCGTGGACCCGGCATTCCACCTGGGAGCGCCATCGCGGCGGTGCGTCGGAAGCCGTGCCCAACCCCTTGACCGCAGAGGCCTTGGACCAGGAACTCGCCGCCTTGTGCGCGGCGCATGGCGCCGTGCCGCGGCGCAGCGTGCTGGCGGTGACGGGGGGCGAGCCGCTGGAGCAGGTCGATTTCCTGGAGGAGTGGCTGCCGCGCTGGCCGGGTCGCGTCCTGCTGGAGACCGCGGGCATCTGGCCGGAGCGGCTGGCGCGCGTGCTGCCGGAGGCGGACTTCGTGAGCCTGGACTGGAAACTCGCCGCGACCTTGCGTCGCGGCGCCGAACTGCGTGCGCCGCGCGCCTGCCTGGAGCTGGCCGCGCGCGCAGCGCATGCCCCGGAATGCTGGGTGAAACTGGTGGTGACCACGGACACGACGGATGCCGAGCTGGGGGAGGCGCTGGCGGAGATCGCCGCCGCCGCGCCCGGAGCGCGCGTCTACCTGCAGCCGGCCACCCTCTTCGGCGCCGGCCCGCGGCCGCCCGCCGCGGCGCAACTCCTGGCTTGGTCCCTGCGCCACCAGGATCTCGAGCTCGATCTCCGCGTCGTGCCGCA
>CAZDMB010000307.1:0-2137 GCA_964506175.1 uncultured Planctomycetales bacterium | reverse complement strand
GGTTCGGGCGGAAGTGGCGCCACCACCGCCGCGGCCACCCTCGACACCGAAAGCTACCTCGACAAGGCGCTGGATCCGGTGCAGCTCTTCCGTTGGACGCCGCGCCAACCCGGCGAGGCCATCGAAGTGCTGGTGGAAGTGAAGAACGCCCCGGAAGAACTTCCCGCCAGCCTGCTGCACCTCGGCTACGACTCGCAGCGCTGCGCCGACGCCGTGCGCGAAGCCCTCGACGCCTGGGCCCGCTACGCCGGCCTGCCGCTGCATTTCGCGCTGTCCTTCCACGGCTCCGGCCAAACCCTGGGCGCGGACGTGGTCAAGGTGGAAGTGAGTTTCGCAGAGATCGGCGGCAGCGAGTTGCTGGGCTACACCGAAGTCATCACCGAACTCTTCGACCGCCAGCGCGTGCAGCGCGTCGCCGTCACGCTGCGGATCGGCAGCGACACCGAGCAGATCTCCGGCGAGATGGTCTACGCCCTTCTGCTGCACGAGTTCGGGCACGCGCTCGGCATCGTCGCGCCGGCGCCGCGCACCGGCCACAGCGCCGACGCCCGCGACGTCATGTACCCGACGGTGCGCTGGATGGAGCTTTCGCCGGAAGACCGCCTCGCCATCCGCGAACTCTACGCCCTGGCGCCCACGATGCACCGCGCCGACGAATCCTCGGTCGGCTCCGGCAACACCGGCGGCAACGGCAACGGTGGCGGTTTCGGCGGCGTCGGCGCCTGGATGCACTGGATCCAGATGCAGAGCCCGCAGGCGCGCGTCGCCGGACACGGCCGCGTGGAAGCCCCCGCGCAGGCGGGCCCGCGCTGCCAGAGTTGCGCCCGCTGAAGGCGCCCGCGAGGCGCGGGCCCTAGGCGCCGCCCTTCAGAAAGGCGATCAGCGCCGCGTGGAAGGCCGGCGGATCGGCCGTGTAGCAAGGATGCGGCGCGCCGCGCATCCAGAAGATGCGCGCGTTCGCCATCGCCTGCACCAGCATCTCGGCGCGATCGGGCGGCACCACCGCGTCGGTGTCGCTCCACACGGCGAGGGTCGGCACCATCGAGCCGCGCAAACGCTCGAGCGCATCCGGCACGCCGATCGGCGCGACGGCGACGAAGCGCGTGAGCCGCTCGGGGTGCGCCGCGACGCAGGGCAGCGCGAAGCGCCCGCTCATCGAGGGCGCCACCAGCGCCGCGCGCTTGAGGCCGAGCGCGTCGAGCACCGCCGGCACGAACTCTTCCGGCGGCGGCCCGCCGGCGCTCGACTCGCCGTAGCCCGGCAGGTCCACCGCGAAGGCGCGGAAGCCCGCCGCCGCCAGCGCGTCGAGGGTGCCCAGGTCGGCCCAGGTCTTGCTGCTGAACGCCGCTCCGTGCAGCAACAGCACCGCTGGTCCGCGCGCCGGTCCGGCCGCGCGCACGCGCAGCGCCGCGGTGCCCACCTGAATGCGCTCGCCGCCGGCGGCGGGTGCGGGCGCGCCCGCACCCGCGGCGGACGGATCGCCGCCGCCGCATCCGGCGAGGGCCCCGGCCAGCAAGGGAGCGAGCAAAAGGGCGGCGCGGGGCGGCAAGGAAGGGGACAGGGCCGGGGGAACCGCTATATTTCTACCCCTTCCGGCGTAGCCGGAGACTTGAGAACGCCCATGGAAGCTCTGCTCGAAGCCCGCGGATTGCACAAAAGCTTTGGCGCCATCCAGGCCGTCCAAGGGGTGGACCTAGTGGTGGCGCGCGGTGAGGTGGTCGGATTCCTCGGCCCGAACGGCGCCGGCAAGTCCACCACCATGAAACTGCTGACCGGCTTCCTGGAACCGGACGCCGGCACGGTCCACGTCGCCGGCACGGACCTCGCGGCCGACCCCCTCGGCGTCAAAACCCAGATCGGCTACCTGCCGGAGGGCGCGCCGGCCTACCCGGACATGCGGGTGCGCGAGTTCCTGCGCTTCATCGCCGACATCCGCGGCCTGCGCGGCCCGGCCGGGCGCGCGCGCGTGGACGAGGTCATCACCCTGGTGCACCTGGAGAACGTGGTGTGGCAGACCATCGAAACCCTGTCGAAGGGCTTCAAGCGGCGCGTCGGCATCGCCCAGGCGCTGCTGCACGACCCGCCGGTGCTGATCATGGACGAGCCCACCGACGGCCTCGACCCGAACCAGAAGTTC
>CAZDMB010000306.1:1283-2140 GCA_964506175.1 uncultured Planctomycetales bacterium | reverse complement strand
GGCAGTGGCGAGGTCCTGCAAGAGCCCGAGGTCGTCCAGCGCGCCCTGGGCGTGCAGGGCCAGCAGGCCTTCGAGCTGATCCTTGCCGTCGGCCACCTCGGCGACCGGGTCCGTCGGGACGGAGAGGTTGCCGAACGGGGTGCGGATGAGGCGGTCGCCGGGCCGCGTGTCCACGCACTCCAAGCGCAGGCCCGAAGCGGTGATCGCGATCGGCACCGGCCGCGCCTGGGCCGTGGTTTGGGCCGGCAGGGCGGAGGGGGCGAGGGCGAGGAGCAGCGCGCCGAGGAGCATCCGTTCCCGTCTACGGATGCAAAGGTCGTGCCATTTGCGCGATCCGGGCGGCCAGGAAACCGCCGCCGAATCCGTTGTCCACGTTGACCACGGCCACGCCGGGTGCGCAGGCATTCAGCATGGCAAGGAGGGCCGCCAACCCGCCGTAGGAGGCCCCGTAACCAACGCTCGTCGGCACGGCGATCACGGGCGCCGCCACCAAGCCGGCCACGACGCTAGGGAGGGCGCCTTCCATGCCGGCCACCACCACCAAGGCGTCGGCGGTGCGGAAACGCTCCAGGTGAGCGAGAAGGCGCGGAAGTCCGGCCACGCCGACGTCCAGGATCCGATCCACGGCGGCTCCGTGGAAGGCGGCGGTGAGCGCGGCTTCCTCCGCCACGGGATGGTCGCTCGTGCCCGCGCACAGCACCGCGACCTTGCCGCGCGGCGGCGGCGGCGCCGTTTCGAAGACCACGCAGCGCGCGGCGGCATGCCACACCGCTCCCGGGAGCCGGGCCAGGATCGCGCGGCCGACGCTTTCCTCGGCGCGCGTCACGAGCACGCGGCCGTGGTGCTCGGCAATCTTC
>CAZDMB010000306.1:0-1273 GCA_964506175.1 uncultured Planctomycetales bacterium | reverse complement strand
CGCCGCCGCCGCGGCCTGCTCCAGCGTCTTGCCTTGCGCGAACACGGCTTCCGGCGCGCCGGTGCGGAGTTCGCGGTGCGTGTCCACGAGCACCTCGCCCGCGGTGACGAAGGGCAAGGCGGCGAGGCGCTCGGCGGCCGCCGCCGGAGTGCAGCGCCCGCCGCGCACTTCCTCGAGCAAGCGCTCCAGATCTTCACGACGCATGCCGGCTTCACTCTGCGCGCGCGCAGACCTCCACGTCGAGCGGGGAGTGGCGGCCGGCGGCGTGCAAGGCGTGGCCCAGGCCCGCGATCATGACGGCGTTGTCGGTGCAGTAGGCCGGCGGAGCGAAGTGCGCTTCCAGGCCCGCCTGCTCCGCCAGTTCGGCCAACACGGAGCGCAGGCGCCGATTGCAGGCCACGCCGCCGCCGACCAGGATGCGCGAAGTTCCTTGCGCCACGGCGGCGCGCACGGCCTTGCGCGCCAGGGTGGCGGCGACTGCGGCTTCGAAACTGGCGCACAGGTCCGGCAGGCGCTCGCGCGGCACGCGCCACGGGGCGTCGCGCCGCTTGCCGGGCCCGACCAAGGTGTAGAGCAAGGCGGTCTTGAGGCCAGAGAAGGAGAACTCCAGCGAGTCGGCGTCGAGCAGCGGCAACTTGAAGGGAAAGGCGCGCGGGTCGCCGCCGGCGGCCGCGCGCTCGATGGCCGGGCCGCCCGGGTAGCCGAGTCCGAGGAGGGCGGCGGCTTTGTCGAAGGCCTCGCCGGCGGCGTCGTCGCGCGTGCCGCCGAGGAAGGCGAGTTCGAGCGGGGAGTCCACGCGGTAGAGCGAGGTGTGTCCGCCGCTGACGACCAAGGCCACCGCGGGAAATTCCCAGCGCGGCACGGACATCAGGGCGGCGTAGACGTGCGCGTGCACGTGGTTCACCGCCACCAGGGGCTTGTCCCACGCCCATGCCATCGCCTTGGCGGCGGTGGCGCCGACCAGCAGCGAGCCGAGCAAACCCGGCTGCGTGGTGACGGCGACGGCCGCGAGGTCTTGCGGGCGCGTGCGCGCGCGCGCGAGCGCTTCCTGCACGGCGGGTTGCAAGGCGGCGAGATGTCCGCGCCCGGCGATCTCCGGCACGACGCCGCCCCAGGCCGCGTGCTCGCTCACTTGGCTGTGCACCACGGAGGAGAGCGGCTCGCGCCCGTCGCGCACGACCGCGGCGGCGGTTTCATCGCACGAGGTCTCGATGCCGAGGACCAGGGAGGCGCTCATCCGGCGAGCGCGCGCTGCAGCAAGCGCAGGGCGAGA
>CAZDMB010000305.1:0-2147 GCA_964506175.1 uncultured Planctomycetales bacterium | reverse complement strand
CCGCGGAAGCCGGTGCCCGGCACCACGGCGCGCGGGCTCCACGGCAGCCGGCGGCGCCGGGCCGCGGCGCCCGCCACACCTGCACTACCGACGCTATCCGAGGCCGAGCACGCCGAGTGGACGGCAGCCCAGGCCGTCGCCGCGGCGCTACGGTCCCGCGACCCAGCCAAGATCGTGCAGGCCAAGGCGGCGTTGGCGACCGCCAACGAGGCTACCTTCCAAGCATGGGGGCGTCTGCCTGCAGCTGAGCGTCTACGACGCCGCGCGGCCGGTACTGCCCCTGACGGGATGTAGCCGTGCGCAGGCGAACACCCGCCGCAGCGCGCACGTGGGCGGCACCTGCGCCGTCGTGCGCTAACCTGACGATCGCCCGAACCACCAAGAGTTCGTACGGTGACGACGTCGTCATCGAAGCTCGAGCCGGCATGCAGCGCGTCGGCGTGATCACCGCGAACCACACCGGCGACCCGCTTGGGCTGCAGGTGTCGTGGATCAAGGTGGACGACCGGCTCCGGCGGTGCGGCGTCGCGACGCGGCTCTACGAGGCGATGGCCAAGGCCGCGTGCGACGCCGGCGGCGTCCTCAGCAGCGACGTGCTCCGCAAGCCTGCGGCCGAGGCGTTCTGGCGAAAGCAGGTCACGAAGGGCCGAGCACGCTGCGTCCGCCGCGCCGGCGGCTCGCGGCACCCCGACTACGGCCTGGGTGACTGCGAGATGTATGCGCTGACGAAGTGTCCCGTCGAGACACTGGCGCAGTCGGTGCGGCGAGTATCCACGTAGCTACCACCTGACAGTCGATCGGGCGCTATGGTACACTCGCCGCATGCGACACCCGGTCTTCATCCATAGTGGCAGCGGCGACCGCATCGAAGCCACGTCGTTGTTGAGCGCGTTGCGGACCGCCTCGACGGCGCTGGCGCCGGCCCGCAGCGCAGCGGCCGCCGCGTCTGCGCACGTTCGCCCCGGGATCGTCCGGACACACCCAGCGTACATGCCAGGCGGCGGTGCACCGGGGCCATTTCGCATCAAGACCGCCAAGGGCATGCTACTCGCAGTGTGCGCGTTGGGCGCGAAGACGCCGCATCGGGCACGCGCTGACCGCGCGCGCCGTGCTTACGTGAACTGCAGCGTCACCGACCGCGGGCGTGCGCGCCTTGCGCGCGAGCGCATGGCGACCGAGCCCCGCTAGCTACCGTCGGCGCGCGATCGCGACGGCGGGCTTCGGCGGCACGCCGCAGAGCTTGAAGAAGACGGCCACGGCCTCGGGGCCCTTGGCCTGGGCCTTCGCGAAGGCCACGCGGCTGCACCGGCTCGGGCGTTGACGTGTACGGCGGCGCCATCCCATGCGACGAGCCTACCACGGCGCCCCGCCCTGTAGTAGAGTCGGCACATGCCGCGTAAACTGCCACCTTTCGCGAAGTTCGTCGCCGTCCGGTACACGCGGCGCGGGAACACCATCGTCGATGCCGCTGAGATCCGACCGACGGACGCCGACCCGGTCGGTGAGGCGACGGCGCTGCTCGTTGCGCGCCACTGGCGCAGCGGTGTCCCGGCACGCGCAGGGTACCCGCACGACAAGGCGCGCATGCGGCGCCCGGCGATGGAGTGGTGCACGCTGAAGGTCCGCGGCTACGTCGGCGCGACGCTGGACGCGGTGGCGGCCGCAGAGCGCGGCGCGTGCGCGTGGTCGAAGACGGCACCCGCGGCGGTCAACCCGGCCTACACCAAGCGCATCGTCGAGGACTGGGACCGGGGTCGTGGCGCCGACGCGCCGCTGCCGCCGCTGCGCGTGTCCGCAGCGCGGCAGCGCTGACGTTCACGTCACCGCCGCAGCCTAGCGACCGGGCCGCGGGCCAGGCCCGCGCTTGTCGCGCTTGGCCCAGGGCGGCGTCGGCGGCGCAGGCCGCGGCGGACGCGCCGCTGGACGCTGCGGCGCGGTGGGCCCGACCGGCGGCGGCGGGTCACCCGTCGTGGTGGCGACGTTGGCGACCACGACGATCACCCCGTCCACGGTTCGCCAGACGGCGACGCCCGGACGGGTTGCCGTCGGCAACGGCGGCAACATCGCCACCGCCTACGCCAGGTTCTTCTGGGCCAGCCAGAGGCCGGCGGCGATCCCAGCGATCGCGCCGGCCACCTTGGCGATGC
>CAZDMB010000304.1:0-2165 GCA_964506175.1 uncultured Planctomycetales bacterium | reverse complement strand
GGCGGAAGATCTCGCGCCGCTGGGCGCCGCCACCGCCCTCGCGCTCGCGGACGCCGACTTCGGCGCGGCCGAGGCGGTGATCCAGGCCACTCCCTGCGGCAGCCGCGCCACGTCCGGCAATCCGGCCGACGGCCGCCATTTCCGCCCTGGCGCCGTCGTCCTCGACATGGTCTACGATCCGCCGCGCACAGAGTTCCTGGTGCAGGCCGCCGCGCAGGGCGCGGCGCCGGTCGGAGGCGCGGAGATGCTGGCCCGGCAAATGGTGGAGCAATACCGCATCGCGCGCGGCGCGGCGCCGGCGCTCGAGCCCCTGCGCGCCCTGCTCGCCGCGCTCGCCGAGGAGCGCGCACACGGCGCGCGGCGCGCCATCGCGCTGATCGGTCCGCGCGCCAGCGGCAAGTCCACCCTAGGGCTTGTGGTAGCCCGGCGCCTGGGCCGCCGTTTCCTCGACGCCGACGCCGAACTCGCGCGCCGCTCGGGCCGCGACCTCGCCGCGTGGCTGCGGGAGGATCGCGCCGGCTTCCGCGCTGCCGAGGCGGCGCTGCTGCCGGAACTGCTCGCCTTGCCCGACGCGGTCGTGGCTCTGGGCGGCGGTGTGGTGGAGGACGCAGCGGCGCGCGCCCGGCTGGCCGCGCACGGAGCCACCGTCTGGCTGCATTTGGAGCCGGAGGAGCAGTGGCGCCGCCGCGCCGCCGATCGCACGCGGCCGGCCCTGACGAGCTTGCCGCTGCGGCAGGAGATCGACGCGCTGCACGCGCTCCGCCTGCCCCTCTACCGCGCCTGCGCCCGCCGGTGCGTGGACAGCGGCGGCGCGCCCGAGGAGGCCGCGGAGCGGCTGCTGCAAACCGTGCGCGAGATCGCTCTCACGCAGGAAGGTTTCAGCCGATAGAGTAGGGCGTGGTGATTCTGGCGCGCTTCATCTTCGCGCTCGCCCTGCTCGGCGAGCCGGAACTGCCCGCCGCGCTCAAGGCCGATCCCCAGGTCGCCGCGGCTTGGGCCACCGTCTGCGGCACCGGCGACGCGCTCGCCCGCCGTGACGCGGCGCGCCTGGTGCTCGACCGCCTCGTCGCCGCCGCGCCCGAAGAGCGCTTCGACTTCCTGCTCGCCTGCGAGGGCGAAGGCCTGCTGCTGGTCGAACTCGGCCCTTCCTGGTCCGCGCTGGCGGGGGATTGGCCGGAGGCGCGCGCTCGCGTCGAGCAGCGCGTCCTGCAGGCGGTCCCGCCGGCGAATCCGGCGCTGTTGCGCGGCGCCTTGCGCGCCGCCGGCTGGTACGGCTTGGCGGCGCCCGGCACCGTCGAGGCCATCGCTGCGCGCCTCACGGATCCGGCGGCGCGCGAAGCCGCCGCCTTCGCGCTCGCGCGCATCACCGGCCGCGAGTTCCGCGACGCCGACGCCTTCCGCGAGTGGTGGCTGCTGGCGCGGCTGCGCGCGCGCGAGGACTGGCTCGCCTCGTCGCTGGATGAGGAGCGCGCGCGCGCCTTGCGGCGCTGGGAAGAGATGCTGGCCCGCGACCCCAGCTGGAGCCTCGACGCCGCGCGCGATCCGGCGGCGGCGGTGCGGCGCCTCGGCTACGCGGCGATGGCGCGGCTGGAGCCGCCCGCGGGCAAGCCCCCCGATTCGCCGGCGGCGCAGTTGCTGCGCGAGGCGCTGACGCGCGAGACCGACCCCGCGCTGCGCGAGACCCTGATCGCGCTGGTGCCGCGCTTCCTCGCCGGCGCCCCCGCCTTCGACGCGCTCGACGCGGCCTTGGCGAGCGCCCGCGAGTCCGAGCGCCAGCGCGCCATCGAGCAGTTGCCGGCGTTGCGCGAGCCCGAGGCCGCGTGGCAGCGCCTGGTGCGCGAGTTGTGGCGCGCCTACCCGCTCGATCGCGCGCGCTCTCCCGCCGGCCTCGACTTCCGCGTCGCCCTGTGGAGCGCCGTGCACCAGGCCCTCGCCGGCGACGGCGGCTTCACGCCGGTGATGGACCCGCAGACGACCGGACTGCTGCTGGCGGTGCTGGAGAAGCTGGAGCCGGATCCGGGCGTCCGCGGCCGCGTCTACGCGGTCGTCGGCCGGCTCGGGCCGGAGCCGCTGCGGCGAGCGCTCGTGCGGCATCTGAACGACGTGGCGCGTCCGGCCTCGGACCGTGCGCCGGCGCTCGAAGCCTTGACCGGGCTGGTGTTGCG
>CAZDMB010000303.1:0-2173 GCA_964506175.1 uncultured Planctomycetales bacterium | reverse complement strand
GGCCGGCGCCGCCGGCGGGGCCACCTCGATGCGCGCATCGCCCTCCAGGTGGCAGCGCGCGCACAGATCCAGTTGGCGCTCCGGCGGCAGCGTTCCGGGGTCGAGGATCGGCGCCTTGCCGTCGCGCGCGTGCGCCGCGCCGTCGCCGTGGCAGGCGGCGCAGGAAATGCCGCGCAGCGCGAGCGGACCCATCTTGTGGTAGGGGAAGGGCGCCGGCAGCGGCGCGTCCGTGTGGCAGGCGAGGCAATCCGGCGTGAGGCGGAACTGCAGACCGGAGCCGGCGCCGGCCTGCTGGAACGGCGCCTCGACCCAGCCGCGGCCGCGCAGGAACTCGAGCGGCGCGAAGAACCAAGCGTCCTGCTCGAGCGCGGCGAAGGCGGTGTCGTGCACGCCGGCGCCGATGCGCCCCGCCAGCGCGATCTCGCGCCGCGGCGGCGGCAGGTCGGCGGGCGTGTCGGCCCACTCCTGCGCCAAGATCCAACCGCCGGCGGCGCTCGGCTCGACGCGGTAGCGGGCGCCGCTCGCCGCGTGCACCCGCCACGCGGCGTCGGGGCGGGCTTGCGTGCGCGCGGGATCGAGCGGTCCCAGCGCGTCCGCCATGCCGTGCTGCAGCCACTTGCGCACCTCGGCGGCATGGCAGGCTGCGCAAGTTGCCGCCTCGGGCAGCGCGGCCAGCGGCAGCGGCGCCAGCTCCGCCGGTGAGGCGCCGGCCCGCGCATCTTTCTCCGCCGGTCCGCAGGCATGCATCGTCAGCACGGCGGCGGCCGCGGCGGCGCACACGATGACGAGGGAGCGCACGCCCGGAGTCTAGGATGACCGGGGCTGGATCGCCGCTACGCTGTCTCACCCCCGGTGAAGCCCCTCCGACCCGCTCTTCTCGTCTGCGGCGCTGCCGGCGTGCTCGCGCTGGCGCTCGCCTGCGGCAAGTCCGAAACCGCGCCGCCGGCGCCGACCGCCGTCAGCACGCCGCCGCCGGCCGCGCCCTTCGACCAGCCCGTCGGCGAGGCTCTCGTGGCGCGTCTCGGCTGCCTTTCCTGCCACGAGGCCGACGCCGCGGCGCAGGCGCGCATTCAGCCGCTCGCCGCGCCGCCGCTCGCCGGCATCGGCCAGCACCTCGCGCCGGGATGGTTGCGCTTCTGGCTGGACGATCCGCAGGCGCCCGAGGCCGAGAGCCGCATGCCGGATCTCCTGCACGCGCTCCAGCCCGATGCGCGGCGCGAGACGGTCGAAGACCTCACGCACTATCTGGCTTCGCTCGACGGTCCCTTCGAGCCGCAGGCGACGCGGCCGGACGACTGGCGCGTGGAGGAAGGCGGCGCGCTGTTCCAGCGGCTCGGCTGCTTCGCGTGCCATGCGGACGGCGCGCTCGAAGCCCGCCAGCTCGCCGCCAAGACCGACCTGCTGCGCGCCGCCGCCTTCCTGCGCGATCCCTTGAGTTTCCGGCCCGGCTGCGGCATGCCGGACCTCGGCCTGAGCGCCAGCGAGGCGCTCGCCATCGCCTCCTGGCTGCTGCGCGAGCAGTACGTGTCCGGCCCGCTGCGCGAAGATCTCGTGCCCGGCGTGCGCTACGCCTACGTCGAGTTGGCGGCCGACGCGCCCGATCCCAGCAAACTGGCGGACATCCGCGATTGGACGCCGACGCGCACCGGCCTCACGGACCGCGTCGGCCTGCTTCCCGGCCACAGCCAGGATCGCTTCGCCTACCGCTTCGAAGGCTGGCTGACCTTGGGCGAACCCGCCACGCTGCGTTTCGGCCTCAACAGCGACGACGGCTCCGACCTCACGGTGGACGGCGCGATGGTGGTGGACAACGACGGTCTGCATGCCCCGGTGGAGAAGCGCGGCAGCGTCACGCTGGCCGCCGGCCGCCACCAGCTGGTCGTGCGCATGTACGAGAACGCCGGCGGCGAAGTCCTCGAGGCGTGGATGGAGCGCGCCGGCGGCGAGCGCGAGGCGCTCGGCGCAGCCAACCTCTCCGTGATCGGAGCGGTCTATGCGCCGGTCGGCAACGCGCCCCTGGCCGTGGATCCGGCGCGCGCGGCGCGCGGCGCGCGGCGTTTCGCCGAACTCGGCTGCGCCCGCTGCCACGGCGACCCCGGCGGGCTGCCCGGCGACGCGGTGGCGCGCGCGGCGCCCGCCTTCGCGACGCTGCGCCCGGAAGCGGGCTGTCTGG
>CAZDMB010000302.1:0-2183 GCA_964506175.1 uncultured Planctomycetales bacterium | reverse complement strand
GAAGTACAAGCAGTGCCACGGCAAGTAGCGGTGGCAGCGGCCGGCGAGGGCGGATGAGCGAGAACCGCGGCGGCGCCTTTCTCGCCTACAACCTGCTGCTGTATCTCGGCGGCGCACTGCTGGCGCCGTGGATCCTGTGGCGCTGCGCGCGCGAGCCGGCCTTCCGCCGCGGCTTGCCCGCCCGTCTTGGATGGGCGGCCAAGACGCCGGCGTGCGACGAAGGGCCGCTGCTCCTGCACGGCGTCTCGGTGGGGGAGGTGAAGGCGTTGCGTCCGCTCGTGCGCCTGCTGCGCGCGCGCCATCCGCAACTACCCCTCGCCATCAGTTCATCCACGCCCGGAGGGCTGGCCACGGCGCGCGCGGCCTATCCGGACATTCCCGTGCTCGCCTATCCCGTGGATCTGCCTGGCGCCACGCGGCGCTTCCTCGAGCGTGCGCGGCCGCGCGCCGTCGTGCTGGCGGAGCTCGAGATCTGGCCGAACTTCCTGCGGCGGTGCCATGCGCGCGGGATCCCCGTGGCGATCGTCAACGGCCGCATCACCGAGAGTTCCGTGCGCGGTTACCGGCGCGTGCAGCGCTGGTTGCCGCGCTTCGACCGCATCGCGCTCTACGGCGTGCAGAACGAGCGCTACGCGGCGAGTTTCCGCGCGCTCGACGTGCCGCCGGAACGCGTGGTCGTGACCGGCAATCTCAAATATGACAATCTGCCCACCACCGAGGAGGACGCGGCCTACCGCGCTTCCCCCTGGCCGCAGTGGACCTCGGCCGCGCCGCTGCTGGTCTGGGCCTCGACCCACGCCCCCGAGGAGGAGCAGTTGGCGCGCGCCTGGGCGCGGTCGCCGGCGCGCGACGCGGCGGTCGTCGCGGTGGTCCCGCGCCATCCGAAGCGCTCGGAGGAGCTGGCGGCGGCGCTGGCGCGGGCCGTGGAGGGCCCGGTGCTCCGCCGCTCGGCGCTCCAGCCGGGCGCGGCGGTGCCCCCCGGCAGCCTGCTGCTGGTGGATTCCTTCGGCGAACTCGAATCGGTCTTCCGCGCCTGCCGCGCCGCCTTCCTCGGCGGCAGCCTCATTCCGCACGGCGGGCAGAACGTGTTGGAGCCGGGCGCGCTCGGCGTGCCGGTGGTGGTCGGCCCGCACACCGAGAACTTCTCCGAGGAATGCGAGCTGCTGGAGCAGGCCGGCGGCCTGCGGCGCGCGGCCGATGCGGCGGAAGTGTTACGATGCTTGGAAGGCTGGCTGGCGGATCCCGCGGCCGCGCGCCGTGCCGGCATCGCGGGCGCCGCCGCCCTTGCAACCCGCCAGGGTTCGGCCGAAAGTACCCTCGCCGCCCTGGCGCGGGCCATGATCCTGACCCGCTCGACCGACCCGCCGCACCCCTAGATGGAGCAGAAACTCTTCACTTCCGAGTCGGTGTCCCCCGGCCATCCGGACAAGGTCTGCGATCAGATCAGCGACACCATCCTGGACGCCTGCCTGCGCCAGGATCCGGAGTCGCGGGTCGCCTGCGAATCCTACGCCACCACCGGCACGGTCCTGGTGGGGGGCGAGATCCGCACCAAGACCTACGTCGACGTGCAGAAGGAAGTGCGGGCGGCGCTGCGCGAGATCGGCTACACCCACGCCGGCGTCGGTTTCGACGCCGATTCCTGCGGCGTGCTGGTCTGCATCCATGAGCAGTCCGTGGACATCGCCGGCGGCGTGGACGCGGCCGCCGACGACGCCGGCAGCACCGGCGCCGGCGACCAGGGCATGATGTTCGGCTTCGCCTGCCGCGAGACCGAGGCGCTCATGCCGGCGCCGATCCATTGGGCGCACCGCCTGATCGAGCGCCAGACGCAGCTCTTCCGCAGCGGCGCGATCGGCTGGCTGCGGCCGGACGCGAAATCGCAGGTCACCTTCCGCTACGAAGGCAACAAGCCGGTCGGCATCGACACGGTCGTCCTCTCCACGCAGACCGCCGATGGCGTCTCGATCGAGGAGATCCGCAGGGTGGTCGAAGCCGAAGTCATCCGGGCCATCCTCCCGGCCAAGTGGGTGACGGCGGACACGCGCATGCTCGTCAATCCCACCGGCCGCTTCGTCATCGGGGGACCGCACGGCGACGCCGGACTGACCGGACGCAAGATCATCGTGGACACCTACGGCGGCTACGCGCGCCACGGCGGCGGCGCCTTCTCCGGCAAGGAC
>CAZDMB010000301.1:0-2199 GCA_964506175.1 uncultured Planctomycetales bacterium | reverse complement strand
ATCGCGCAGGCCAAACGCGACCGCCGCGAGCGAATTGCGACGGCGGTGCTGGCGGGGTTTGCGGGGCGGGGCGACCCCGCAAATCCGGCCGAGGAGGCGGCATATGCCCTTGAGTGGGCCGACGCCCTCATCGCCGCCCTCGACGCCGACGCGGAGGCCGACCGTGGCTGACCTGACCCGCGCCGACCTCGCCGAGTTGCGGCGGCTGCTGGCGATGGCGACGCCGGGGCCGTGGCGAATCGAGTACGACGGCGACCGCTACGAGTTCAACGCTGGCGCAGCGGGGATTGGTGAAGTGTACGACACTGAGGGCGGGCGCGAGGACGCCGCCCTGATCGTCGCCCTGGTCAACGCCGCGCCGAGGCTGATCGAGATGGCGGAACGGGCGGCACGCGATGATGCCTTCCCTGCAACGGAGTGGGGGGTGAGAAATGCCGACTGACAACCTGACCGACGCAGACGTGCTGGCCGAGTTGCGCGAGGGCGTGCCCGGCGTGGATGAAGACGGCATTGAGCGGTACGCCTGGACGCACCCGGAGGGCATCAGCCCGGTCGGCGTGCGCGTGCTGGTGCGGTTGATCGCCCACGCCCGCCGCGAGGCCCGCGAGGCGGCGGCGGTGGAGCGGGCGGCGTGCTTGCGCGAAGTGACCGACTACCACGACGCGCTGCTGCACGAGCGGAACAAGTTGGTGCTCTTGCCCGTCGCCGCCCGCATTCGCGCACGGGGGCAGTCGTGAGCGACGTTTTGATTGGCGCGCTCGTCGCGGTCGCGGTGATGAACACGCTGACCTACGCCGACACGCGGCGATCCGCGCCGGGGTTTTCGTTTCTGTTCTCACTGGCGGCGGCAGTGTCATGGGGCGCAGCCGTTATGCTCGTAATGCGAGAGGTGATCCGATGACTCAGAACGCCGACCCCCGCGAGCTGATCCGCGAGCTGGCCGAGGCGTTGCGCGATCTGGTGCAGCTGAATGAGGAGCAATCGGGAGCAGTCGCGCCAGAGCATCAGCGGTGGCTGTCGATCCCCCTAGAGTGTGGCGATGGGCTGCACGACATCCGGTGCCCGGTTGTCCGAGCGCAGAATACCCTGCACCGCGCCGAGGCGCGGCAGGCCGGTCCCGCCAGCGAGCCGCTACCCGCCTGCCCTATCTGCGACCGCCTCGCCGCCGAGTTGGCCGAGGCGCAGCGGGAATGCGCGTTCCATAGCGCAGAAGGCGACCGACTGGAGCGCGAGCGCGACGCCGCGCAGGCCGCGCTGGCGCAGGCGCAGCGGGAGACGCGGGAGTGGGCGGCGGAACAGGTGCGCGAGAAGTGCGCCGCGATTCGCGCCTACACAGCGGATGGCCGTTTCGTCGTTGGCCGTGAGACGCTTGAGCTGTTCGACGAAGTGGCCGCCGAGATCGCTCGCGGCCCGCAGCCCGCCGAGCGCGGGGAGGAGGAGTGATGGAGTGCATCCACTGTGCGGCAGGGTCGCGTCAACACGGCGCGAAGGGTGGTGGGCGCTGGCATACTCTGCGCGTGCGGTGCCCGGCAGGGAAAGATACCAGCGGTCTTACCCGCGAAATTCGGGCACTGGAAGAAAAGCTGGCGACACTTCGCAGCGCGCTACACCTGCGGCAGCCCGCCGAGCGCGGGGAGGGGGAGTGATGGCTGAGTTTGGCGCACGGCAATGGGCTGATCACTGCGAGAAACAAGCCGCCCGCATCGCCGCGCTCGAAGCGCAGGTGGCGGCGCTGGCGGCTGTTCTGGCCGACATCCTCGCGCAAGGCGTGTCGCTCAACGACGAACGGTTGCGCTACGTCGAAGTGCAGATACCGCGTGATGTGCTGAGCGATGTCCGCGAAGTGCTGTCAGCCGACGCCACCCACCTCGCCCAGCTCGACGCGGCGCGGCGGGAGGTGTGCCGGGTAGCGTGCGCCTATCTCGACAGCCCCGTCCCCTCGCTGTGGATTGGAGATTTGTCGCAGGCGGTTTTGGCGCTGCATGAGGTGGAGAATCGGCAGCCCGCCGAGCGCGGGGAGGGGGAGTGATGGCGCGAGGACTATGCCCCCACGGTGTACCGTGGGACGACGACGTGGAGGACGGCGTGCCGCGTTGTGCCGTCTGTGTGTCGCCTGATGCACTTGCCACCGCGTCCGTAATGCGCGCCCGCATCGCCGCGCTCGAAGCGCAGGTGGCGGCGCTGGCGGGGGCGCTGCGG
>CAZDMB010000300.1:356-2254 GCA_964506175.1 uncultured Planctomycetales bacterium | reverse complement strand
TAGACGCTCGGCGTCCTCCGCCTCGGCCGGCACGCGCGCGGCCGGGCCCTCGAGTTCCACGATCAGCACCGCGCCGGCGTCCGTCGGCAGTCCGGCGCGATAGTTCGAGGACTCGACCGCGCGAATGGCGCGTTGGTCCATCACCTCCAAGGCCACCGGCCGCAGTCCGGCGGCGACGATCGCGGCGACGGCGGCGCAGGCCGAGGGAATGGAATCGAAGGCGGCGCGCAGGGTGGCCACGCGCTCGGGCAGCGGAATGAGGCGCACGGTCGCCGCCACCACGATCGCGACAGTGCCCTCGGAGCCGACGCAGAAACCGCGCAAGTCCAGGTCGTCCTGGATGGCGGTGGCCGAACCCCAGGATTCGCGGCTGCCGTCAGGAAGCACCACCTCGAGCGCCAGGACGTGCTGTCCGGTGGTGCCGTGCAGGAAGCACATCGGTCCGCCGGCGTTCTCCGCGACGTTGCCGCCGATGGTGCTGACGGTCTGGCTGGCCGGATCGGGGGCGTAGCGCAGACCGTGCGGCGCGGCCGCGCGCGAGAGGTCGGCGTTCACCAAGCCCGGTTCCACCTCGGCGATGCGCGCTTCCGGGTCGATGCGGAGCACGCGATTCATCCGCGCCAAGGCGAGAATCACGCCGCCGGCGGGCACGAGCGCGCCGCCCGACAGGCCCGTGCCGGCGCCGCGCGCGGTGAAGGGCACGCCCGCCGCATGCAGCAGGCGCACGCAGGCCGCCACCTCCTCCGCGCACCCGGGCAGCACGACCGCGGCGGGTTGGCAGCGAAACAGGGTGAGGGCGTCCGATTCGTAGGCGAGCAGGCTGCCGGCATCGGCGAGCACCCGAGGCGCGCCGACGGCCGCGCGCAGGCGCCGCAGCAATTCGGCGCGCTCCATCAGCGCTCGCGCCCGCGCATGCGGGGCAGCCAGCGCGGGGTGCGCTCGCGGTAGGAGGCGTAGCCGTCGTGCTCGATCTCGAGGTCGCGCTCCTCGATCGGCGCGACGAGGAAGATCCAGACGATGAACACGAGAGCGAGCACCAGGCGGTCGAGCGAGACCTCAGGCATGCCGACGATCAGCAGCAGGAAGCCGAGGTTGATGGGCTGCCGGATCTGCGAGTAGGGCGGCAAGGCGGTGAACTCCGTCTGCGGCTCGCGCGCGCCGGTTTCGAGGGCGCGCAAGTGGGGCAGGCCGAGCAGTTGGCCCGAACCGACCACCAAGCTTCCCCAAGCCACCAGTGCCAGGCCTCCCAATTGCAAGATGCGGGGGATCAGCCGCGTCCAACCGGGCCACTCCCACAGCAGCGGGCCGCTCGGGCGCCAGGCGAGAACCAGCAGGCAGAGCGACAGCCCGGTGATCAGCACGTACAAGGGACGCTCGGCGGCGGGACCGAAGGGACGGTTCAAGAGCCGGCGCCCGAAGCCGCGCGCGAGCAGCGAGTGGGACAGAGCGAACTGGACGGCCAACAGCAGGTCGAGGGCGAGCGGCGCCAGACCGCCGCGGGGCACCGGCTGCGGCAAGCCGTAGAGCAGGCGCAGCCAGCCCAGCATTCCGGCGGCAGCCAGAATCGGTCCGGCGGCGAGCCACACCGCCAAGCCGCGGCGGGCTTCGGCGCGCGGGTCGAAGACCTCGCCAGCGGCGGCGTCTTCCGGCACCGGCTCGACCCGCCGGTTGCGCCGCGCCTCCGAAGCCGGGCTGTCGCTCATGCGGCGCCCTTAGCGTCGGCGCGTGATCGTCTTCGCCTGCAGGAAGAGCAGCAGGTAGTCGCGGCCGCCGGCCTTGGAGTCGGTGCCCGACATGTTGAAACCGCCGAAGGGATGGACGCCCACCAGCGCGCCGGTGCACTTGCGGTTCAAGTAAAGATTGCCGCACTCGCGTTCCGCCAAGGCGCGCGCGAAAGT
>CAZDMB010000300.1:0-346 GCA_964506175.1 uncultured Planctomycetales bacterium | reverse complement strand
GCCGTAGATGGTGTCGTTGGCGGCCTCGACGCCCTCCTCGAAGCTGCCGACCTTGTGCACCGCGACCACCGGGGCGAAGAGTTCGTTCTTCCAGATGAAGTCGCCGCGCTGCACGCCGGTGAACACCGTCGGCTGCAAGAACCAGCCGTCGCCGCTCGCGCGCGCGCCGCCGGCCACGAGTTGGTTGCCCTCGGCCTTGGCCTTGGCGATCGCCGCCAGGGTGTCGTTGAGCGCGCGTTCATGGATGAGCGGTCCCATCCAGTTCTTGCGGTCCGCCGTGTGGCCGATGGAGGTGGCCTCGACCATCGGCAGGAACTTCTCGAGGAAGGCGTCGTGGATGTTCGAG
>CAZDMB010000299.1:0-2258 GCA_964506175.1 uncultured Planctomycetales bacterium | reverse complement strand
GCGACGCGACGTCGGCGCCGCCGACCTCGAGCGCGCCGGCGTCCAAGCGTTGCAAGGTCGTGAGGCAGCGGATGAGCGTGCTCTTGCCCGCTCCGTTCGGCCCGAGCAAGGCCAGAATCTCGCCGCGGCCCACCTCGAAACTGACGCCGCGCAGGGCTTCGACCTCGCCGTAGCGCTTGCGCGCGTCGCTCACGCGGAGGAGGGCGGGGCTCATGGACGGGCCATTGTGCGATCCGCCACCAGCGCCGTGAAGAGGAGCGGCAGATAGGCGAGGCTCGTCCAGAGCACGAGCCGGGCGCGCGGCGCGCTCTGGCGCACCCCGAAGCCCAGCACCGCCGCCAGGAACAGGATGGAAAGCGAGAAGGCGGCGTAGAAATACACGCGGCCGGCGAAACCGAAGAGCGTTGGAAACAAACTGGCCGGCACCAGCGCCATCGCCCAATGGATGGCATGCCGGCCGCTGGTGGCGCCGGTGGCGTCCACGTTGGAGAGCATCTGCAGACCGCCGCGCGCGTAGTCCTCGCGGTACAGCCAGGCGATGGAGAAGAAGTGCGGCAGCTGCCAAATGAAGAGAATCAGGAAGAGCACTCCCGCCTCGCGGTCGAGGCCGCGTCCGGCCGCGGCGTAGCCGACCAGCAGCGGCAGGGCTCCGGGAAAGGCGCCGACGATGGTGTTGAGCGGGGTGAGGCGCTTCAGCGGCGTGTAGACGAAGCAGTAGGAGGCGAACATCACCACCGCCAGCCACGCGCACAGCGGGTTGAGGAACAGCAGCAGCCACAGCGACCCGGCGACGGCGGCGCCGGCGGCGAAGACCGCGGCGGCGCGGACCGAGAGCCGGCCGGCGGGCAGCGGCCGGTTGCGCGTGCGCTGCATCGCGGCGTCGACCGGCACTTCGAGGACCTGATTGAGCGCGGCTGCGGCCGAGGACACCAGCGTCAGGCCGACGACCAGGTGCAGAATCATTCCCCATTCGAGGCGGCCGGCGGCGATCCAGGCGCACACCGCTGCCGCCGGCGTCGAGAAGAACTGGATGCGCGCCTTGGTGAGCAGCATCCAATCGCGCGCGGCGCTCATGCGGCGGGGCGCTCCGCGCGCGTGCGCCAGCGCGCTTCGATCCACAAGGCCGCGGCCGCGGCCATGACGAGCACGCCGTTCAAGAGGTGCGCGGTGGCGATGATCGCCTGCGCCAGGAAGTGGCCGCGATCGTCCGCCGCGCCGGCGGCGAGGGGGCCGAGCAGCCACAGCCAGGCGGCGATGCCCAGCAGGATCTGCGCTCCCAGCGCGAGATGCAGGCGGCGCGCCAACCGGCGCAGTCGCGGCACGCCGCCGCCGGCGCGCTTGGCCAGAACGGCTGCCACGATCAGCGCGGCGCTCGCCACCAGCGCCAGCACGAGGTGCCCGGGGAAGGCGCCCTGTTTCTGGCGCAGGCTCGCGGCAGCGAACAAATTGACGAAGAGCAGGACGAAGCCGGCGCCGGACCACGCGCGCAGGCGGGCCGCCTCCTGGGCAGCGAGCGTGGCCGGCGCGCCGGTCCAAGCGGGAGCGGTTCGCATAAGCAAGGCCACGATCAGCACGACGGTGGCCTGCGCGCCGATGCCGTGCAGCACCGCGCCCCCGTAGGAGTTGGCGAGCACGCGGCCGGCGCCGAGCAAGCCTTGCGCGATCGTGGCGGCCAACGCCGCGGCGGCCAGCCAGCGCGCCGGTTTCGGCACGCCGCGGCCGCACCAGCAGAGCAGCGCGGCCAACAGCACGAGCAGTCCGGTCAAGGCGCCGGCCTGGCGGTGCGTGTGCTCGACCACCGAACCGAGCCCGTACTCCTCCGCCAGCTGGCCGTAGAGGAAGGAGAACAAGCTGCCGCCGTTGATGTCGGGCCAGGTGGGATAGGCCATCCCGACTTCGGTGCTGGTGATCGTGCCGCCGATGCCGATCGTGAGGCCGATGGTGACCAGCAGCGCCGCCCAAGTGACGGCGTGCGCGCGGCGAAGGGAGGCGGGGTAGTCGCTCATTGGCCGGCAAGTTCGCGCAGATGCGCGACGAGATCCCAGATTTGCTCCGGCGTCAGGCGCTCGCCATGCGCCGGCATCGGCGTGCCTTTGACGCCCGCGTGGATGCGGCGGTAAAGATCTTCCGCACGATTGCCGCCATGGTATTGACCCGCGCGCAGGTCGCGCGGCTGCGCCGGCAATCCCCAGGCGTCCGCCAGCAACCAGCGCCGCGCGCCGGCGTCCCAGGTGGAGGGCCCGCGTCCGCCGCCGTCG
>CAZDMB010000298.1:0-2266 GCA_964506175.1 uncultured Planctomycetales bacterium | reverse complement strand
GCTCGGGAGCGCGCAGCCGTGAAGTCCGGCGCCTTCTGGAAGTGGTTTCCGGTCCTGCTGCTGGGCCCGACGATGATCTTCGCCGCCTGGCGGGTGCTCCTGGTGGTGAACGACCCCGCCTTCGCCGCCGACGAAACCGCCTACGAGCGCGGCTTGGTCTTCGATCAGGAACTCGCGCGCCGCGCCGCCTCCGCGGAGTTGGGTTGGGCCGTGGCCATCGAAACGCCGCGCGCCGACGCCGCCACGGACGGCGCCGTTCGCGTGCGCGTGCACGACCGCTCCGGCCAGCCGGTCGCGGGCCTGAACGGCGCGCTGCGCGCCTTTCACAACGCGCATCCGGCGAATGCGCGAGATTGTCCCCTGCTGCCATCCTCGGAACCGGGCGTCTACACGGCGCGACTGCGCGCCGACTTGCCGGGCCTGTGGCAGTGGCAGGTGAGCCTCGCTGGCGACGCCGGCGACTGGTCCGGGGTGCTGCGCGCGGAGGTCGCGCGCCCGTGAGTCCGGCCCTGCTCCTCGGCGTGTTCGGCGCGAGTCTCATCGGCAGCCTGCACTGCGTGGGAATGTGCGGCGGCATCGCCTGCTTCGTGGGCGGCGCCTCCGCGCGCGGGCGCGCGCTCGCCCTCTATCACGCGGGGCGGCTGCTGTCCTATGCCGCCTTGGGCGGCGCGGCTGGCGCCGCCGGCGCCGCTCTGGACCTGGGGGGATCCGCCGCCGGCCTCGGACGCGCGGGCACCACTCTCGCCCTCGTCATCGTGCTGGCGACGGGCGTGATCATGCTGGCGCGCGCCTTCGGCCTGCGCGTCGGCGCGCCGGCGGCGACCTCGCGCCTGGGGCGGGCCTACGCCCGGGCTGCGGCGCGCTTGACGGCCGCCGGCCCGGACACGCGCGGTTTGGCCCTCGGCCTGTTGACCGCGCTGCTGCCCTGCGGATTCCTCTATCTCTTCCTCGCATCCGCCGCCGCCAGCGGCGGCGCTCTTGCGGGCGCTGCGGTCATGGCCGCCTTCTGGGCCGGCACGGTGCCGGCGCTCTTCGCCGTCGGCATGCTCGCCCGGCGCCTCACGCCGCAACTTCGCCGGCGCGCCCCCGCGCTCGCCGCGGCGCTGCTCGTGACCGTCGCGCTGACGGCGCTGCTGCCCCGGCTGACGCCGCCGGCTTTCGCCTCCGCTCCGACAGGGGAGGAGCCCGCATGCTGCCGGGAGTAGCCGCCGCCTGCGCGCACTGCGGCTTGCCCGTGCCGCCGGAGTGGCTGCGCACGGACGCGGCCGCGCAATTCTGCTGCGCCGGCTGCCGCACGGTCCACGCCGCGCTGCGCGCTTGGGGGCTGGAGGATGGCTGGCGGCAGCGGCTGCGCGAGGCCGGCGCCGCGCCGCAGCGCGCGCGCCCCAGCGGGCGCAAGTACGAGGAATTCGACGATCCGGCGCTGCTCGCGGCCTGCGGCGAGATCCGCGACGGCCACGGGCGCGCGGAGATCTACCTGGAGGGAGCGCATTGCGCGGCCTGCGCCTGGCTGGTCGAGCGCTTGCCGCGGATCCTGCCTGGGGTTCTCGGCGCGCGCCTGGACCTGGGACGCGGCGTGGCCGAAGTGCGCTGGGATGCCGCGCGCACCAGCCTCGGCGCGGCGGCACGCGCCCTCGATCGTCTCGGCTATCGGGCGCATCCCGCGCGCGCGGGCGAAACGGAACGACGCCGCGCCGAGGACCGCCGCGAGATCGCCCGCATCGGCGTCGCCGGCGCGATCGCCGGCAACCTGATGGGCATCGCCTTCGCGCTCTACGGCGGCCGCTTCGCCGGCATGGAGCCGGGTTTCCGCGATTTCTTTCGCTGGACATCATGCGCACTCGCCGGCATCGCCATCGCCGGTCCCGGCCGCGTCTTCCTGCGCGGCGCGTGGGCCGCGCTGCGCACGCGCGCCCCGCACCTCGATCTGCCCATCGCGCTCGGCTTGCTCGCGGGCTGGATCGGCGGTTTGTGGAGCACCGCGCGCGGCTCCGGCGAGGTCTATTTCGAAGGCCTGGGCATGCTGGTCTTCCTTCTGCTGGTGGGCCGCTACCTGCAGCGGCGTCAGCAGCGCCGCGCGCACGACGCGCTGGCGCTCCTGCACGCCCTCGCACCGCAGACGGCGCGCCGGCTCGAGGCCGACGGCAGCGCGCGCGAGGTGCCGGTCGCGGCGCTGCGGCCCGGAGACCGCGTCGCAGTGCGCGCCGGTCAGGCGGGTCCCCGAGCAGGACCGCAGCTCCTCGGCGATGCCCATTTCGATGACGCC
>CAZDMB010000297.1:0-2277 GCA_964506175.1 uncultured Planctomycetales bacterium | reverse complement strand
ACCTCGGCGCGACCTTCGACATCCACACCGGCGGCGAGGACAACGTCGTCCCGCATCACGAATGCGAGATCGCCCAGAGCGAGTCCGCCCCCGGCAAGCCGTTCGTGCGCCACTGGATGCACACGCAATTCCTGCAGGTGGACGGCGGCAAGATGTCCAAGTCGCTGGGCAACGTCTGGTCGCTGGACGACGTCGCCGCGCACGGCTGCGGCCCGCTCGACTACCGCTTCTTCGCGCTGCGCGCCCACTACCGCGGCGCGCTCAATTTCACCTGGGAGGCGCTGCACGGCGCGGCCGAGAGCCGCAAGTCCCTCCTGGACCTGCGCGGCCGTCTGCGCGCCGCCGCCGGTCCGGCGCTGCCGGACGCGCCGCCGCCGCCGGAGGCCGCGGCCTTCGACGCCGCCCTCGCCGCCGACCTCAATGCCTCGGCGGCGGTGGCGGCGCTGTTCGAACTGCGCAATCGCTTCCTCAAGGAGTCCTGGTCGCCCAACGAAGCGGCCAGCGCCCTGCGCTTCCTGCAGGCCGCCGACGAGGTCTTTGGCCTGTTCCCCGCGGCGGCCGCGGCCGCCGCCGGCGGCATGGACGACGCCCGCGTGGAAGCGCTCCTCGCCGCGCGCACCGCCGCCCGCGCCGCGCGCGACTTTGCCCGCGCCGACGCCATCCGTCGAGAACTCGCCGCCGCCGGCGTCGTGCTCGAAGACACTCCCCAAGGCCAGAAGTGGCATCGCGCCTAGGGCGCGGCCGGCCTCAGTCTCGTCTGTCGGCTTTCATTCCCAATTCACGCAGCACTTTCTTGCGCAGGCGCGGCGCCTTCTCGTCCGCGTCCGGGCGCAGTTCCGCGAGCGGCGGCGGCGGGTTCAGGAGCCAGGCGTCGAAGCGCTGCGGACGCTTGCCGCCGGCCAGGCGGCGATACCAGCGGGCGCGGATCGCGGCGCGCTCTTCCGGCGGCAGATCGCCGCGCATCTCCGGGCAGGCGTCGAACAGGCGCTGCAGCAGGAGCGCGGCCGAGACCGAGAGATTGAAGGATTCGGTGAAGCCCGCCATCGGCAAATAGAGCCGCCGCTCGGCGGCGGCCAGAGCCTCGGCGCTGACGCCGTCGGCTTCGCGGCCGAAGAACAGCGCCAACTTGCGCGGCAGCGGCGCCAGGCCCGCCGGCGCGGCCGCCTCGGCGGCGGGGGAGAGGTCGGTGGCCCAGATCGTCCAGTCCTCGGCGCGCAGCGCGGCCACGCATTCCGCCGGCTCGCGGAAGCGGCGCAAATCGAGCCAATGGGCCGCGCCTTTGGTGACCTTGCGCGACATCGGCTGCGCCGCGCTTCCCGGCGCTTCCACCAGGGCCACCTTCTGCACGCCGAAAGCCTCGGCGGTGCGCAGCACGGCCTGCCGATTGTGCTCGTCGGCGCAGCGCTCCAGCACCACCATCACGCGCCCGGTGCGGCGCGCCAGCACCGCCTCGGCGCGGCGCAGGCGGCGCGGGGCTTCACCGGGATCAGGCATCGTCCGGGGGCGCCGGCTCCGGCGCCGCGGGCTTCGGCGGCAGGACTTCGCGCAGGATGCGCTCGATCTTCTCCGCGTGCGCGATGCCCCGATCGAACTCGAACACGAGCTGCGGCGCCTCGCGCAACTGCAGGTCGCGCGCCACTTCGGTGCGCAGATAGCCGTGCGCGTGGGCGAAGAGGCTCTCGGTGCGGGCGCGCTCCGCCGGATCGTAGACCGACCAGCGCACCTTCGCCAGCGTCAGGTCGCCGCTGATCTCCACGCCGGTGATGGTGATGAAACCCGCGCGCGGGTCTTTCATCTCGCGCTGCAGGACCTCCGCGATCCGTTGCTGGATCCGCTTGGCGATCTGCCGCTGCCGTTTCTCGCTGGCCACGGGCCCGCGGCGCTAGGCGCCGGCCTCGGAGGCGCCGGCGGCGCCGGATTCCTTGACGGCGACCGCCTCGATCAGGTCCCCGACCTTGACGTCCTCGAAATTCTGGATCTTGAGGCCGCACTCCGCCGGCGCCTCGACCTCGCGGACGTCGTCCTTGAGGTGGCGCAGGGAGGCGAAGGCGCCCTCGTAGACCTTCTTGCCGTCGCGCACCACGCGCGCGCGGCAGGAGCGCCGCAGCGCGCCGCTGGTGACGCGGCAGCCGGCGATGACGCCCCAGCGCGAGGAGCGGAACAGTTGCAGCACCTCGGCCGTGCCGACGACCTCTTCGACCATCTCCGGCTCGAGCTTGCCGGCGATCTCCTTCGTGACGGCGTCGAACAGCTCGTAGATGACCTCGTAGCGCCGGA
>CAZDMB010000296.1:0-2307 GCA_964506175.1 uncultured Planctomycetales bacterium | reverse complement strand
GTGGCCGCGGCGGTGGTTGCGCCACTTCCGCCCGAACCGCACATGGCGGTGAGGCAGGAAAAAGCCGCGGACAGAAAGGCCAGGGGGGGACGGAGCAAGGGAGACGTGCCCGGTCGGTGGGGAACCCCATCCTACGGGCCTAATGGCGGTGTCAAGTCCCCCGCTCGATCAGCATGGCGATGCCCTGTCCCCCGCCGATGCAGGCCGACGCCATCCCGAAGCGCTTGCCGCTGCGGGCCAGTTGGTGGCAGAGGGTGAGGACGAGGCGGGTGCCGGTGGCGCCGAGCGGATGGCCGATGGCCACCGCCCCTCCCAGGGTGTTGACCTTCTCCCGGTTGAGGCCGAGGGCCTTCTCCACCGCTAGGTATTGGGCGCTGAAGGCTTCGTTGATCTCGAAGAGGTCCACCTGGTCGGCCGTCATGGCGGCGCGCTGAAGGGCCTGGCGGATGGCGGGGACGGGCCCGATGCCCATGATGCGCGGCTCCACCCCGGCGATGCCCCAGGCGCGGATGGTGGCTTGCGGCGTCCAGCCCTCGGCGCGGGCGCGGGCGGCGGTGGTGAGGACGACGCCGGCGGCGCCGTCCACGATGCCGGAGGCGTTGCCGGCGGTGACGGTGCCCTCCTTGCCGAAGGCCGGGCGGAGTTTGGCGAGGGCTTCGAGGGAGGTGTCGGGCTTGATGTGGTCATCCGTCTCGACGACGAACTCCTTGGCGCCGCGTTTCACGGAAATGGGCACGATCTCGTCGCGGAAGGCGCCCGAGCGCACGGCCTCTGCGCCCAGGCGATGGCTGCGCAGCGCGAACTCGTCCTGGGCCTGGCGCGTGATGCCGTATTCCTTGGCGAGGTTCTCGGCGGTCTGGGCCATGTAGAAGCCGCACTGCGTGTCGAGCAGGCCGGTGAAGAGCGAATCCTCCAGCACGGGCGCGGCGCCGAGGCGGAAGCCCTCGCGCGCGCCGCGCAACACGTGCGGGGCCTGCGACATGTTCTCCATGCCGCCGGCGACGACGACTTCCGCCTCGCCGGCCAGGATGGCGTGCGCCGCCGAGATGATGGACTGGATGCCCGAGCCGCACAGGCGGTTGACGGTGAGGGCCGGGGTTTCGACCGGGATGCCGGCCTTGAGGGCAGCGTGGCGCGCGCCGTAGATGGCGTCCGCGCTGGTCTGCATGGCGTTGCCCATGAAGACCTGCTCGACGCGGCTGGCCGGGACCTTGGCGCGTTCGAGGGCGGCGCGGATGGCGTGCGCGCCGAGGTCGTTGGCCGAGACGTCCTTGAAGAGGCCGTAGCCGGGGGTGCCGACGTATTCGGCCATGGCGGTACGCGCGCCGGAGAGGAGGACGAGGTCTTGGTTCATGGGGATTGTGCGAGCCGGGCTGGAATGCGGCGCAACATTCTAGGCCAGAGGGAGGGCGGAGTCAGGTGCCTGACCACGGTCCGCCAATCCCCTATCCTGTGCCTCCAGCATGAAGCTACAGATCGATTACCAGTTGACGGGAACCGGCTGGGCGGAGTGCCACGTCCGCTACGGCGAGTCTGAGTGCCTGCTGACGGCGTCTTATCTTTCCGATGCGCTGGGGAATCTGGTTCTAGCGGCGGCCGGAGTGCTTGGCGGCATGCCGAGTGTGGCGGTGAGCTTCGACGAGGAACCCGGGGAGAATCGCTGGGTGATCCAAATCATTCCGTCGGGGGGGGGACTCAAGTTGAGGATTCTCCAATTCAAGGGCACATGGCAGTATTTGCCAGATGAGCAAGGTCGGCAATTATTCGCAGCGGTCGTGCCGGTGCGCGAGTTCGGCATTGCCGTCCGAGACGCTGCATTAAGAGTGCTTGAGGCGCACGGTCGCGACGGATATCGCCAGAAATGGGTGGATGCAGAGTTTCCTAGCCGTCAATTGGAGTTGCTGGAGGCTGCGATCGCGAGCTGGGGCGAATAATGTGCCGGAGCTAGCGCTGGCGCACCGTTGCCGTGGGATCGGCCTAGTGGCGCGCGCCGTAGGTGGCGTCCGCGCTGGTCTGCATGGCGCTGACCATAACGACGTGCTGGACGCGGGCGGCGGGGACGTGGGCTCTTTCGAGGGCGGCTTTGATGGCGTGGGCGCCGAGCTCGTTGGCGGAGACGTCCTTGAAGAGGCCGTAGCCGGGGGTTCCGACGTATTCGGTCATGGCGGTGCGGGTGCCGGCGAGGAGGACGAGGTCGTGGTGCATGGGGATTGCTGAGCCGGTTCGCGGAACTGGAGGGATATCTTAGGCCGTCCTGCACAGCCTTCTATTCCGTCCCCTGTCCACTGTTCGAACTCCTCTACACTG
>CAZDMB010000295.1:0-2333 GCA_964506175.1 uncultured Planctomycetales bacterium | reverse complement strand
AACGGGCTGCGCCGCGCCCAGGCCGGAAACAGCACGATGTCCTGGGGATTGACGAAGCTCGCCACCAACAGGAACGGGCGCAGTGCCTCGGCGTCGCCGTTGCGCCGGCGGGCGTAGCGGTCCTCCAGCCAGGCCACCAGGCGTCGCACGTCGGCGTTCGGCACTCCGGCTGCGGCGACCGCGGACCACAGGGCGAGCATCAGGGGTCCGTCCGGGCGTCCGCGGAGCATGGCCTCGAAGGCCGCGAGGAAACTGGGCTGCGCGGCGCGGGCCGGACCGAGGGCGATGGCCAGCACCGGATCCAGGGCCCGCAACAGGCCGCGCGGCATCAACACCGGCCCCGGGTAGAGGTCGCCGGCGTGCCGGCGCGCCTCGCGCGTCGCGAATCGCCTTGCATGTCCGAAATCCACGGCGTCATCATGGTGGCGTCCGCCCGACCGGACGGCAACATGCGCGCCCGCACGCCTCCCACACTCGGATGAGCGATCCCGCACGCCAACGCGATCGCCCCGAGCCGGATGATGGTCCCGGCGACGCCGCGTTGGCGGCGCACGACGTGCGCAATCTGCTCGGGGTCGCGCTGGGCAACGCCGAACTCCTCGAACGCGAAGTCGGCGAGGCGCAGCGCGGGCGCGTGCGCGCGTTGCGCCGCGCCATCGCGCTGGCCGGCCTGCTCAGCGAAGAGATGCTGGCGGCGGCGGCCGGTTCGCGCCCGGCGCCGTTCGAAGAGGTGGATCTCGGCACCGTGGCGCACGCCGCCACCGCCGACTTCCGCGCCCGCGCCGACGAAGGCGTGGTGGTGCAGTTCGCCGGGCCGGAGGGGCGCGTGCACGTGCGCGGACGCCTGTCCGAACTGGCGCGCGCGCTCCTCAACCTCATGTGGAACGCGCTCGACGCCATGGAGGAGGCCGGCACGCGGCCGCCGCGGCTGGATCTGGCTTGGGGCAGCAACGAGAACGGTCCTTGGATCGAGGTGCGCGACTACGGGCCCGGCCTGCCGCCGGCCATGCTCGCCGAACTGGCGCGCCCCTTTCGCACGACGCGCGCGGACGGCCGAGTGCGCGGCCTGGGCCTCGCCGGGGTGCAGCGCATCCTGCGCAACCATGGCGGCGCGCTCGTGGCGGCGGCACCGGCGGCCGGTCCCGGCGCGGTGCTGCGCCTGCAGTTCGGCGTGCAGCGCGAACTCGAGTTCCGCGCCTGACGGGCCGCCGCGCCTCGTGGCGTAGAATGCCGGTCCCGGCGATGTCCACTCCGCCCCATCCCGCTTTGCGTGAGATCCCCCTCCAGGAAGTTGACGACGTCGTGATCCGGTTCGCCGGAGATTCCGGCGACGGCATGCAGCTGACGGGCATGCAGTTCACGAACACCTCGGCGCTGCTCGGCAACGACCTCGCGACCTTCCCGGACTACCCGGCCGAGATTCGCGCGCCCGCCGGCACCACCTTCGGCGTGTCCGGTTTCCAGGTGCGCCTGTCCTCGCACGAGATCCACACTCCGGGCGATCAGCCCGACGTGCTGGTGGCGATGAACCCGGCCGCCCTCAAGGTCAACCTGGCGGAGTTGCGCGAGGGCGGCATGCTCATCGTCAACACCGGCGCCTTCGACGCCGGCAACCTGAAGAAGGCCGGCTACGCGGCGAACCCGCTCGACGAGCCGGAGTTGGCGGAGCGCTACAAGGTGATCGCCGTGGATCTCGAGGACGCCACGCTGCGGGCGCTCGAGGGCACCGGCCTGTCCAACAAGGACGCCTTGCGCTGCAAGAACATGGTGGCGCTCGGCATGCTCTATCACGCCTATTCGCGCCCGCTCGCCGCGAGCGAGAAGTGGCTGAAGGAAAAATTCGGCAAGAAGCCGGAACTGCTCGAAGCCAACTTGCGGGCGCTGCGCGCCGGCGCGGCGATCGCCGAGAACCAGGAACTGTTCCACGTCCAGTACCGCGTGGCGGCGGCCAAACTCCCGCCCGGCACCTATCGCAACCTTTCCGGCAACCAGGCGCTCGCCATGGGCTTGGTGGCGGCGGCGAAACTCTCCGGACTGCGTCTGTACTACGCCTCCTACCCGATCACGCCCGCCTCGGACGTGCTCCACAATCTGTCGCGCTACAAGTCCTACGGCGTGATCACTTTCCAGGCCGAGGACGAAATCGCGGCCATCACCTCCGCGCTGGGCGCCGCCTACGGCGGCGCGCTCGGCGTCACCGGCACGAGCGGCCCGGGTCTCGCCCTCAAGACCGAAGCTCTCGGACTCGCCGTCATGACCGAGTTGCCGCTGATCGTCCTCGACGTGCAGCGCGGCGGACCGAGCACCGGCTTGCCGACCAAGACCGAGCAGGC
>CAZDMB010000294.1:0-2371 GCA_964506175.1 uncultured Planctomycetales bacterium | reverse complement strand
TCGGCGTCTACGAGCGCCTGTTCGAGGTGGTGCAGTCGCCCAACCTGCGCAGCAAACTCGTGGACATGCGCGACATCGCGCTCCGCCTGTTGCGCTTCGCCAAGCCGCCGGCGGATCGGGCCAAACGCGCGGCGGACATGAAGGGCGGCATTCTGGTGGTGCGCGAGCTTTCCCTGTCGGACTTGACCGAGGCCCTGGAGCAGGGCATCGCCGGCCTGGTCGCGGAGGAGGGCCACCTCACCAGCCATGGCGTCATCCTGACGCGCGCCGCCGGCATCCCAGCGGTGATCGGCGTCGGCAGCGTGCCCGAGCAGCTCCGGCCCGGCGATCCGCTGCTGGTGGACGGCGACGCCGGGCAACTCACCTTGCACCCGGCCGCTGACGTGGTGGCTTTGGCGCAGGGCCGCGGCGGCGCCGAGGCTCCCGCCGTGCTGGAGGCGGCGGCGCTGGCGGACGGCACGCGCATCGCGGTGGCCGCCGCCGCGGCGAGCCCGGCGGAGGTGCGTCACGCGGTGGCCATGGGCGTGCGCGCGATCGGCCTCTATCGCACCGAACTGCCCCTGATCCAGCGCGAAGGCGCGGCGCGCGAGGACCTCCTCGTGCCGCTCTACCGGCAGGTCGCGGAAGCCGCGGACGCCGTCACCTTCCGCTTGCCCGATCTGGATTCGACCGCCAAGCTCGACGCCATCTATCCGGTGCTCGAGGCCAATCCGGCGCTCGGCCTGCGCGGCGTGCGCGCCCTGCTCGCCAATCCGGCGCTGCTCGAGGTGCAACTGCGCGCGATGCTGCGGGTCGCGGCCGCGCGCGACGTGCGCATCGCCGTGCCGTTCGTGAACGACGCCGGCGACCTCCGCGCCGTGCGCGCCATGGCCGACCGCGTGCGCGAGGAACTGCGGCTGGAAGGCGCCGGCTTGGCGCAGCGGCCGCGCCTCGGGGTCGTGATCGAGACTCCGTCCGCCTCGCTCGAGGCGCGCGAATTGATGGCCGCGGCCGATTTCGCCCTGATCGGCCTGGATTCCTTCGCCCAACTGCTGCTCGCCGCCGACGTGCGCTGCGCCTACCAGGCGGTGCGCGAGCGCATCCAGTCGCCGCACCCGGCGGTGCTGCGGGCGGTGCGCAAACTCGCGCGGCTGGCGGAAGGCCTGGAGTTCGAACTCGGGGTCTACGGCGAATGCCTCGCCTGGCCCGGCGCGATCGAGCTGCTGGTCGGCGTGGGGATGCGGCGCTTCATCGTGCGCAGCGCGCAGTTGCCCTCCTTGCACGAGCGTCTCGCGGCCCTCGACCCGGATGCCTGCGAGCGGGTGGCCGAGCAGGCGGCGCGGTCCGTGACGCGCGAAGAATTGGCCCACGCCCTGCCGCCGTCCTGGCGCGCTTAGTTGAGGCCGCGTCGCAGGCTCGCGCCTTCCGTCGCCGGAGCGGCCTCGAGCACCATGCCGCTCTCGCCCCACAGGCGCTCGACGCGCCGGCGCAGGCGCGCGGCCAGGGGCTCGGCGCCGGCGCGGTGCGCCAGGACCAGCACGCCGCTGCCCGCTCCGGAGAGCGTCGCTCCCAGGGCGCCGGCTTCGTAGGCGAAGTCGATGACCTTGCCGACGCCGGTCAGCAGCTTGAGGCGCGGCTCGATCACCAGAGAGTCCTCGATCGCGGCGCGCAGCAGCGCGGGATCGAGAGTGCGCAGCGCCTCGCGCAGGGCGCCGGCGCGCTGCGCCTGCGCCACCGCGCTCGCGAGCGGCACGTTCAGCGGCAGCACTTCGCGCGCGCGCCGCGTGTCCAGCGGGAATGGCGGCAGCACGAAGAGGAAGCGCAGATCCCGGTGCAGCTCGACCGGCAGGTGCTGCCAGGAGCCGTCCTTCAGCCGCAGGGACCAGTGGGCGCCGCCGAGCAGGGCGGCCACCGCGTTCTCCGGATTCCCTTCCAACTCGATCGCCTCGCGCAGAACTTCCGCGCGCGGGATCTCGCGCCCGGCCAGGCGCGCGCCCAGCAGCAGGCCGGCGACCAGGCCGGCGCCGCTGGCCCCCATGCCGCGGCCGGGCGGGAACGGCGCCGTCACCGTGATGCGCCCCGGCGGCACCGCTTGGCCGGCCAGCATGGAGGCGCGCCGCATGCCGCGCACGATCGGGTCCTGGCCCACCGCCAGGAGTGATTCCTGCATCGGTCCCTGACGCTCGACGCGGGTGGCATCGGCGGCCTCCCAGCGCACCTCCAGATGGAGATTCACCGCGATGCCCAGGGCGTCGAAGCCGGGCCCCACGTTGCTGGTGGAGGCCGGCACGCGGACGCGAAGCGGGGTGGGGGGCATGCGGTTTGCCTGGTCGCCGGTTTCGCGTAGAATATGCGGCTCGATTCGCGTCCGCCGGCATCTTTCGGCCGGTCC
>CAZDMB010000293.1:0-2389 GCA_964506175.1 uncultured Planctomycetales bacterium | reverse complement strand
GCTCGTGTTCGCGCTCGTCATGTATTTCCGGCTGCGCGCGGATCCGCGCCAGCGCCTGGCGGCGCCGCGCTGACATGGCCTTTCTCGCGGGCGTCGACGAGGCCGGCTACGGCCCCTTCGTCGGTCCGCTCGCCATCGGCTTCAGCCTCTTCCGCGTGCCCGACCCGGAATTGGACCTGTGGCCGGTGCTCGCGCCGGCGGCGGCGCGCAAGGCGACGCGCGGCGCCGCGCGCGCCGACCGACGCTTGTGGCTCGACGACAGCAAAGTCGTGCACCAAGGGCCGCACGGACGATCCCGTCTCGAGCGCAGCGTCGCGGCCTTCCGCGAGCTGGCCGAGCCGGGCCGCCGCGACCTGGAGAGCTGGGTCGGCGCGCCGCCGGCGGGCGACCCGCGGCAGCTGCGCGCCGCGCCGTGGCACGCCGCCCTGCCGGGCCGCCTCTGCCCCGGCGCCGACGCGGGCCGCAGCCGGCTCGACGCCGAGGCGCTCCGGCGCGTCCTCGAACCCGCGGCCTGCGCGCTCGTCGGCTTCGGCGCGCGCGCCGTGCCCGCCAACGAATGGAATCGCGCGCTCAACGCGCACGGCGACAACAAGGGGCGGGCGCATTTCGCCCTGACCATGGAAGTGGTGCGGCACCTGTTGGCGGCCAGCGGCTCGGCGCCGCTGCGCATCGAGCTCGACCGCCATGGCGGCCGCATGCGCTATGCCGCGCTGCTGCGCGCGGAACTCGGCGCGGATGAAGTGATCACGCACGGCGAGAACGCCACCGGCTCGGCCTACACGCTGCGTTTCGGCGCGCGCGCGGCCCAGCTGCGTTTCAGCGAAGGCGCCGACCGCCTGCATGCCCCGGCAGCCCTCGCCTCGCTGGCGGCCAAGCAGACGCGCGAGCGCCTGATGGATCTTCACAACGACTGGTTCGGCGCCCGCCTGCCCGGCCTGGCTCCCACCAAGGGCTACGCCCTGGACGGCCGGCGCTGGCTGCGGGAGGTCGAGCCGCGCCTCGGGGAATTGGCGCTGGAGACGGAGTTCGTGCGCCGCGAGCGCTGACATCAGCCGCCTGGTTGCTCCGGTTTCGTGCTACCCTGGCCTCGGCCCGGACCGTTCGGCCGGAATCCCTTCTTCCCTCATCCATTCAGGCATGCGTTCCCTCCTCTCCATCCTCCTCCTCGCGGCGTTGGCCCTCCCCGCCGCCGCGCAAGACATGGTCGGCATCTCCTGGACCGGCAGCGTCTACTCCGTCAACTCCACGACCGGCGCGGGCGCCTTCCTCGGCGCCAGCGGCTTCAGTTCGGTCAACAGCATGGCCAAACATCCGAACGGCACGCTCTATTCGCTGGCCGGCTACGGGGTTCCGGAAACGCTCTTCACCATCAACACCACGACGGGCGCGGGCACGGCCGTCGCCACGACGACGCTCACTTCCGCGCGCGGCATGGCCTTCGACGGCGCCGGCACCCTCTACGTCGTCAACGACTCCTCCGGCACGGGCATCGGCGAGGACTATCTCTACACGATGGACATCGCCACCGGCGCCGCCACTTTGATCGGCAGCACCACCTACTTCGGAGTGCAAGGACTGACCTACGCCAACGGTCAACTCTACGGCTGGGATCTGGGCACCGGCAGCGGCGTCGGCGCCGGCCTGATCACCATCAATGCCGCCACCGGCCTCGGCACGGACGTCAATCCCTCCATCGGCAACAACGGCAGCATCCAGACGCTCTGCACCTCGCCGACGGGCGCGCTCTACGGCTTGCAGAGCAGCGTCTATCAGGTGGACGCGGTCACCGGCTCCGCCACTCTCGTCGGCGGCAGCGGCTTCAGCGATCTGCGCGGCGCCGAGTTCACCGGTTCCACCGGCGGCTTCACCCTGGCGCGCACCGGCTCCTGCCCCGGGCCGACCACGCTCACGACGGCGGGCGGCACGCCCGGCGGCCCGCAGGCCTATCTCTATGGCGCCGCGGGTTCCTTCACGCAGACCGGCAGCCCCTGCACCGGCCTGACCCTGCCGATCTCCGCGCCGACGCTGGCGGGCATCCTGGCGGGGAACGGAGCCGGGTCCTCCACGGTCACCTTCAACGCCCCGATGGGACTCTGCGGCCTGCGCGTCGTGGTCGTGGACGTGGCGGCCTGCGTCGCCTCGAACTCGATCACCCTCTGAGGGAGCGCCTCGCGTCACGGGAGGCCGCCCTGAAGACGGCCTCCCGCGTTATTTCCCCAGGCCCTTCTGCTTGAAGAACTGGAAGAAGGGGTTCGTCGGGTCGATGTCCTCGCGCTTGGCGCGCGGGTCCGGCCCAAGGTCCTCGCTGCGGCGGCGCTCGCGCCGCGGGCCGCGATCCTCGCGGTCGCCGCGCGACGGGCGGTCGCCGCGCGGGCCGCGCCCGGCCGGC
>CAZDMB010000292.1:0-2411 GCA_964506175.1 uncultured Planctomycetales bacterium | reverse complement strand
GGGCAAAGGCCTGGGCTTTGCGGTCGAGCAGAACGTCCGCCTCGCGGACCTGCAGACCGCCATCACGCGCGAAGTGGGGATGAAGAAATGAAAAACCTCCTCCGCCTCACGGTCGGTAGCGCCGTCCTCGCGGGCTCCGCGCTGATGGTCCTCCCCGAGTCCGCCACGGGCTACGGCACGACCGGCGACTCCCTCGGCACCGGCCAGCGCGACTCGCGCCTCTACAACAACTTCACGGCGTCGGGCGCGAACAACAACACGACCACGACCGCCAACTTCCCCGGTTACGACGGGGCCGAACTCGCCATCTGGAAGGCGGGCGCCGAGTGGGGCGCGCGCATCTTCGGCGACGGCTCCGGCGACACCACCCAGACGCAGCTCGGAGACGGCGGCGCCAACTTCAACTTCTTCTTCAACGGCAACGCCAGCGGCGTCGGCGGCACCAACGACAACATCAACTCGGAGATCGCGGGTTCTTCCGGCGGCGTGTTGGCGTACACCGAACTGCCCACTTCCAACGGCTGGCGCATCCGCTACTACGGCTCCTGGTCCTGGCAGGACGGCCCCGGCTCGGTGACGAGCGGGATCGACCTGCAGGGCGTGGCCTGCCATGAACTCGGCCACGCGCTCGGCCTGGACCACACCAACGTGAACGGCGCCACGATGTACCCCTCGATCAGCGGCACGGGCCAGCCCCAGCGTTCGATCGAGACCGACGACAAGAGCGGCGTGAAGGCCGTCTACGGCACCCTGAACGACCCGTTGATGCCGCGCATCGACAGTGTCACCGGTTCCTTCGTTCCGGGCGGCACCGTGACGGTCAACGGCGCGAACTTCAGCTCGGACAACAAGATCTGGCTGGATTCCGACCTCGTCGACGGCGGCAACCTCGGCGGCGATCCGTTCAAGATCGAGAACCTGCCCAGCACCAACGGCGGCACGAAGATCACCTTCACGCTGCCGCTGACGGGCGGTTACGTCGCGGGCTCCATCCACGTCAAGGACGGCACCAACAACAACAACTACTCGCTGTCGGAGGGCCATCCCTTCGACGTGACGGGCGGCCCGAGCACGGACACGATCGTGCTGTCCGCCTCGAGCTACAACCCGCCGGTGGGCAGCCAGCTGACCTTCTTCATCAGCGCCGCGCCGGCCACGTCTCCGTACATCCTGCACTACTCGTTCACCAACACGGGCACGACGATCAACGGTCATCCGTTCGACATCGGCCCGCCGAACGGACAAGTGGCGGCCGGCACCACCGACATCGTGGGCGGAGCGCTGATCACGCGCACCGTGCCCGCGGGCGGCGCCGGGCGGACGGTGTACATGGAAGTGCAGGCGGACAGCCTGGGAGTCACCTACGACGCGAACATGATCACCATCTCGGTGCCCTACGGCGCCGCAGAGCCGAAGAGGCCGGGATCCCGCGCGGGTCCCGGCCTTTTCCTTTTTCGCCGGGTCAAGGGGAGCGGCGAGGCCTGCCGATAAGGCCGGAGAGGCCATGGGGACCGACGAAAAGCTGCTGGAGGCGCGCCGCTGCCACGACGAGGGCAGATTCGGCCTCGCTGCGGATCTGCTGCTGGCGGCCTTTCGCCAGGAGCCGGAGCGCTTCGAGATCTCGCGCGAGATCGGCCGGCTGCTGCGGGCGGTAGGCGACCCGGAGGGCGCGGTGGAGTACCTCAAGCGCGCCTGGCATCGCGAGCCCGCCGACGGGCTGACCGTGGCCGAACTGGTGCTGGCGCTGCACGAGTTGGGACGCCGGGACGAGGCCGTGCAGGTGATGTTGGCCAGCCTGGACGCCGGGCTGGAGCAATCCGGCTTCATCGAGAGCATCGTCGCGACCGCCTGACCCCGTCCGGCCGCGCGGGAAGTATCCTTTTCCGCGTGATCGAACCGGCCATGCCGCCGCTCGGAGACGCGCCGTCCACGGCCGAGGCGGGCGCCGAGCGTCTCGACGCCATCCTGCTCGAGGACCTCGCCGCCGTCGTCCGGATTCCCACTTTCTTCCGCAAGATCGAGGCGGTGATCGACCGGGCGCTGCTCGAGTTCGACCTGCCGCAGGACTCGCCCTTCGTGCGCGAGAGTCCGCGCCCCGGCGACGGCGTGGTCGAGTACGGCCTCGCCTGGACCGACCGCGCCGGCCTACTGCGCATCTTCCTCGGCATGTGCTGGCTTGAGCAGGGGCACGATCCGGCGTGGGAGGTGCGTGTCGAGGCGCGCAGCGAGCGGGTGGCGCGCGCGCTGCGCCTGCGCCGCTGGCATCAGTTGTGCGCGCGGCGCGCGGAGTCGCGCTTCACCGAGTGGGATCGCTTTTGGCACGAGGACGAGGCCAAGGCGCTGCCACTCCTCGGCGCCTCGGCCGCGTGCACGCGCTTCTTCGAGGACGAGGAGCCGGAGACCTCCGCCGC
>CAZDMB010000291.1:0-2416 GCA_964506175.1 uncultured Planctomycetales bacterium | reverse complement strand
GGACCGATGCTGCATCGCGCCCTCGAGCAGTTCCTGCGCGACGTGGAGTGGGGCGAGCTGGACTACCTGATCGTGGACATGCCGCCCGGGACGGGCGACGCGCAGATCTCGCTGGCGCAATTGGTGCCTCTCACCGGTGCGGTGGTCGTCACCATGCCGCAGGAGGTGTCGCTGACCGACGTGCGCCGCGCCATCGGCATGGCGAAGCAGGTGAAGTGCGAGGTCCTCGGCGTGATCGAGAACATGTCCGGCTCGGTGTTCGGCGAGGGCGGCGGCCGGAAGACGGCCGAGGCCTTCGGCGTGCCGTTCTTCGGCACGGTGCCGCTGGATGCGGCCGTGCGCGTCGCCGGCGACGCCGGTGCGCCGGTGGTGCTGGCCGCGCCCGCGAGCCCGGCGGCGCGCGTCTTCCGCGAGTTGGCCGGCCGCGTGGCGGCCGGAATCTCCACCCGACAGGCGCTGGCCCTCCCCGTATTGGAGGTCTGAACTCCATGCGCCGGCCGCTCCTCCTCGTCATCGTGCTCGCGGTCCTCGCGGGACTCGTGTATCTGTTCCTCTCCGGCAACGGCGGACCCGCCGTGGTGCAGGACGGACCGGCTCCGGACAGCGGCGCTGCGCAGAACCAGATCCGTCCCGGCGCGCTCGAGCGCTCCGCTTCGGGCGAGCCCGCCGCCGCCGCCGCCTTCGAGCCGCGCGGCATCAAGGTCGGCAAGGGCGCCTACGGCCTGCACGGCACGGTCGTGGACGAACGCGGCGCGCCGGTGCCGAAGGCCTGGGTGGCGGCTTATTCCAGCCCGTACCCCTTGCTGGATTTCGAAGGCAGCCTCGAAGAAATCATCGAGAAGCCGCTGGCCTTCGAACTCGAGCCGCTAGCTTCCACCTGGGCGGATGAACAGGGCGCCTTCCGGCTGGAAGGCGTGCCGGGACGCAGCCTGTACCTGGTGGGCCGGGCGGCGAAACGCCTGACGCGCGGGCGGCAGCCGATCATGCCGGAGGAGGTCGGCAGCGAAGAAGGCGTGCTGTTGCACACCGTCGCCGGCGCCGAGTTGCGCGGCAGGGTCGTGGACGAGTTCAACGCGCCGGTGGCCAACGCGGAATTGTTCATCACGCCGTCGCTGCTCTATCTGGTGCAGGCCATTCGCACGCGCGAAATCTACGTCGAGCGCCTCTTCACCGGCGCCGACGGATCCTTCACGGTGGACGCCGTGCCGGCCGGCATCGTGCTGTCGGTCACCGCCTTCGACGGCGTCACCCATCCGGGCGCCCGCGACGTCGGGCCGTTGCCCGCCGGCGCCAGCGCCGAGGCGCAGATCCGTCTCGCCGAAACCGGCGATCTGACGGCCAAGATTCAGGATGAGGACGGCAATCCGGTTCCCGGCGCGAAGGTCGTCGCCTTGCCGCTCGATTTCCGCATGGTGCCCGCCTTCGCGCGCGATCTGCCGGCATGGATCACCGACAGCGGCGCCGACGGCAGCGCCCGTTGGCCGCGCCTGCCGCGGCGCAACTACCTGCTCCTGGCGCAGGGGCGCGAGGGCCGCTCCGCGCCGTACGCGGCGGCGGTGCAGGGCCGCGGCTCGGCCGCGCCCGAGCCGCTGATCGTGCAATCCCAGTCCGTCGTCGAGGGCCGCTTGGTGGACGCGGAGGGCAACGGCATCGTCGGCGCGCGCGTGCTGCTCGCCAGCATCCCGTCAAAACCTGGAGCGAACGCCGCCGCCCCGCGCGAACGCGGCATTCCCTCCGCGGTCGAGATCTTTCTCGACGTCGGCAAGGAAGCTCTGCCGCTGTTGCTGCCCTCGGAAACCTGGTCCACGACCGGCGCGGGCGGCCGCTTCCGCCTGCCGGTGTGGCCGAAGGCGCGCGTCACGGTGGAAGCGCAGGGCTATCCCAAGACCACCTACGAACTGCCCAACTTCGAGGACAAGAAGCCGGTCCTGGTGTTGGCGCCCCCCGGCTCGATCGCCGGCACCGTCGCCGCCGCCGACGGCAGCAAGGTGCGCTTCTTCGCGGTGAACGCGGACCTGCGCCGCAGTTTCCTCGAGCCCGCGGAGCCGACGGTGGAGCGCGCCGACGGCGAGGACGCCCGCGGTTTTCGCGCGCGCCGCTCGGCCGCGGAAGCAGCCGCACGCCAAGGGGTGATGGGCGACAAGATCGCGGCGGACGAGATCGCGGTGCTGCCGGAGGAAACGCGTTTCGGCAACCTGCTCAATACGCGCCTGCCGGACGACGGCGCCGGCACCTTCCGCATCGACAAGTTGATGCCGGGCAACTACGTCGTGGAAGCCCGTGCCGCCGGGTACGTCGTGGCGCGCTCGATGGAGATCACCGTCGCCCCGGGCGCCGAGGTGCGCGACGTCAACCTGCTGCTCACGCGCGGCGCGACCATCCGCGGCCGCGTCGTCGCCGCCGGCACGCGCGAACC
>CAZDMB010000290.1:0-2425 GCA_964506175.1 uncultured Planctomycetales bacterium | reverse complement strand
GTGCTGCCGGGCGCGCGCACCTTCCCCCTGCTGGGGGGGGACGGCGCGGCGCCCCCCGCCGCCGGCCGCGCGGCCGGCGCCCTCGCGCCGGGCGATGAGGTGCGCATCGGCCCGTCGCCGCGCCGCTTGCAGCTGGTGGTGGATCCGGAGCAGCGCTTCTACGCGCGCCTGCGCTCGAAGCTGCGCTGGGGCGAATCGCCCGGCCCGGGCTAGGCATGCGCGGCGGGGCGCGCCGTATGCTTTGCCCCCCATGGCTCTCACCCTCGACGTCACTGGCCTCTTCGGCGACGGCAGCGACGGCCGTTTGACGCGCGCCGCCTTCGCCGCCGCCTTGGCGCGCGGCGCGGCCGCGCGCGCGCAGCATCTGGCGCAGCCGCCGGCATGGCGCGGCCTGCACGCGCAGCGCGCCGGCCTCGAGGCCTGCCGCGCGCGCGCCGCGGAAGTGCGCCGCCGGCACGCGCCGGAATATTTCGTGGTGCTGGGCATCGGCGGCTCCGCCCTGGGCAACGAAGCCATGACCGCCGCGCTGGCGCCGGTGTATCAGGAGTGGCGTCCGGCCGCCGGACAGCCGCGCGTCTTCGTCCTCGACAATGCCGATCCGGATTGGCTGGGGGAGTTCTTCGACGCCGTCCCGGCGGACCGGGTCCACGTCAACGTCATTTCCAAATCCGGCGGCACCATCGAGACCAGCGCGCAGTTCCTGCTGGCGTGGGATCGCGTGCGCCGCGCCACGGGCGCGGACGACGAGGCGCGCGCGCGCTTCACCATCACCACCGATCCGGCGGGCGGCCATTTCCGCGCCCTTGCCGACGCCCTGGGCTTCGCCACCCTGCCGGTGCCGGCGGGCGTCGGCGGCCGCTTCTCCGTCCTGTCCCCGGTCGGCCTGTTCACGGCCGCGATGGCCGGCTTCGACTGCGACTCCTTGCTCGAGGGCGCGGCCAAGACCGACGCGCGCCTGCGCGCGGCGCCGCCGGATCAGGACCCGGCGCTGGCCTGGGCGCTGGCGCACGCGCTCTACCTCGAGCGGGGCAAGCCCAACCACGTGCACTTCGTCTACAGCCACAAGGCGCGCCTGCTCGCCGACTGGTGGCAGCAGTTGTGGGGCGAGTCGCTGGGCAAGAAGCGCGACACCGAGGGACGCGTCGTGCACGTCGGGCCGACGCCGGTGAAGGCGGTGGGCGCCACCGACCAGCACAGCCAGATCCAGCTCTATGCCGAGGGTCCCGACGACAAGGTCTACACTTTTCTCAAGCTGGACAAGTTCGCGCGCGCCCTGCCGGTGCCACCGGCCTTCCGCGCCTCGCCGGCCTTCGCTCCCCTGGAAGGCCGCAGCTTCCAGGAGCTCATGCATGCCGAACGGGAAGGCACCGAACTTGCGCTCGAACAGGCCGGCCGGCCGGTCTGCCGCATCGAACTGTGCCAGCTCGACGCCTTCCACCTCGGCGCCTATTTCCTGTTCTGCGAGGTGGCGACCGCGCTGACCGGCCACATCATGGGAATCGATCCTTATGATCAGCCGGGCGTCGAAGCCGGCAAGCGCAACGCGCTCGCCCTGATGAACGCCGCCGGCGCCGAGGCGGACGCGGCGCGGCTGCGCGCCGTCCTCGACGGCCGGCAGGTCTGGCGCCTCAAGTGCTAGCAGAACGCCACTCCCGCAGGTGCCAGCTCCAGGACACGTGCCACCGCTGACCGGACTTCCCGCCGGGCAGAGCCGAGCGGGAGGATCCTGAAGAATGGATGAAGGCGCGTTCCCGCCCACGGCACTCCTTCCGCAATCCTCCCATCTCGGCTGAGCAAGGAGGCGCCTAGAAGTGCACGGCGAGAGTGGCCATCGCCGCGATCTAGGTGACAGCATTCTTCATCGTGGCTCCTGTTGCTTTGCTGGACTGCAGACCGTAAGGCTGGCCTGCTCCAACAGGGTGGTGAATATTCCTCCCCCTCTGTTCAAGCGGCAGCCGGGGCTCACGGGAAGGGCGCGTCCGGCCGCCGAGCGCCATGCCGCAGAGTCAGCCGGAACGGCGGCACCGTGGAAGACTTGGAGTTCGGCTGAGAATTTGCACCATCCGGTCAGCGCGCCGGCGCCTCGTCCCAGACCGTGCGCAGTTCCAGTCCGGCCAGGAAGCGGGAGCGCGCCTCGTCCTGATGGGCGCGGCGCACGAGCTCGCGCAGTTCGGCCTCGGGCGGCGCCGGACGCTCGGCCGTCACCAGGACGAGCGCCATGCCGCCCTCCACTTCCACCGGTTCGCTCACCTCGCCGATCGCGGCGGCGAAGGCGGCGGCGCACAGCAGCGGATCGGCGCCGGGCTCGCGCCGATGCACCGTGCCGTAGAGGCCGCCGCGGCGGCGCGAGGCGTCGTGCTCGGAGTAGCGTTCGGCGAGGTGGGCGAAATCGCGCGGCGTCTTCATCTCCGCCTTCCAACGGAGA
>CAZDMB010000289.1:0-2431 GCA_964506175.1 uncultured Planctomycetales bacterium | reverse complement strand
AGCAGGGCGAGCCGCGCGGCGTTCGCGGCGGCGCGGGCGGCGAGCGCGCGATCCTCCGCCTCGAGAACCTCGCCGGCGTCGCCGGTCCCCGCGGCGAAGCGGCGCTGCGCGCGCGCTGCTTCAGCGTCGAGCTCGGCGGTCGCCTCGGCGAGACGCTCCGCGGCGGCGCGCAGCGCCTGCTCGGCAGCGAGCGCCGTCTCCACTTCGGCGAAGGCGGTGAGCGCGCGGCTCACGTAGAGGGATTCGGCAGCAGTCGCCGCCGCCAACGCGGCGTCGGCCTGCGCCCGCAGGCGGCCGCCGGCGAAAATCGGCGCGAACACGTTGCCGGCGAGGCTCCACACGCGGAAGTCGCCGTTCAGCAGATCGGCGAGGTCCGCGGCGGTCGTGCCGGCGCCGGCGGTCAGTTCGATGCGCGGCAGCAACTCCGCCTGGGCCTGCGCCGTGCGCGCGCGCGCCGCGAGGGCGCGGAGTCCGGCGGCGGCCAGATCCGGGCGTCGGGCGAGGAGTTCCGCCGGCAGGCCGGCGGGCACCGGATCGGGCAGTGCCGGCAGGGGAGAGGTCGGCGTCGCCACCGCATCGGCCTCGGGGTAGCGACCGCGCAGCGCGCACCAGTGCGAGCGCGTCGCTCCCGCGGAGCCGCGCTCCTGCTCCAAGGCGGCGCTCGCGGCGGCGACGGCGGCCGCCGCGGCCGGCACGGCGGCGGCCGGGCCGGTGCCCGCGGCGAAGCGCCGTTGCGCCAGCGCGAGTCGCCTTCCGGCGAGCGCGGCGCGCGCCTCCAGCAGTTCCAGACGCTCGGTCTGCTCCGTCAGCACGAGCCAGGTGCGCGCGACCTGGCCGGAGATCGCCAGCGCCAGCGCGTGGCGGTCGGCGGCGAGCGCTTGACTGTCGCGCACGGCGGCCTCCGCCGCCGCGCCGAGGCGCGACCACAAGTCCAGCTCCCACGAGAGTTGCAGGCCGAGGCCGAACTGATTGCTGGTGATCGGCAAGACCTCGGGCGCGCCGGGAATCGGGAGGCCGATGAAATTGCGCCGCGAGCGGGCGAGGTCCAAGTCCGCGCCGAGTTGCGGCACCCGCGCACCCGCGACGGCGCGGGCCTGCGCCGCGGCGGCCATCACTTCCGCGGCGGCGACGGCCAGTTCGGGATGGCGCGCCAAGGCCTCGTCCTCGGCGGCGTCGAGTTCTGGGCAGCGGAAGGCGCTCCACCAGGGTTCCAGCCCCAGCGTGCCGTCCAAATCCGCAGTGGCGCTTGCCGCGGGCGTTTCCACGCGGACCTCGTCCCAGGCCGATGGCGGCGCGAAGGGCAGCGCCGGCGGCGTGGCGTCCACCGGCTGGCGCGCAGCGCAGGCGCCGAGGAGCGCGCCGAGAGCCGCGCCGAGTCCCGCGGACCGGGCGATCCTAGGCATGGCGGCTGAAGCCGGCCTCGCAGAAATCCACGAGATGGCGCAGCAGTTGCTCGTCGTCCGCGAGCGCGGCGTGGGAGCCGGACATGCGCTCCATGAACACGCGCCCGTGCCCCAGGATGTAGAGCATGGCGCCGGTCATCAGATGGCCGCGCAAGAGGAGCAACTGCGGATCCATGCCCGGCAGCGCGCGCGCGACGGCGGCGACGTAGCGGGCGGTGACCGGCTGCATGATGCGCGCGATCAGATCCTCCACGGCAGGATGCGGCTCGTGATGGAGCCGGGTGAGGATGCTCGGAATGCCGCTGTGGCGCACCGCGAGGGTGCGCACGGCCGGCGCGAGATACATCTCGAGAAGGGTGCGCAGCGGCAAGGCTTGCCCACCGGCCGTCCGCTCGGCGGCGTCCAAACTCTGCAAACGCTCGCGGCTGATCGGCTCCAGATAGGTGCGGAACACTTCTTCCAGCAGGCCTTCCTTGGAGCCGAAGTGATAATTCACGGCGGCCAGATTGGTGCCGGCGGCGCGCGTGAGTTCGCGCATGGTCGTGCCGGCGAAGCCGCGCTCGGCGAACAAGCGCTCGGCGGCGGCCACGATGCGCAGACGGGTGTCCGCAGATTGGGAGGAGCGTGCCGGGAGCGCCGCCATGGCGCGCATTCTAAACGATTGTTTGATTCCAGAGCGGTCGAACGGGCGGGCCGGGATCCGCGCCGCCTTCAGCTCTGGCAGTCGCGGCACCAGAAGGTGCTGCGCTGGCCGAGGACACGGCTCTGAATCGTGCCGCCGCAGCGCCGGCAGGCTTCGCCGGCGCGTCCGTAGACCTGGAGCCGCACGGCGAACTGGCCCGGATCGCCGCCGCCGCTGACGTAGTCCCGCAGGGTGGTGCCACCCGCGCGCAGCGAGGCGCGCAAAACGGCGCGCACTCCCTGGACCAGGACAGCGCACTCGCGGCCGCTCAGGCTGCGGCCGGCCCTGCCCGGGCGGATGCGGGCGCGATGCAGCGCCTCGCTGGCGTAGCTGTTGCCCACGCCGA
>CAZDMB010000288.1:0-2466 GCA_964506175.1 uncultured Planctomycetales bacterium | reverse complement strand
ACCCGGACCGCGGCTTCGCGCCGACGCCCGGCAAGGTCGAGCGCGAGGTCTGGCCGGGCGGGCGCGGCGTGAGCATGGACACGCACATCGCCGCCGGCTCCATCATTCCGCGCCACTACGACTCGATGATCGGCAAACTCATCGTCCACGGCGCCGACCGCGCCGAGGCGATCCGCATCGGCCGCCGCGCCCTCGGCGAAATCCGCGTCGAGGGCCCGGGCATCGCCACCACCGTGCCGCTGCACCTGCGCATCCTCGACCGCGCCGAGTTCGTCACCGGGCGCGTGGACACCGGCTTCATCGAGCGCTTCCTCTCCTGACATGGCTCGCCTCCGCTCCCTCGTCACCGGCGCCGCCGGCTTCCTCGGCAGCCACCTCTGCGAGCGACTGCTCGATCGCGGCGACGAAGTCGTCGGAGTGGACAACTTCATCACCGGCGATCGCCGCAACCTCGAAGGCCTGGAACGCCGCGCCGGCTTCAACTTCGTCGAGCAGGACATCAGCCGCGGACTGGATTGGAAGGGCCCGCTCGATCGCGTCTACAACTTCGCTTCGCCGGCGTCGCCGATCGATTACCTGCAGCTGCCCATCGAAACCCTGCTCGTCGGCAGTCAGGGCACCTTCCATGCCCTCGAATTGGCGCGCGGCAAGGGCGCGCGCTTCCTGCAGGCGAGCACCAGCGAGTGCTACGGCGATCCCGAGGTGCATCCGCAGGTCGAGAGCTACTGGGGCAACGTCAACCCGGTGGGGCCGCGCTCCTGCTACGACGAGGCCAAGCGCTTCGGTGAGGCGTTGACGATGGCCTATCACCGCCGGCACGGCTTGGAGACGCGCATCATGCGCATTTTCAACACCTACGGCCCGCGCATGCGGCTGGAGGACGGCCGCGTGGTGCCGGCGATCGTCAGCGCGGCCCTGCGCAACGCGCCGCTGCCGATCTTCGGCGACGGCCGGCAGACGCGTTCCTTCTGCTACGTGGACGACCTGCTCGAGGGCGGCGTGCGCCTGATGGAGAGCGACGAGCGGATGCCGGTGAACATCGGCAACCCGGTCGAGAACACGATTCTCGAATTCGCCGAGGCGGTGCGCCGCGTCACCGGCTGCGACCAGCCGGTGCAATTCCACCCGCTGCCGCAGGACGATCCGCGCCGGCGCCGGCCGGACATCAGCAAGGCGCGGCGGCTGCTGGCGTGGGAGCCGGCGGTCAGTCTGGTGGAAGGCCTGCGCCGCACCCTGCCCTTCTTCCGCGAGCGCCTGGGCGGAGCGGCCTGAAGTGTGCGGCATCGTCGCGGCGGTGAGCACGGGCGCCGACGTGCGCGCGCCGGTGCTGGCCGGCCTGAAGACCCTCGAATACCGCGGCTACGACTCCGCCGGCATGGCGGTGCTGCACGCCGGCCGCATCGAAGTGCGGCGCAAGACCGGCAAGATCGCCGCCCTCGAGGCGGAACTCGCGCGCGACGCCCTGCCGCCCTCGCCGGTGGCGGTGGCGCACTCGCGCTGGGCCACCCACGGCGTGCCGGCCGACCGCAACGCCCATCCGCACCGCGACGACCGCGGCGAGGTCGTGGTGGTGCACAACGGCATCATCGAGAACTACCTCGAACTGCGGGCCTGGCTGCAAGCCGAAGGCCACCAATTCACCACCGAAACCGACACCGAGGTGATCGCGAATCTGGTGGCGTGGGGCATGCGGCGCGGCCAGAGCCTGCCGGCGGCCGCCCAGGCCATGCTCGCGCGCGTCGAAGGTTCCTACGGCCTGGTGATCCTGGCCGCCAGCGAGCCCGCGACGGTGGTGGTGGCGCGCCAGGATTCGCCGCTGGTGATCGGCGTCGGCGCCGAGGGCCGCTATGCCGCCAGCGACATGACGGCGCTGCTGCCGCTGACGCGCGACTTCGTCGTCCTCGACAACGGCGAATACGCGGTGCTCACGCCGCGCAGCCATCGCATCTTCTCCCGTGACGGCGCGCCCGTCGAGCGCGCCAGCGTGCGCTGCGATTGGACGCCCGAGCAGGCGGAGAAGCAGGGCTATCCGCACTTCATGCTCAAGGAGATCCACGAGCAGCCGGACGTGCTCGCGCGCACCGCCTTCGACCGTTGCCGCGACGTCGAGGGCGACGTGGAATTCGAAGCCGCCTTCGGCCTCGACGACGCCGCGCTGCGCGGCTTCGGCCGCCTGCGCTTCATGGCGATGGGCACCTCGCTGCACGCCGCGATGATCGGCCAGCAGCTGCTCGGCGCCTTGGCGCGGCTGCCGGGCGAAACCCTCAACGCCAGCGAGTTCCTCTACAGCGCGGAATTGGAGGAAGGCGACGCGCTCACCGTGGTCGTCTCGCAGAGCGGCGAGACCGCGGATTCGCTGCGCGCCCTGCGCGAGGTCAAGCGCCGCGGCGGACGCGTGCTCGGCGTGTGCAACGTCCAAGGCAGCACCCTGGCGCGCGAGGCCGACCACCTCATCCTGACGCACTG
>CAZDMB010000287.1:0-2475 GCA_964506175.1 uncultured Planctomycetales bacterium | reverse complement strand
GCGGTTCGGTTGCTGCGATCGGCCTTCACGCTGCCCCTGCCGCCGGCGGAGGTTGTCCCCTTCTTCGCCGACGCGCGCAACCTCGAGGCCATCACGCCGCCGGAGCTGCGCTTCCGCATTCTCTCGCCGACGGCGGCGCCGGTGCGGGAGGGGGCGCTCCTGGACTATCGCCTGCGCCTGCACGGCATGCCGCTGCGTTGGCGCTCCCTGATTTCGCACTGGGAGCCGCCGCACGCCTTCGTGGATCAGATGGTGCGCGGCCCCTACGCCTACTGGCATCACCTGCACCGCTTCATCGCGGTGCCGGGCGGCACGCGTTGCGAGGACCTCGTGCACTGGCGCCTGCCCCTCGAACCCTTCGCCAGCGTGTGCGCGCCGCTGATTCGCGGACAGTTGCGGCGGATCTTCGAGCACCGCGAAGACGCGATCCGCGGGGCCTTCGGCGCGCCGCGCGCGGCGGGAGAAGCGCGCGGCGCGATCGAGTTCGCGTTGGCCTGAGACGCCCTCAGTCCGCGCGCCAGCTCAGGTCGGCGATCTCCACGGCGCCGCCCGCAGCCGCAACCAGGCGCGGCGACGCCAGCAAGGGCGCGCCCGCGGCCGGCGTCCAAGGAGCGAGTGGCATCCCATTGAGGGACACCTGCACGCGGTCGGCGCCGAGGCGCAGGCGCACCTCGCACCACACCCCCTCGGCGATCAGGTCGGCGTGCACCTCGCTGCCGCCGAGGATGCTGCCCGTCTTCGGACCCGCGCCGGTTCTGCCCGCCAGGGCCAACCGCAGGCCGGGCGCAAGTTCCAGCGCGCCGCCCGCGCCGGTCCAGCGCGCGCGGAATCGCAGCACGGCCGGCGGAGACGCCGGCATCGCCGGCAGCGGCGCGGCGCCTCCGTCCGCGGCGCGCAGCGTTTCCTCGCGCACCGGGCGCCAATCCTGGCCGGCATCGCGGTCTTCGAGCAGACGCACGCGCACGTCGCCGATCGCGATGCGCCCGGCGGATCCCTGGAAGCGCAGCGCCCCGCGCGGCGCCTCGCCCGTGAGCCCTCCCGGCGTGATCTCTTCCGCCTCGCACGCCGGCACCACCAGCAGGCCGTCGAGCATGACGTTCTCGAAGCGCGCATGCGCGGTCTTGGCGCCGGTGGCGGGATCGAAACGCGGCGCGTAGAAGCGGCCGGTCGCCACGTGCCATTGGCCGGGGCCGCGGTAGGCGGCCTGCCGCGGATTCTTGCCGTGGATCACGCCGCCGCATTGCCACGGATCGTCCACCAGCTGCAGTTCGTAGCGCTCCATGAAGTAGAGGCCGCCGTCGCCGCCCTTCGGCAGCATGAAGGAGAAGCGGAACTCGAGGTCGCCGAACTCGGCCTTGCTGATCAGATCCGGCGCGCGGCCGTCGCCGTTCACCAGGGCGCCCTGACCCGGACGCAGGGCGAAGCGCCGGGGATCCGCGGGGTCGAGATCCGCATCGGCGAGCTTCCAGCCTTCGCCGCCGCGCCATTGGTCGAAGGGATCGGCCCAGGTGAGGTTGAGCCAGCCTGCCGCGTCTTCGGCGCGCGCTGCGGGCGGCGCCACGCGCTTGGCCACCTGCGCGCGCGTGCGCGCGCGTCCCGGCAACTGGTTGATGGTGGCGTGAAACTCGGGATGCAGCAGCGGCATGCCGGCGGCGCTCCGCACGCCGTCGAGCACGACCTCGGCGCACATCGCCGCCTCCAGGCCGCGCACCCGCAAGGTCGCGCCCATGCCGTCCTCGTCGGGCTCGAAGGCGGCGATCTCCCGCGGCGCGAGATTCTGCTGCGGCGAACCGTAGTCCCACCAGTCGTAATAGTCGTACTGGGTGACGCGCGCGGCGGCGGCAGTGAGGCTGGCCGGATCTGCGGGCGCGGTGAAGCGCAGGCTGAAGCCGTCCTCGCGCTGGCTCACGGACTGCACTTCGAAGGGCGTCCGGCCCGTCCAGCGCACGCGTGCCAAACCGTGGCCGGGCGAGAGGCCGCCCCAGCCGCGGTTGGTGAAGCCGGTGAAGACGCTGCCGTCATCCGCCTGGACGACGCGGCAGATGGATCCGATCTCCTGGCGGAGCGGCCACACGACGCCTTGCCACTGGCCTTGGACCTTCTCCAATTGGGCGCGCAGCAGCATGCCGTTCGTCAACTCGCCGACGATCATCTGGCCGCCGAAGGGCCCGAAGCGGCCGTTGCTCTGGTCCATCACGAAGTTGACGGTGCTGCGCGACCACTTGTAAGGGATGAGCACGGCGGCGGGCTTCCGCTCACGCGCCGGCGGCTCGGTGCTGCTGGGAACCGTCGCGCCATTGCCGTAGGCCTCGGTCCAGCGCAAGGACGCCGGATGGCCGAAAAAATCGCCGCGTTCGACGTGGAAGATCGGGCAGACCGGCATCCAATCGCCCTGGTTGTCCGTGTAGAACAGATCGCCCTCCGGTCCGATCCCGAGGCCGCAGGGCGAGCGCGCGCCGCAGGCCCAGGGCGTCA
>CAZDMB010000286.1:0-2476 GCA_964506175.1 uncultured Planctomycetales bacterium | reverse complement strand
GGCTGAGCGCGGCGTCCACCGAGCCTTCGACGCCCTGGACGATCACCGCGCGCGGATGGCCGAGCACCTGCAGGGCCTCGCCCGCGCGCCCGAGCACCGGTCCCGGCATCGCCGCGATCACCACGCGGCTGCCCGGCGGCAGCAGAAGTTTGCCGATCACGTCCGGCAGCAGGCGCAGGCCGAGGTCGGGCTCGATGTCGAGCATCGCTTGCCAACCGGGCAGCGCGACCATGGGACGCCAACAGGCGAGACCGTGTTGGGCGAGCGCCGCGCTCACCCGAGCGGCATCGCCGTGCAGACGTCCGCCCGCCGCCTCCCATTGATCCCCCATCGTGACGCCGCTGCCCTGATAGCCCGTCGAAGCCTGGACCAGGACGCGCGCGCCGCAAGCCGCGGCCGCCGCGGCGGCGGCCAGACCGAGGGGCGGCGACTTGTGCTTGCCGCGCCGGCTGGTGGAGACCACCACCGTGTCATGCGGGAGCTCCGGAAAGCGCACGCTTGCGCGCGCCGCGCGCGCGCTGCCGGCGAGTTCCTCGGCGGTCGGGCCCTTCGCGCGCAGGGACAGCAGCATCGCCGTCACGCGCGCCGGACTGACCGCGCCTTCGAGCATCTGGCTGGCGGCCCACTCGGCTTCCTCCAGACTCAAGTGGCTCGGCGGCCGCCCGGTGATGGCTCCGCTGACCTTGTCCAGCAGCGTGCGGAACCTGTCTTCCACGGGCCTCAGGCCTGCAGCTCCTCGCGCAGGCGGGCCAGGACCTTCTCTTGGTGGCCCTTCACGCGGACGTTGTCCCAGGACGCGGCGATCTTGCCGGCCGGATCGATCAGGAAGGTGGCGCGCACGATGCCGAGGTACTTGCGCCCGTAGTTCTGCTTCTCGCGCCAAGCGCCGTATTTGGCGGCGACGCGGGCGTCGCGATCGCACAGCAGGGGAAAGTTCAGGCTCAGGCTCTTGCGGAAGCGCGCGTGGCTCTCGACGCCGTCCGGGCTGACGCCGAGGACCGCCGCGCCGGCCTTGGAGAAGTCGCGCATGCGGTCGCGAAAGGCGCAAGCCTCCGCGGAGCAGCCGGGCGTGTGATCCTTGGGATAGAAGTAGAGCACCACCCACTGGCCGCGGCAGCCGGTGAGGCGGAACGGCTCGCCATCATCCGCCGGCAGCGTGAACGCGGGCGCGCGCTGGCCCGGTTGAAGGAGGAGACTCGCCAACGGAGCGGTCGAACGGGGGGATCGACGGATGGACGGCAGGCGAAATGGCGCTGCGGGAGGGTCGATCATGCCGTCGTCCTCCGAATTGCGCTAGGGGCCGCGAGACTCAGCGACCGCCGCCGTCCGGTTGGGGCGGCGCGGGCGCCGGCGCGCCGGCCTGCTCCTCGGCGGCTTTGCGGATCGCCTCCAGCACCTCCTCCGCGCTCATGTCCGGCCGCGGCCGGATGTGCGCGAAGTACGGCGCCTTCTGCTTGTCGTAGGCGATGCGGCCGTTGACGACCGTCCACTGCACGAAGGTGCGGTAGTCGAAGAGATCGCCGTCGCACACGATCAGGTCCGCGTCCTTGCCGGGCTCGATCGAACCGATGCGCGACTCGACGCCCAGGATCTTGGCGGCGTCGAGCGTGATGGCGCGCAGCGCGGCCTCCTGCTCGAGGCCGCCGCGGATGGCGAAGGCCGCCTCGATGGGCAAGGTCATGAGGTCGCGGCCGATGATGCCGCCGGTGCTCACGCCCGCCTGCTCGGGCAGAATGGCGAATTCGACGCCGTGGTCCCAGAGAATGCGGGCGTTCTCGATGCTCCAGCCGCTGGGACGATTGAGCGTGTCGTCGGCCCAGGCCTTGTCGCGCGGCGTCAGCACCAGGCGCGCGCCCGTGCGGCCGATCCGGCCCGCGATGGTCCAGGCCTCGCGGCCGCCGACGATCACGGCTTCCATCGGGTACTCCTCGAGCAGGTCGCAGATGGCCAGCAGATCCTTCTGGCCGTCGGCGCTGAAGCGCGCGATCGCGCGGCCCTCGAGCAGCGCCAGCGCGTCCTCGTCCACGCCTTCGGGCTTCGGCTCCTCGCCTTCGGCGCGGCCGAGATCCGACTCGGCCTTCCACGCGCGCTTCGCGCGCATGTGCTCGCGCGCCTTGCCGAGCTTGGCCGCGACGTCGCGGCGGCCGCTGGGAGTCGTCGGGGACACGTTGAGATCCACCCACGGACGCGCGCCGACGTAGCAGCCGTCGAGGGTGCCGCGCGTCAGCTTGACGATGGTGTCGCCGCCCTGAACCGTGGTCAGGCCGCCGGTCAGCGCCAAGTCCAGGTTCAGCGAGAACGGGTCGAAGGAGTCGCGCGCGCCTGCGCCGCTGCCGCGCACGAGGCCATTGGAGTTGACCGCCACGAGACCCGGATAGACCTGCATGCCGCGGACGTCCAGGCGGCGCGCGTCCTCGGGCACGCGCAGCGTCGCGCCGACCGCCACGATGCGGCCGTCGCGGCACAGCACCGTGGC
>CAZDMB010000285.1:0-2483 GCA_964506175.1 uncultured Planctomycetales bacterium | reverse complement strand
CGCTGGAGCGGCCGCCAGACTGGCTGACGGCCGAGCAGAAGACCTCCTGGCGGTATGCGGTGAAGTGCGCCCCGCTCGGTCTACTGCGCAAAGCCGACCGCGCGGTGCTGGCAGGGTTCATCGTGGCCGAGTCGATTCACCGGGACGCCTCTCGCAAGGTCGCGGAGTTCGGCCTGCTCACGAAGACTCCGAGAACGGGCGAGCCGATGCAGTCGCCATACCTTCCGATCGTGAACCGGCAGTTTCAGTTGATGCTGAGGGCGGCGACCGAGCTCGGATTCACGCCGGTTGCGCGAGCACGAGTGGACAACGTCGCGGCAGGTGATGGCGAAGACGAAGAAGACGGCGAGCGCAAGCCCCAGTCGGCGGCGCGGTTCTTCGACTGACCCCTGCACGCAGTACGCTCGCGACGTCACCAGCGGCCGAATCGTCGCCGGTCCGCACGTGCGCGCGGCGTGCGCCCGGCACCTGCGCGACCTCGAGGACGGCCCGGCACGGGGATTGGTCTGGGATCCGGCGGCCGCAGAGCGCTTCGCCGCCTTCTGCCGGGAGGTGCTGCGGCTGAACGGCGGCGAGTTCGAGGGCCAGCCCTTCGAGCTGCAGCCGCCGCAGGCCTTCATTGCCGGCAGCCTCTTCGGCTGGAAGGTTGCCGCTACCGGATACCGTCGGTTCCGGGTGGCCTACATCGAGATGGGCAAGGGCAACGGGAAGTCGCCCTTCGCCGCCGGGATCGGGCTGTACGGCCTGGTGGCCGATGGCGAGTCGCTGGCGGAGATCTACGCGGCGGCCACGAAGAAGGATCAGGCGCAGATCCTCTTTCGGGACGCGGTGGCGATGGTCGATCAGGCGCCCGAGCTGAACGCACGGATCGTGCGCTCGGGCGGCAAGATGAAGGAATGGAACCTCGCGTATCTGAAGACTGGGTCGTTCTTCCGGCCGATCGCCTCGGACGGCGCGCAGTCCGGCCCGCGCCCGCACGTGGCGCTCTTGGACGAGGTGCACGAGCACAAGTCGCCGCTCGTGGTGACGATGATGCGCGCTGGCGCGAAGGGCCGTCGGCAGCCGCTCATCGTGATGATCACCAACAGCGGCACCGACCGCACATCGGTGTGCTGGGATCAGCACGAGTACGGCACAAAGGTGTGCGACGGCACGCTGGTGGACGACGGCCTCTTCGCCTACATCTGCGCGCTGGATGAGGGCGACGACCCGTTCAAGGACACGGCCTGCTGGGTGAAGGCCAATCCGCTGCTCGGGGTATCGATCCAACCGGCGTATATCGAGGAACAGGTCCGCGAGGCGCGCGGCATGCCGTCGAAGGAATCGACAGTCCGGCGGCTGAACTTCTGCCAGTGGACCGATGCCGCCAATCCGCTGATCGGTGCGCAGGTCTGGCTCGCGGCCGCCGACCCGGACTTCGATGAGGATCGGCTGCTGGGCCGGCGCTGCTACGGCGGGCTGGATTTGTCCAGCACGACCGACCTGGCGGCGTTCGCCGCGGTGTTCGAACCGTCGCAGGACGACCCAATGTGGCGGCTGAAGGTCTGGCAGTGGATTCCGGATCACGAGTTGGACGAGAAGGCGCGGCGCGACAAGGTGCCGTACCTGGCCTGGATCGCCGCCGGCTGGCTCGATGCCACGCCCGGCCGCGCGATCAACAAGCGGCACATCGCGGCCAAGCTGGTCGAGCTGCACGCGCGGTATGCCTTCGAGGAGATCGCTTTCGACCGCTGGCGGGTCGAGGATCTGAAGACCTTCCTCGAGGACGAGGGGGTCGATCTGCCGCTCGTGCCGTTCGGCCAGGGCTTCCAATCGATGGGGCCGGCGGTGGATGAGTTCGAGCGGCTGCTGGTGGCCGGTGACATGAAGCACGACGGCAACCCGGTGCTGACCTGGAACGCCGCCAGCGTGGTGGTCGACGAGGATCCGGCGGGCAACCGCAAGCCGACGAAGCGCAAGTCGACGGGTCGGATCGACGGTGCGGTGGCCGCGATCATGGCCTGCGGGCGGGCCGCGGCCGGCCAGCTTTCAACCTATTCCGGAGAATTCACCTCGGTATGAGCGTCCTGATCATCAACGCCACCCACGCGGCGGGCGTGGCGCTGGTGGCGGTGGGCGCCGCCTTCCAATGGGGCTGGCCGGTGGGGCTGATGGTGGGCGGCGGCTTGGTGCTGGCGCTGTCGCTCGTCATGCTGAGGGTGCTGCGCTGATGTGGGTCACCCGCGCGATGCTGGCGCAGGCACCGGCCGGCACCGACGACTTCTGGTACATGCCGATCAGCATGACCACGGCCGCCGGCGTGCCGGTCTCGGCCGACACCGCGATGCGGCTGTCGGTGGTCTACGCCTGCGTACGGGTCAAGGCCGAGGCGGTGGCCAAGATTCCGCTCGAGCTGCTGCGCGGCTTCGACGTGGTGAAGGACCATCCGGTCGCCCGCCTGCTGGCCCGCAAGCCGAACCGCTGGCAGACGTCGTTCGAGTGGC
>CAZDMB010000284.1:0-2543 GCA_964506175.1 uncultured Planctomycetales bacterium | reverse complement strand
CAAGCTCGCCAATCGTGTCTGTCCGAAATGCAATACCACTTTCCGTCCGACGCGGTGATCGGCATCGTGTTTACCGCTGTCGCGCTCTATCTGGCCGTCCAGTTCGTGCGCGCTTTTGTGAGGATCGGAACATGACCCGCCTCGCCCCCTTCGCCGACGCCGAGCTTCGCGCCCTCGCCGACTACGCCGGCCGCGCTGACGGCCCGGTCGCGCGCCGGCTCTACCTCGAACTGCGCGCCGAAATCGACGCGCGGCAGCCAGCGCCGCCGCCGATGTCGGTGCCCGAGCGGCTGGCGTTTCTCGATCGGCGGAGGACTGGTTGATGCTCGCCCCCGGAATCCACCACGACATCCCGATGGCGGACTACCTCCGCCTGCCCGCAGTCGGCGCCTCGTCGCTGTGGACGCTCAAGACCGAGTGCCCGGCGGTGGCGCGCTATCGGGCCGATCATCCAGACGAGGGCACCGACGCGACGCGGCTCGGATCTGCGATGCACACGTTGACGCTGGAGCCCGCCGAGTTCGTGCGGCGCTACGCGGTGCGGCCTGTCGACGGTCCGCGCGCGAACAGCAACGCCTATAAGGAATGGGCCGCCGAGCACATCAACGCTGGCCGCGAGATCATCAGTGCCGACCAGTGGTCCACGATGCAGGCCATGCGCGCCGCGATGCCGAAGGCCGCGCGCCGGCTGCTGTCGATCGGGAGGCCCGAAGCGACCGCACTGTGCCGCCACGATGAAACCGGGCTGATGTTGAAGTGCCGGCCGGACTGGATGCGCGAGGGGATCGTGGTCAATCTCAAGACGACGGCGGATATCAGGCCGCACAAATGGGCGGGGCAGGCCGCATCGCTCGGCTATCACGCATCGGCCGCGATGACGATCGACATTCTTGAGGAGATCACCGGCGAGCGATGGGAATACCACTTCCTCGTCATGGCGAAAGACCCGCCCTTCATCGCCTACATCGCCAGCCTGTCGCCCGCCGATATCGAACTCGGCCGGCAGGAGTACCACGCCGCGCTGCTGACCTGGGCCGCGTGCGAGCGGTCCGGCGAGTGGCCGGCTTATGGCGAGGTCGTCAACGTTCAACTGCCCGCATGGGCGTATCCGAGGGAGACCGTTTGATCATGGCAACCGCAGCAAACCAGGCCGTCGCCGTCGCGAAGCCGTCGCAGTTCGAGGCCGAGCTTGCGCAGTATGAGCCGCAGCTCGCCGCCGCCCTGCCCTCGCACATTCCGGTCGAGCGGTTCAAGCGCACGTTCATCACCGCGATCAACCAGAACCCCGACCTCGCGCGCCTCGATCGGCGCTCGCTGTTCACGTCGCTGGTCAAGTGCGCGCAGGACGGCCTGCTGCCGGATGGCCGCGAGGCCGCGCTCGTGAAGTTCGGCGACAAGGCGCAGTACATGCCGATGGTCGCCGGCATCATCAAGCGGATGCGGAACAGCGCCGAATTGGCCTCGATCACCGCGCATGTCGTCTATGAGCGCGACCAGTTCGAGTACGTGCTAGGCGATGACGAGCGGATCAGCCACAAGCCGGCGACGGGCGAACGCGGAAAGCCGGTCGGCGCCTACGCTATCGCCAAGCTCAAGAGCGGCGAGACGCAGCGCGAGTTCATGTCGATCGACCAGATCGAGGCGGTGCGCCGGGTGTCGCGAGCGGCGCAGAACGGGCCGTGGGTCGCGTGGTGGGACCAGATGGCGCGCAAGTCGGTGATCAAGCGGCTGGCGAAGTTCCTGCCGATGAGCGCCGACGATCGCGAGTTCCTGCGGCGCGACGACGAGCTCGAAACGACCGGCGGCGAGCGTCCGCAGACGCGGCTTGCTGCAGTCCTCGCCGACCCCGAGCCGGACCACTCCGAGCCCGACCCGACAACCGGCGAGATCATCGACACCAAGTCCGCATCCGACGCCGAATCCCCGGCGGCGAAGGAAGCGGCCAGCGGGGCGGCGGGGGCGGACAACGCCTCCGCCGATCGCAAGCCGGTGCCGCACATCGCGGTGCCAGCGGCGGACGCTTCCGTGAAGGTGTGGGGCAACTATCGCGGCCAGTTGATCGAGACGATCAAGACGGCGCCAGACGCGGCGTGGCTCGCCGAGTTACAGGAGCGCAATCAGGACGGGCTGACGGTTCTTGACGCGGACTTCCCGCCGGCCGCGAAAATGGTGCGCGAGGCGATACAGGAGACGCTGGCAGCGTTCGGCCGGACCGCGGCGGCGTGAGGAATAGGCGCGCGTTCTGTCCCGAACCGCAAGCCTATGCCGGCCGGGGCGTGGTGTCCCGGCCGGCTTTCCTGAGATCATGACATGACCCCCATCTGCGCCACGTTCTCGGACTTCCGCTTGGTCAAGGGCCGCAAGGTCTGCCAGCTTGTGTGCGAAGTGCCTCTAGAGCAAGCCGACGCGGCACTGGCCGCGCTGGGCGGGGGTTAGCGAAGTTACCGACCCAGCCGATAACATCGGTCAAGACTGCGCTCGGCACGCCCTGACCTGATCGCGCAGCCGGCCGTAATCGGCGAACATGCCCGGAAGCTCGGCAG
>CAZDMB010000283.1:0-2544 GCA_964506175.1 uncultured Planctomycetales bacterium | reverse complement strand
CTACGGCCCTACGTTGCGCTGGTGTCGCAGGGCCGCGCGGCCTGGCCGCTCTTGAGCTGCGCGTGATAGAGGCCGTCGAGGGCGTCCATGCGGGCGCGCGGCTCGGTGGCCTCCGCGGCGCGGGTGTAGGCGGTCGTGGCGCGCTCGAGGTCGCCGGCGGCCAAGGAGGCGGCGCCGGCCTCGGCAGCCTCCGCGGGGGTGGCCCAGGTGGCGGGCTCCTCGCCGCCGCCGCAGGCGGTCAGAGCCAGGAGAAGGGACAGGGTCAGGGTGGGGCGGAGGCGCATGGGAGAACGGGAAAGGCAATCCTACCCTGCGCTCCGCGACTCAAGTTTGCTTGCAGGAGAGGCCGATAAGGCCCCATTCAGGCCCTGATTGGGACCAGAAAAGGCTCCCAGGAGGCCCAGGATGGGGTATCCTGGGGGCCCATCGCAGCGCCATGCTCAAAGAAACGCGCGTCTCGGTCAAGATTCCCCGGCCTCTGTACCGGCGGATCCAGGCCGTGATCGACAACTCCGGCTTCTCCTCGCCGACGGACTTCATCGTCTTCGTGCTGCGGGATTTGGTCTCGGAGCACGAAGCGAAGCAGAGCACGGCCGCTCCCGAGCAGGATTTCACGCCGGAGGAACTGAACGCCGTCCGGCAGAAGCTCAAGAACCTGGGCTACCTGTAGCCCGATCCCCTCTCCATCCCACTCACCGCAACCCACCGATGTTCGCTCCTCACGGCGGAAGCCTCATTTCTCGTCTCGTCACCGGCCCCGCGCGCGACGCGCTGCTCAAGAAGGCGGCCGGACTGCCCGCCATCGTGCTCAACTCCCGCGAAGCCAGCGATCTGGAGATGATCGCCACCGGCGCGATGAGCCCGCTCACGGGCTTCCTCAACCAGGCGGACTACGAGGGCGTGGTCGCCGGCATGCGTCTCGCCAACGGCATGCTGTGGCCGTTGCCGGTGGTGCTGGCCACCAAGCCCGGCGACGACGGCTCCCGCTGGCAGCCGGGGATGGAGATCGCGCTCAAGCACGAGAACGGCGCGATCTTGGGCACGTTGAAGCTCGAGTCGAAGTACCGTCCGGACAAGCAGCGCGAACTCGTCGAGTGCTTCAAAGGCGACGACAAGCACCCGGCGTGGGAATACCTGCAGTCGATCGGCGACTTCTACCTCGGCGGCCCGATCGAGGTGGCGAACCTGCCGCAGTACGAGAAATTCAACGACCATCGCCTGACGCCGGCGCAGACCCGCGCCGCCTTCGCCGCCAAGGGCTGGAACACGATCGCCGTGTTCCAGACGCGCAACCCGATTCACCGCGCGCACGAGTACCTCACCAAGGTCGCGCTCGAGCAGACCGACGGCCTGCTGCTGCACCCGCTCGTCGGCGACACCAAGTCGGACGACGTCCCCAGCGACGTGCGCATGCAGTGCTACGACGTGCTGCTCAACAAGTACTACCCGCTGGATCGCACGATGCTGGCGGTGTATCCGCAAGCCATGCGCTACGGCGGCCCGCGCGAAGCGGTGCTGCACGCCATCTGCCGCCAGAACTACGGCTGCACCGACATCATCGTCGGCCGGGATCACGCCGGCGTCGGCAGCTACTACGGCACCTTCGACGGCCAGAAGATCTTCGACACCCTCAAGCCGACGGATCTCAACATCCGTACGCTGCGCTTCGAGCACTCCTTCTGGTGCAAGCTCACCGGCGGCATGGCCACCACCAAGTCGAGCCCGGCCGGCCCGGAGAACCGCGTCGCCCTGTCGGGCACCAAGGTGCGCGAGATGCTGTCCGCCGGCATTCGCCCGCCGGACGAGTTCACCCGCCCGGAGGTCGCGGACATCCTGATCGCGGCCTACGCCGGCAAGGCCAAAGTGGGAGTCTGACCCATGTTCGGGATCTTCGGCAAGAAGCGGGAGCTCAACCACCTCTTCATCATCACGCTCGACTCCTGCCGCTACGACTCCTTCATGGCGGCGGAGCCGCGCAACATCGCGCGGCTCTGCGGCGGCCTGGACAAGGTCGAGAAGCGTTGGACCTACGCCTCCTGGACCGCGCCGAGCCACTACAACCTGCTCACGGGGCTGGTGCCGCACTCCAGCCCGCAGAAGGTCTACGCCTCCGAGTACTACAAGAACGACCTCTACAAGTTCAAGGAGCGCCTCGGCGTCGAGCAGGCGGGCTTCGAAGCCATGATCCCGCACCTGTGGCTGCCCACCTACTTGAAGAAGAAGGGCTACGAGACCAACGCCATGGTGTCGCTGCCGGTGCTCAATCCGGCCACCGGCATCAGCCGCGACTTCAGCACCTTCAAGCTCATGCCCAAGCACAACGACATGCTCGCCATGCTCGACGAGCTGGAGGCGCACAAGAAGCGCGAGTCCAAGGGCATCTTCGGCTCCGTGCCGCAGTTCTACCTGCTGAACGTCGGCGAGACGCACTACCCGTACGCCCTGCCCGACGAGGACAAGAACGATCTGCCGCACATCAGCGGCGTCAACGGCATCTTCAAGAAGCTCGACCAGTTGAGCGAATTGCCCGCGCTGCTCGAACCA
>CAZDMB010000282.1:0-2657 GCA_964506175.1 uncultured Planctomycetales bacterium | reverse complement strand
CATGCCGCGGCTTGGCGCGCCCTGGCGGAGCACTGCGCGCGCCTGGAACCGCTCGTTCGGGCTCTGCCCTTCGATCCGCGCGGCGCGTTGCCGGCGGCAGAATCGTGGCGCCGGATGGTGCTCGCGCTCCAGGCAGCCGGCGCCGTCACCGCCGCGGACCGCGATACGGCCGCGCGCTCCATGGCGCACGCGCGCGACGCGGCGCGCGCGCTCGACCTGGCCGCGCGGCCGACGGCCGAACTCGGCGAAGAACTTGCGGCCTTTCATCTGGATTTCGCCGCGCGCGTGCGCTCCGCTGGCGCCGAACTGGACGTGCGTCTGGCGCAGGGCGAGGAGGGCCGGCGGCAGCGCGAAGCCGCGCTCGCCCTGCTCGTCGACGAAGCCGAGGACCAAGCGCGCAAGGTGGCCGCCGGCGCCGGCCGCGCCGATCCTGGCATGCTCGAGCACCTCAACGCCGATCGCGAGGCGTTGGCCCAGGTGCGGGCCGATCTCGCCGCCGCGGTGGCACGCCGCGCCGCGGTGGCGGCGCTCTTTGCCGCGGAGGCGGACCGCATGCAGCTCGTGGCCTACGCGGCGCGCGATTGGGCGCTCGCGCACGCCGAGGCGGCCCGCGCGCTCGCGGCAGGCGCGGGCAGGCCTGAATTCCGCCGGATCCGGTCGAGCGCCGAAAGCCTCGCGCAGCGGCGCGCCAGCGGTTAGCGACTGCCGCCCTCGAGCTGGCGGCGAATCCGCGTGTCAGGCTCGCGACGCAGCAGATCCGCGATCTCGGGCCGGAAGCATTGAGGATGCGCGCCCGCGCCGTCCGCAGCGGCGCTGCGCAATTGCGCGCTGAGGGATTGCAGGGCCTTGCGGTACGCATCCACCACGGACATCGCGGCGGGGTCGTCCTCCTGCGCCTGATCCAGCCACGGACGCAGCGCGCGCAACGCGGCCGTGCGAATTTCCGTCGCGTTGCCCGACCACGACAGAGGCAGGAGCGTGCTGCGCGTGGCGGCGTCCGGCAGCCTTTGCGCCAGCAAGCCGATGGCGGTGCTGCGCACCTGCGGTTGCTCCGCCTCGTCCAGCGCGTGCCCGGCGAGGAAGCCGCGCAGGTCGTCGCCTTGGCGCAGGCCGGCCAGACCGCGCAGGGCGGACTGGCGCTCCGCGGCAACTCCGCGCGGATCGGCGAGTTTCCGCGCCATCGCCTCCGCCACGGCCGGCTGCGCCGCGAAGCGCTCGAGCTGGCGCCACCAGGATTCGCGCGCACCGGGATCGCGCTCGGCGGCATAGGCGTCGAGCGCCGTGCGCGCCTCCGTCGGACCGAGCAAAGGGCCGACCAGGTCGGCAGCTTCGGCGCGCACGCCCGGCACAGGATCGCGCTGCGCCGCCGCCAGCAGCGCCGCCTGCGCGGCCGGACCGCCGGTCGCGGCGAGGTCGCGGCAGGCGAGGGCGCGCACGCGCGCACTTCCGGCGTGGGCGGCGCGCCGCAAGGTGGCGGTGGCGTCCTCGTGGATGGTCCAGCGCGCGGGCACCCACACTTGCGGGTCGAACTCCAGGAAGCCGTCGAAATTCGCGCCCAGGTCGAGAGTCCAGGAATGCTCGCGCGCGTCGACCTCGAAGCGCTGCAGTTTGGCGGCGCCGCCCTCGCTCCACGCGATCTCCAGCGGGAAGCGGAACGCTGCGGGCACGCCGCCGTCCGCGCCCTGCGTCTGCCGCAGGTCGACGCGCGCATCCCCGTTGGCGTCGAGGCTCCAGCGCACGTCCAGCATGGGGTAACCCGGCGCGTACACCCACTGCGCGAACCAAGCGCTCAAGTCCTGGCCGCTGGCTTCGCTCATCGCCGCCGCGAAGGCCGAAGTGGCGACCGAACGGAAGGCGTTGCGCTCGAGGTAGATTTTCAGGCCCTTGCGGAAATCGGCTTCGCCGAGCACGCCGCGCAGCAATTGCAGCCGCGAGGCGCCGCCCGGGTAGATGGTGCCGTCGAAGAACAGATCCATCGGCAGGCGGTACTCCTCCTTCACCACGGCGCGCAGATTCGGGCCCTGACAGGCGGCGAGGTAGCCGTCCATGGTGCCGCCCATGCCGTAGAGGAAGGCCTGCTCGCCGAAAGCATGCCGCTGATACAAATTCGTGAAGTACGTGGCGAAGCCTTCGTTGAGCCAGGCATGCGGCCAGGACTCGCAGGTCACGGTGTCGCCGAACCACTGGTGCGCGGCTTCGTGCGCCACCAGGCCCCATGCGCCTTCCGGCGCCTCCGACACCGGGCGCACCGCCCCGCGCGTGACGGTGGTGGCGCTGGCGTTCTCCATGCCGCCGAAGGGGAAATCACGGACGGCGACGTGGGCGTATTTCGCGAAGGGATAGCGGAAGCCCGTGTACTCGGCGAAGAAGCCGAGCACGTCCGGCGTGCGCGCGAAAGTGGCGCGCGCGTCGTTGAGGTCTTGCGGCTCGACGTAGTGGGCGATCGGCACGTCCTCCCATTGGTCGGGCACGGTCACGAAGGGACCGGCCGCCAGCGTGAACAGGTAGCACGGCATCTCGCGGTCCAGGCGCCAGGTCACCGTCGCCGTGCCGGCGGCGGCGTTCACCTCGCGGGAGACCAGCTTTCCGCCCGCGATCACCTGCCACGACAGCGGCACCGTCGCCACCACTTCGTGAGTGGCGCGCTCGTGGGGCGC
>CAZDMB010000281.1:0-2664 GCA_964506175.1 uncultured Planctomycetales bacterium | reverse complement strand
CGCGGCGCATGCGGCGCGGGGGCGGGCCGGCCTCGGCGATCACCGTGACGCCGCCATCGGCGCGCAGCAGCGTGCGGCCGGGGCAGGACTGGGCCGGATCGATGACCCCGACCACGCGCACCCGCGCGCCCGGCAGGGCATTCGGCGGCAGCACGCCGGGGCGGACCGCGTAGGCGGCGCCGTTTTCGGCGACGATCACGTGGCAGGCGCCGGAAATGTCCTGCACCACGCCGATCACTTCGGTCGTCTGGGGCGGCGGCGGCGGCGGAGGCGGCTCGGATTGGCACGCCGCGACCCCGAACAGAGGCAGCAGCAACAGCAATGCGTATTTCTTCATTGAGGAACTCCCAAGCATAGGTCGATGGGCGTAGCCGCCCGGATCAGGCGGATGCGAGCCGCGCCGGAACCTCGCGGACCGGACGGGTGCGAATATGACGAAACGCCGGAGATTCGGTTCCAGTCGCCCGTGCGTGCCGCTACCCGGGTGGGTCCGTCAGGGCGGTGATGTGCCCGGCGAACGCGGGAAAGGCGGCGGCGAGCGACGCCCGCTCGCCGTTTTCGTAATCCGCGTAGTCGAAGCCGGGCGCAACCGTGCAGCCGAGCAGCGCGAAGCGCCCGCCCGGCGCGAGCCGCGCGCCCTGCCAGACGCCGCGCGGCACCACCACCTGCGGCCGCTCGCCCGTGGCCAGACGATTGCCGATCGTCACGATCTCGCCGCTTCCATCCGGAAATAGACGTAGTTGTTCCACGGGATCGCCGGCGTAGAAGTGGAAGACCTCGTCGCTGGCCAGCCTGTGCAGCGCGGAGAATGTCGACGGCGTCAAAAGATAGTAAATCGCGGTCGCGACGGATCGCGGGCCGCCGTAGCGCACGGCAAGCGCGTGCGCCGGCAGCGCTTCGGCGGCGCGATAGATCTCGCGGAACCAGCCGCCCTCCTTGGGATGCGGCACCAGGCCGAGCGCCGCGATGATCGCCGCCGCCTCGCCCGTCTCCACCGGGGATTTCACCGCTTTGCCTCCGACTCTGCCGTACAAAAAACAAAGTGTTGCGCGATAGGCCCGCCTTGCGGGTTGTTAGCGTATAACTGTTTCGATGCGGCGCGCACGCGCTGCATCGCAAGAAGCAAGAAGGGGGTCTGGCCTCTGGGGTGCCGGACCGAACACCTGAGGAATCCAATGTCGCTGCTCGCGCGCGTCTTCCTGCCTGCCCTCCTCCTCGTTCTCCCGATCCTCTCGCTCGCCTCGCCGGCCGCCAGCCAGGCATACGATACGCCGGCGATGGCGGCCGCTTCCGGCCGCCTCGAGGCCGAGATCCGGGGCCGCCACCTGAAGCCGGGCGAGCGGCCCAATCCGGTGCTCGCCGGACAATCGCTGACCGTGGCGATGGGCCTCGTCCGCGACCGCAAATTCGCCGAGGCGGTGCCGCTGCTGGAGCGGACGATCGCGCATGGCGGCAGCAATTTCGACGTCTGGCTCGCCTATTCCAACGCGCTCGGTGCGCAGCGCGCCGCGCAGCAGCGGCGCGCGCTCGAAGCCGCGCACGTGGCGTGGAAGAAGGCCGCCAACGCGAAGCAGAGCGCGCTCGCGCTCTATTACATCGGCTACTGGCACGAGATCATGCGCGAGCCGGAGCCGGGCATCGCCGCCTATGAAGACTCGCTGAAGCTCGACGCCAATCAGACGGTGCGCAACCGCCTGACCGCGATGGTGATGCAATACCGCCATCAGGTCGTGCAGAGCCGCGCCGACGTGGACGGCGAGCAGCCCCGCCTCTGCCTTACCTTCTCGAAGAACCTGCCCGAGCAGGATCCTTCGATCTTCGCGCGCTACGTGACGATCGAGCCGGCGGTGAAGGCCGCGTTCGACGCCAAGGAGCGCACCCTGTGCATCTCCGGCGTCGTGTTCAGCCAGAGCTACAAGGTGACGGTGCGCCAGGGCCTGCCCTCCACCGGGGCGCTGATCGTGCCGCGCACGGAAACCTACGTGATCGCGGTGCCCGACCGGCCGGTGACGCTGGCGTTCCGCAGCCGCGCCTACATCCTGCCGAAGGCCAGCCGCCAGGGCATCCCGCTCTCGACCGTCAACGTCGAGCGCGCCGAGATCAAGGTGCTGCGCATCAACGACAAGAACCTGATCGGCGAGATCACCGGCGAGCGCATCCGCGAGCTGCTCTACGAGCACAGCGCGCGCAAGATCGAGGAGAACCAGGGCGAGCTGGTATGGACGGGCCGCATGCGCATCCAGAGCGAGCGCAACAAGGAGGCCGTGACCGCGCTGCCGTTCGGCGAGATCGTCAAGGAGCCCAAGCCCGGCATCTACGTCGTGCTCGCGCGCTCGGTCGGCAAGAAGAAGGCCGACGACGACGAGGACGGCGACGAATATTCGGAATGGGCGACGCAGTGGGTCGTCGTCACCGACATCGGCGTCAGCACCTATAGCGGCGAAGGCGGCCTGACCGTCTTCCTGCGCTCCTACGAGAACGCGCAGCCGCGCGCCGGCGTGCAGGTGCGCCTCGTGGCGCGGAACAACGAGGTGCTCGGCACCGCGACCAGCGACGCCGACGGACGCGTAACCTTCGCGGCGGGCCTGCTGCGCGGCCAGGGCGGCAATCGCGCCGCCGCGCTGCTGATGACGGCGGCGGACGGCGAGTTCGCGTTCATCGACC
>CAZDMB010000280.1:0-2675 GCA_964506175.1 uncultured Planctomycetales bacterium | reverse complement strand
TGCGGACCGCGCGCGAAGCCAACGCTTACGACCTCCTCGCCCACAAGTGGGTGGTCGCGCAACAAGGCGCCCTCGAGGCGCTGGTCGCCCGCACCGGCGAGGTGCAGGAGTAGCGCCGTGCAAAAGATCGACGCCTACAAGATCGTGCTCAAGCCGGTGCTGACCGAGAAGGCCACCTGGGAGCACGAGCAGCGCCAGCTCTACCGCTTCGAGGTCGAGCCGAGCGCCAACAAGATCGAGATCGCCAAGGCGATCGAGAGCCTGTTCGAGGTCAAGGTGCGGAGCGTCCGCACGCAGAACCGCATCGGCAAGGCCCGCCGGCGCGGCGCCGTCGTCACGCTGGGCCCCACGCGCAAACTCGCGCTGGTCACCCTGGCCGAGGGCAAGATCGACCTGATCTGACGCAGCGATGGGAATCAAACTCTACAAACCGACTTCTCCCGGCCGCCGCGGCGCCTCGGTGCTGGATCGCGCCGAGATCACGCGTCAAACGCCGGAGAAGAGCCTCCTCGAGCCGCTGCGCAAGTCGGGCGGCCGCAACAACCACGGGCGTCTGACGGCGCGTCAGCACGGCGGCGGCGCCAAGCGCAACTACCGGGTCATCGATTTCCGCCGCGACAAGGACGGCGTGCCGGCCAAGGTCGCGCACATCGAGTACGACCCGAACCGCTCCGCCCGCATCGCGCTGCTGCACTACGCCGACGGCGAGAAGCGCTACATCCTGTGCCCCAAGGGCCTGGAGCAGGGCATGACCGTCACCAGCGGCGAAGGCGCGGAGCCGAGCGTCGGCAACGCCATGCCGCTCGGCTCGATCCCGCTCGGCCTGGACCTGCACAACGTCGAGTTGCGCCCGGGACAGGGCGGCAAGATGGCCCGCGCCGCGGGCACCAAGGCGCGCCTGGCCGCGCGCGAGGGCGAGTTCGCCCTGCTCGCGCTGCCGAGCGGCGAACTGCGCAAGGTGAACGTCGCCTGCCGCGCCACCATCGGCGAGATCGGCAACGCCGACCACCAGAACGTGGTGATCGGCAAGGCCGGCCGCGCGCGCCACATGGGCATCCGCCCGCTGTCGCGCGGCGTGGCCATGTACCCCGCCGCCCACCCGCACGGCGGCGGCGAGGGCCGCACCAAGGGCAAGCACCCGGTGTCCAAGTGGGGCAAGCCGGCGCGCGGCGTCAAGACGCGCCATCCCAAGAAGCCCACCAACGTCTTCATCGTGCGCCGCCGCAAGAGCACGAAGGGGGCGCTCTAAGCCATGAGCCGTAGCGTCAAGAAAGGCCCGTGGATCGACCCGCGTCTGGACCGCAAGGTCATCAAGGCGAAGGCGACCAACGACCACAAACCCATCCAGACCTGGGCGCGCGCCTCGGAGATCATTCCCGACTACGTCGGCATGACCTTCAACGTGCACAACGGGCGCCACTTCACCAAGGTCTTCATCAGCGAGGACATGGTCGGTCACCGCCTCGGCGAATTCGCGCCGACGCGGACCTTCCGTGGCCACGACAAGAACAAGGGCGCAGCCGCTCCGGCCGCCAGCTAAGCCATGCAAGCCGCCCAAGCCATGGAGTTCCGCGCCTCGCACCGGTACGCGCACATCTCGCCGTACAAGGCGCGCCGCGCCGCCGACCTCATCCGCGGGCTGAGCGCCAATCGCGCGCTGCTCGTGCTCGAATACGACCCGACCCGCGGCGCCGCCTTCTTCAAGAAGGTGCTGCGTTCGGCCATCGCCAACGCCTCCCAGAACGAGTCCGTGGACGTCAACAGCCTCTACGTCAAGGACGCGCGCGTGGACGGCGGCCCGCTGGTCCACGGCCGGCCGCGCTTCCGCGCCGCCTCCATGGGCCGCATGAGCGAGATCCGTCGCCGGACCTCGCACTTCCGCATCACCGTCGCACCGCGCCAGGAGGCCTGATCATGGGGCAAAAAATCCACCCGATCGGCAATCGCATCGGCATCAGCGAGCCGTGGCGCTCGCGCTGGTACGCCCGCGGCCGCGACTACGGCAAGAACGTCCTGCTGGACTTCCGCGTCCGCGAGCTGATCCACAAGCGTTTCCGCAAGGGCATCATCTCGCGCATCGACATCCAGCAGCGCGGCGGCCGCATGACCATCACCTTGCTCGCCACGCGCAAGGGCGAAGTGATCGGCCGCGGCTACAGCACGCGCGACCAATTGGTGGCGGATCTGGAGCGTCAGACCGGCCTCGAGGTCAAGCTGGACATCCAGGAGGTCCGCCACTGGGACCTGGACGCGCAGACCATCGCGGAGAACCTCGCCGGCGCCATCGAGCGCCGCGTGTCGCCGCGCCACCAGATGAAGCGCATGCTCGAGAGCGCCATGAACGCGGGCGCGCAGGGCGCGAAGATCCGCGTGGCCGGGCGCATCGACGGCCGCGAACTTTCGCGCACCATGGTGCAGCGCCAGGGCCGCGTGCCGCTGCAGACCCTCAGCGCCATCGTGGACTACGGCTTCTCCGAAGCCCACACCAGCTACGGCGTCCTCGGCGTCAAGGTCTGGATCTTCTCCGGCGGTTCGAGCCGCTTCTAGAGAGACACCGCCATGCTGCAACCCACTCGCACCCAGTACCGGCAGTCGCACCGCGGCAAGCTGAAGGGCACCTTCAAGTGCCACAAGAAGGACGGCAAGGGCCAGGCCGGCTCGAACGTGCACCGCCG
>CAZDMB010000279.1:1682-2711 GCA_964506175.1 uncultured Planctomycetales bacterium | reverse complement strand
TCATCATGACCTCGAACATCGGGGCGCACGTGGTGCAGGCGGGCGGCGGCGTGGGTTTCATCGCCAGCCAGGGGATGCAGGCCGAGAAGATCCGCGAGGGCATCAAGGAAGAGGTGCACCGCTTCTTCCGGCCGGAGTTCCTCAACCGCCTCGACGAGGTGGTGTTCTTCAACCCGCTGCAGCGCACGGATCTCTACCGCATCGTCGAGATCGAACTGCAGAAGGTCGAAGGCCGCATGAAACAGAAGAAGCTCGTGCTGCATCTGTCCGACGAAGCGCTCGAGTTCCTGCTGCAGAAGGGCTACAGCCCCGAGTACGGGGCGCGGCCGCTGCGGCGCACGATCGAGCGCTACATCGAGGACCCGCTGGCCGAAGAGATGCTCAAGGGCACCTTGCCCACCTCGTCGTTGATCGAGGTGGACCGCGTGCAGGGCGAGGACAAGCTGTCTTTTGTCGCCATCCCGGCCGAACCGGCCGAGGCTGCCGCCACCGGCGGCGGCTCTGACGCGCAAAAGGACTGATTGCCTCCACCCGCACGCCGGTTCCGCCTGGAACCGGCCGGCCCGCGGCGCTTCAGGCTGCCGGCGCGGCCGCGCGCTCTTCCATGCGCCGCATCGCCGCGGCTGACCACAGCCAGAAACTGGATGCCGCCAGCAGAGAGGCGGCGCACGAGGCCAGCACCGTGCCTTGGATCGCGCTCACGCCCAGGCGCTGGTGGAAGCGCAGCGCCAGCCACACGAGCGGCAACAGCACCACGAAGGTGCGCGCGGCGGCGGCGATGAAGCCGGGCAGCGGCCTCGTCAGGCCGTCCCAGGCGGAGCGCGCGAGCATGAACGGGGCCACGGCCGCGACGCTGAGCGGCAGCCACACGAGCGCCTCGCGGGCGAAGCCGATCGTGGCCGGCGCGTCCGCCAGCGCTCCCGCCACCCACGGGCCGGCGAAGAACGCCAGCGGCAGCACGATCAACGCCGTGTAGAGCACGGCCGCGCGCACGCCGGTGCCGATTTCGCGCCGCACCGCGGCGTAGTC
>CAZDMB010000279.1:0-1672 GCA_964506175.1 uncultured Planctomycetales bacterium | reverse complement strand
GCGGCCAGCGGCAGCATGGCGACGCTGGTGGCGATGACCGGCATGGCCATGAAGCTGACGGCGCGGGCGTAGATCGCCCAGCCGGCCAACAGCCCGGTGGCGTTCTGCTGGCGCGCCAGCAGCGCGTTGATGAACTGCGACTCGACCGCCATCAGGACGTAGGTGATGCCGGAGGGAATGGCGATCGTCAGGATGCTGCGCACCGGCGCGGGATCCAGCTGCGGTTGCGACTGGCCGGGACGCGCGGCGCGCTCGCGCTCGTGCGCGGCCGCGCGGCCGAGCGCGTAGACCAGCCCGGCGAGGCGGCCGAGCACGGTCGAGAAGGCGATGCCGAACATGCCCCAGTGCAGCACGAAGACGAAGAAGGCGTTGAGGGCGACGTTCAGGCTGCTGGAGAAGATTCCCGACCACATGGTAGTGCGGGTGTCGTGATGCGCCTTCACCAGCGAATCCGGCAGGATGGACCAGAAGGAGGTCAGCGCCCCGCCCGCGACGATCACGCAGGCGTAGATGCGGAACTGGCCGGCCACGGTCGGATCGATGTCGAAGGTGGGAATCCAGAACCACAGGCCGGCGGTCAGCAGCAGGAAGAAGCCGATCAGCGCGACGATGATGCGCATGCCGGCGCGCTTGAGCTGCTCGACCCGCGCCCCCTGGCCGGCGCCGATCGCGGCCGCCAGCCGCGCCGTCAGGCCGTTGCTCGCGCCCACCCACAGCGCGATTTGCAGGAACTCGAAGGGCTGGGTCAGCCCGATGGCGGCGATCGAGGCGTCGCCGATGGGTTTGCCGCTGGCGTCGTGCAGCAGCGAAGCGAAGGCGGTGTCGGCCCAGGCGAAGCTGGCGCGAAACCAAAAACTGATCACCAGCGGCGCGGCCAGGACCAGCAACTGCGAGCGCTTCACTCGCGCGCTCCTTGCAGCCAGGCGAGCAGGCCGGCGGCGGCGGCGCGCTCGGCGCGGGCCGGATCCTCCGCCGCCGCCGCGAGCGGCGCCAGGCTGCGCGCATCCACGCACTGGCCGAGCAAGTCCAGCAAGCGGGGATCCGGTTTGCCGTCCGGGCCGTCACCCAGCGCGCGCGTGAAGGAGATGGCGGTGCTGTTGTCCGGCAGCACGGCGGCCGGCAGCGCGGCGAGCGCCTCCGTGCGCCACAACACTGAAGCGCAACGGATGCCGCGGCCGCGCGGGAAGGCTTCGCGCCCGGCGAACTCGAGGAAGGTGGCGCCGTCGGCCTCGATCCAACCGTCGGTGCGCAGGAGGGTTCCTGGCATGCGCACGCGCAGGCGGAAGGTCACGTCGTCGCGGCCGGCGCCGAAGGATCCCTTGAGCGCGCCCTCGGTGCGCTCCCACCACGCGTCCGCCGCCGCGGCGCCGCCGAAGCGCGCCTGCAGCGCACGTCCGAAGGCGGCGGCGAACGGGCCGTCGAAGAGCGTGGACTCGAGGCCGACGGGCAGCGGCGCGCGCGCGCCTTCGCGCCGCGGACGCAGCCGCGCCTCCACCCAGCCGGCGATTGCGCGGCGCACGCGCGCTTCGCCCTGCTCCCAGTCCTTGAACCACGCCGCGTCCAGTTCGAGGCCGAGTTGGCGCAGGCGCGGCAGCGCGCGCGCGAGCAGCGGCTCCAGGCTGGCGCCGTTGGCGTAGATCTCCTGCCACAGGATGAAGGCGAGATCGCGCGC
>CAZDMB010000278.1:0-2730 GCA_964506175.1 uncultured Planctomycetales bacterium | reverse complement strand
AACCCGGCGGATACCCGGCCTCGGCCTCCGGCGCGCCGACCTCGTGCGCGCCGGCGGCGGCGCACAGCGCCACGTCGGCGGCGAGGCTGCGCGGATAGCGGGCGAGGTCCTCGGCGCGATCGAATTGGCGCGCATTGACGACCACCGAGACCAGCACCGCCCCGCCGGCGGCGCCGGCGCGGCGCACCAGGGCGGCATGGCCGGCGTGCAGCGCCCCCATGGTCGGCACCAGGCCGAGCTCGTCGCCGGCGGCGGCGCGCCAGGCCCGCAGATCGGCGTCGCTGCGCAGCAAGGCGCAGGCCTCGGCGGCCTTGCGCTTCATGCGCACCCTTCGCAGGCGCCGGCGCCGCAGCCGGCGGCTGGCGAGGCGCGGCGCAGGGCGGCTGCCCGCGCCGCCGCCGTGCTGCCGTCCGGCAGGGGCAGGCGCGGCGCGAGCTCCGCCAGCGGCTCGACCACGAAGGCGCGCTCCGCCAGGCGCGGGTGCGGCAGCTGCAGGTCCGCGGCGCGCGACTGCGCGCGGCCGTAGAGCAGCAGGTCGAGGTCGAGCGTGCGCGGACCGTGGCGCAGATCACGCCGCCGGCCGTGGCGCCGCTCGATCTCCTGCAAGAGGGCCAGCAAGCGCTGCGGCGGCAGCGCGCATTCGAGGCGCGCCGCGGCGTTGACGAAGTCGGGCTGCGGCGGTCCGCCGACCGGCGCCGTGCGGCGCAGCGTGCTGAGCGCGCGCAGCCGCAGGCCCGGATGCGCGGCGAGGGCGCTGGCGGCGGAGCGCAGGGCGGCGCCGCGATCGCCGAGATTCGCGCCCAGGCCGAGGAAGACGTCCGCCACGGTCAGGACTCGCGCAGTTGCCGCCACGCCAGCGGCAGGTTGAGAGCGAGCGGCACGAAGGCGTAGAGCAGCGCGAAGCCGGCCAGAGCGAGTTCCGGCTCGACCGTCAACAAGCCGATGAAGATCACGATCTTCGCCAGCGGCGCGACCGGGCCGCGCGAGCGCCCCATCCAGCCCATGAAGTGCGGATAGGGAATGCGGGAGACCATCAGCAGCGCGGTGATCACGATCAGGAAAGGCAGCGCGATCAGGATGGCCTCGCGCACCCATTCCACCGCCGCCGGCGAGAAGTGGACGATGCGCGTGTCCTCGATGCCGAAGTAGAGCAGCACCAGCGCCGTCGGCACGCCGGCCGCGCCGGGCGAGGGCAGGCCGACGAAGGAGTCGTGCGGCCGGTTGGGGTCGTCGCCTTCGTGCTCCAGGTTGAAGCGCGCCAGCCGCAGCACCGCGCAGCAGGCGTAGATGATGGGCGCCGCCACCAGCAGCCGCGGGTGCATGTGGATGTCCAACTGCGGGCCGAACACCTGCACCAGCGTGGCGCCGAGCACGGCCGGCGCGGTGCCGAAGGCCACCGCATCCGCGAGCGAATCCAACTGCGCGCCCACCGGACTGGCGGTGCCGGTGAGGCGGGCCACCTTGCCGTCCACGGCGTCCAGGCAGGCGGCCAACACCAGCCACCATCCGGCCTGGAAGAGCAGTCCGGGATCGCCCCGCAACAGGGCGAGGGTCGTCAGCATCAGGGCGCCGACGCCGCTGGCCAGATTCCCGAGGGTGATCAGGTTCTGGGGGGCCAGCAGAAAGCGGGGCCGGCTCTCCGGACTCATCGCGAAGAGTCTATCCTTCTCTTCCCCACGCCGGGACGCTCCCGCCGTAGGCTCCAACGCATGCTTCGACTCCCCACGTTCCTCCTGGCCCTGGCATTCGCCGCGCCCCTGGCGGCGCAGGACCGCCTGCCGGTCACGGGCCTCACCGCGCAAGACCCCGTCGTGGACGCCATCTACGCCGTGCCCGACGCCGACCTCCAGGTCATGCAGCACCTGGATCAGCTCGCGAACGGCATCGGCCCGCGGCTGACGTCCTCGCGCAATCTCACCGAAGCCTGCGAGTGGGCGGCCGCCCGCTTCCGCATGTGGGGCCTGGCCAACGTGCGCCTCGTGGAATGGGGAAGCTTTCCCGTCGGCTTCGACCGCGTCCACAAGCGCGGGCGCATGGTCGAACCCGACAAGATGGAATTCGACTTCGCCACCAACGCCTGGACGCCGGGCACGCCCGGCGCGGTGCGCGGACGCGCCGTCGTCTGCCCGCAGACGGACGAGGAACTCGAGGCCGTGCGCGCGCAACTGCCGGGCGCGTGGCTGCTCGTGGCCTCCGGCGGGCCGGCCTTCGATCAAGCGGGCGACGAACTGCGCCAGCGGCTCGGGCGCCTGTGCGACGAAGCCAAGATCGCCGGCGTCATCCGGCCCAGCCGGACGGACGAGTTGGTGCACACCGGCGGCAACTACAACGTTGACCCCGCCAAGCTGCCGACGCGCGTCAGCATCTCGCTGCGCCGCGATCAGTTCGCCGCGGTGCGCCAGCGCGCCGTCGCCGGCGAAGACGTGCAGCTGGAGTTCGACATCGCCCAGACCTTCACTCCCGGCCCGATCCCGCTCTACGACGTGATCGCCGAGATTCCGGGCACCGACAAGGCGGACGAGATGGTGATCTTCGGCGGCCACCTCGACTCCTGGGACGGCGCGCGCGGCACCCAGGACAACGGCACCGGAACCTGCACCACCTTGGAGGCGGCGCGCATCCTGGCGGCCATCCTCAAGGAGAAGGGCCTGCAGCCGCGCCGCACCATCCGCTTCATGCTGTGGAGCGGCGAGGAGCAGGGCCTGCTCGGCTCGCGCGCCTGGGTGCAGA
>CAZDMB010000277.1:0-2743 GCA_964506175.1 uncultured Planctomycetales bacterium | reverse complement strand
GATCATGCGCATCAAGGAAGTCTTGCCGGCGCCGTTGGGGCCGATGACGCCGACGATCGCCGCCGGCGGCAGCGTGAAGGAGAGGTCGCGGAAGAGCACCTGCGGCCCCCAGGCTTTGGCGACTTTGCGCAATTCGAGCACCTTGTTGCCGAGGCGCGGGCCGGGAGGAATGACGAGGTCGATCGTGTCCGGCCGCAGGTCCTTCTGCTCGTCCACCAGCTGCTCGTAGCGCGTGAGACGCGCCTTGTTCTTCTTGCTGCGCGCCTTGGAATTCTGGCGCACCCATTCGAGCTCCTTGTGCAGGCGCTTGAGGCGCTTCTCCTCCGAGCGCTCCATCGTGGCCACTTCCTTCTCTTTCTGCTCGAGAAAGGCGGAGTAGTTGCCCTTGTAGGGAGTGCACACGCCGCGCTCGACCTCGAGCATCCATTCGACGACGTTGTCGAGGAAATAACGGTCGTGGGTGATGACGATCACCAGGCCCTGGTACTCCATCAGGTGGTGCTCGAGCCAGGCGACCGTGGAAGCGTCGAGGTGGTTGGTCGGCTCGTCGAGCAGCAGGATGTCCGGCGCTTCGATCAGCGTGCGGCAGAGCGCGACGCGTCGCGCCTCGCCGCCGGAGAGCACGCCGCACTTGCGCTCCATCGGCGGCAGCTGCAAGGCTTCGGCCGCGACCTGCAAGTGCAGGTCCACGTTCCACAGGTCGTGGGCGTCGATCTCGGCTTGCAGGCGGTCGAACTCCTCGGTCAGGCGGGCGAGCTGGGCTTCATCCGCGGCGCCCATCAGGCCGCACACCTCGTTGTAGCGGTCGGTCAGCGCGTGGACGTGCGCGACGGCTTCGTTGAGCACCTCCTGCACCGTCTTCTCCGGGTCGAGGCGCGGTTCCTGGGAGACGTAGCCGAGGGTCCGTCCCGGCATCAGGATGCGCTGGCCCTCGAACTCCTTGTCTTCGCCGGCGAGAATCCGCAGCAGCGTGGACTTGCCGGAACCGTTGGCGCCGATGACGCCGATCTTCGCCCCGGCGTAGAACGCCAGGGTGACGCCCTTCAGGACCTGCGCCCGGTCGTAGAACTTGTTCAGGCGAATGGCCTGCAGCGCGTATTCGTTCGGGTTCTCCGGCATGGCGAGGGGCCATTTTACTCCGCGTCGGCTTCCGCTTCGGCCAGTTCGCGCAACTGCCGGCTGATCTCCGCCGCCGGGACGAAATCGCCCCCGCGGCTGCCGGGACAGAAGGACTGCACTTCGCGCGCGTAGGCGGCGCGGGTTGCCAGGAGTTCCGGCCAGAAGGGCCAGGTCCGGCACTGCACGGGCTTGGCCGCGTGCACCGAGCAACTGCTGCCGACGAGAAAGACGCAGTGGCCGTCGACGAAGCGCAGGGTGCGGTAACCGTGCTCTCCGCGGACGGTAAAGCGCGCATGAAACTCCCGCAGGCTCAGGCCCAAGTGGCCGGCCAGAGCGCGGGACTCGCGCGGGCCCACGGAGACCTGGTCGGTGTCGCCGCGCGCGTGGCAGCACTTGCCGCAGCGCGTGCAGGCGAAGGGCAGGCCATTCTTCCACCACGGAGCCATGGGCTCTAGGCTACCCTGAAGCCGCAGCCATGTTCGAGCCCCTGGAGATCCGCGTCGAGCGCGACGGCACGCAGAGCGTGATCCGCCTGCCGGGGGAGATCGCCCTGATCGGACGCGGCCCCGACTGCGACATCCGGCTGGAGGACCCGCTGGCCTCGCGCGCCCATTGCCGCATCGAGCGCCTCGGCCGCGAAGTCTTCGTCGTCGACCTGGGCTCCGCCAACGGCACCTGGGTGGACGGCGTCAAGGTGGATCGGCGCTCGATCGGCCCGCACCATGCGGTCCGCGTGGGCGGCACCCTGCTGCGCCTCGTGGGCAGCTTCGCCGAGCGTCTGGCCGCGGCCGAGACCACCGCCACCCAGCAGATCTCCCGCGAGCGCGAAATGCTCGACATCGTCATCTCCGTGGCCCGCGCCCTCGAGGTGGAGGAGCGCGAAGATCGCGTGGCCGCGCTGCTGATCGACGCGGCCGTATCCCTGACGCGCGCCGAGCGCGGATTCGTTTTCCTGATCCAGGACGGGCGCACCGCCCTCGCGCTCGGACGCAACTTCGCGCGGGAGCCGGTGCCCGCTCCTGAAACCAAGATCTCGCGCACCCTGTTGCAGCGCGCGCTCGAGTCGCCGCGCCCGATCCTGGTGCAGGACGCGGCCTCCGACGGCGAATTCGCCGGCGTCGCCAGCATCTCCGACCTCGGCCTGCGCTCCCTGCTGGTGGTGCCGCTGCGCGCGAGCGGCCGCGTGCTCGGCCTCTTGATCGTGGATCACCGCCTTTCGAGCGGCGCCTTCCGCGAGGACGACATGCTGCTGCTGGCGGGATTGGCCGCGCACGCCGGGGCGCACCTGGCGGCCGCCGAGGACCGCAACGAAGCCCAGTCCTTGCGCCGGCGACTCGCCGCGCTGCAGCGCGAGCTGGGCAAGCGCGTGCAGGAGCGCGTCGATTCCCGTCCGCTGGAAAGCGCCGGTTCCTCCGGCCTGCGCGGCATGATCGGCCTGTCGCCGGTGATGCAGAAACTCTACGCGGAAATGGAGCGCATCCTGCGCACCGAGGTGCCGGTCCTGATCCAGGGCGAGAGCGGCACCGGCAAGGAACTCGTGGCGCGCGCGCTGCATCTGCACGGCCCGCGCGGGCAGCGGCCCTTCATCGCCGAGAACTGCGGCGCCCTGCCGGACACCCTGCTC
>CAZDMB010000276.1:0-2760 GCA_964506175.1 uncultured Planctomycetales bacterium | reverse complement strand
GCGATTGCGGTACTTCTTGGCGATGGACACCACCAGGCGCAGGTTGCCGGAGGAGAGGTCTTTCTTGGCGTCCTCGTAGGCGTCCACCGCGCGCTTGAGGTGATGCAAGCGGCGTTGGAACACCGGCAGCGGCTCGAGCGCGCGCTCCTGCCACTGGCCGAGGTGGACCTGCAGCTCCTCGAACTCCTGCTTGCCCGGCTTGGTGCGCTTGCGGGCGGCGTCGAATTCCTGCACCTGCTGCGCGACGGTTTCCCAGGCGCGCGCCTTGGCCTCGAGCACCTTGATGAAGTCCTGCAGCACGTTCACCTGGAAGTGCAGTTCCTCGATCAGCACCGCGATGCGGCGCTGGCGCGCGCGCATGGCGCGCCGGCCGGCCTCCAGCTCCACGCCGGAGAGCCCGCTCGCGAGCCGCGCCGCGTGGGCGCGCGCTTCCTCGCGCAACTTGATCAGCACCGGGATGTGCTCCGGCAGGCGCTGCTCGAGGTCTTGCTTGGTGAGTTCGTAGCCCGCGCCGCCGTCGATGTTCGAGGAGCCGTCCTCCGAGCCTTCCTCCGAGGCCTGCTTCTTGAGCCGGCGATTGTGGTGCAGCACCGCGAAGGAGGAGTTGGCCTGCGCCGAGGGATTGACCTTGAGGGTGCGGTCGAAGGCGATCTCGCCGCGGCGCACCTGCTCGAGGGTCTCGAGCACCATGTCCAGGGCCAGGCCGCTCTCGAGCAGCAGGCGGCGGAACACCTTGCGCGAGATCTCGGTGGTTTTCGCCAGGCTGATCTCTTCGTCGCGGGTCAGCAGCGGGATCTCGCCCATCTGCGTGAGGTACATCCGCACCGGATCGTCGATCTTCTCCAGCACCGGCGCGTGCGCGCGCGCGTCGCCGCGGGCCGGCGTGGCCGACAGCGGCTTCGCGGACACCGGCACGGCCGTGCCCACCAGCCCGGCGTCGAGCGCGTTCTCGCGCGGGTCGCCGAGCAGGATGCCGGCGGACTCGAGGCGGTCGATGACCAGTTGCAGCACCTCGATGTCGCCCAATTTTTCCGGCGGGAGCGCCTTCTGGAGTTCCTCGAACGGCAACGAACCGGTGGCCTTGCCCTTGGTGACGAGGGCATCGAGGATTTTCTCGGACTTCTTGTCCAGGGCGCTTTCGGTCATGACGGATGGGTGAGGCGGCGGCGGGCGTTCAGGCGGAAGGGGGCGATGTGGCGGCGGTCCAGGGCGGCAGGTCGCGACTGGGCGAAACCGACACCGGGCGGAGCAAGCGGCCGAGATCCTCCGGACGCAGCGGACGCTGGGCGCCCGCTTCGAGGGCCGCGCGTTCGCGATTGCCGGGCAAGGCGTCCAGCGCGTGCCCCAGATGCTGGGCCGGCGCGGGCGTCTGCACGTGACGGAGGGTGTCGAGCCATGCGGAAGGAGCGTCGCCCGTGAAGGCGAGAAGGGCGCGATCGAGGCCGAAGTCCTCGCCGCTGGCGCGCTGGGAGCGGCACCAGGCAAGCACTTTGGCCGCGGCCGAATCTTGCAATTCTAGGGCATCCAGCTCGGCACGGAAGAGCGCATAGACGCTGGGGTCCTTGAGCACGGCTGTGACGATCTCGCGTTCGTTGGCGAAGAGGACCTCCCGGGCGCTCCGGAGCGGGTGTGGAGGCGGAGGCACGCCCGCGTCCCCGGGCGACGCCTGGACGCCCGCGGGGCGGATGAGCTTCCGCAGCGACCCTTCCGAGATGCCCAGGACGGAGGCGGCCTGCCGGGACCAGGCCTCCGCGACCACAGGGCTGGGGGTGATGGAGATCCATCCCGCCATCTCCTGCGCCGCCGAGTCCAGGACCGCCGGGACCGTGAGATCCTTCTTGAGTTTCCAGGTTTCGAGACGCCAGCGGAGTATATCCCTGGAATTTGCGATGCATCCGCGAAGTTCCTCCAGGCGCCCCCCCGCCACCATGTCCGCTGGGTCGAGGCCGTCCGGAAGTTCGGCCACGCGGACGTCCAGGCCTTCGGCGATCAGGTGGCGGGCCGCCTTGGCGGCCGCCCGGCGCCCGGCTTCGTCCGCGTCGAGCAGGACGACGATCGGGCGTTCGCAGCGCACCAGGCGACGGGCATGGTCTTCGGTGAGGGCGGTGCCGAGGGCGGCCAGGGCAGTGCGGAAGCCGGCCTGGTGCAGCAGCACCACGTCCAGATAGCCCTCGACGACGAGCACCGGATCCTGCGGCTGGTCGCGCAGCGCCGCCGCCAGGAACTCCATGCCGTAGAGCAAGCGCCGCTTGGGAAAGAGCGGGCCCTCCGGCGAGTTGACGTACTTGCCGAGCGACTTCTCTTCGGCGAAGGATCCCGGCAGGTAGCGGCCGCCGAAGCCGACGGTGCGGCCGCCGGCATCGGCCACGGGAAACATGAGACGCTCCCAGAAGCGATCGCGCGGCGCTTGGCGGCCTTCCTCATCGCGCACGCTGAGGCCCGCGGCTTCGAGCGCTTCCTCGGGAATTTGGCGGCCGCGCAGAAAGCCGTGCAGGGCCCCGCGATCGCGCGGCGCCCAACCGAGTCCGAAGCGCTGCGCGCTCTCGCCGCTGACTCCGCGCGCCTGCAGGTATTCGCGAGCGCCCGCGGCGTCGGGCGCGCGCAGACGCTCCATGAAGAAGCGGCGCGCGAGCGTCAGGGCCTCGCGCGTGGCGTCGCGCAGATCGGCGCGTTCGGCGGTCGCGCCCGGGGCGCGAAACTTGTCGGGGAGCTGCAGGCCCGCCTGATCCGCCAGCACGCGCAGGGCCTCCATGAACTCGA
>CAZDMB010000275.1:0-2781 GCA_964506175.1 uncultured Planctomycetales bacterium | reverse complement strand
GGAGACCAATTCCAAGGGCGCTCCCGGCCGTTGGGAGTCTGCGGCGGATCCGGCGGCGCCGGATGGCGCGCGCGTGCTGCGGCTCGCGGACACGCGCAACGCCGGCTCCACCTTCAACCTCTTCCTCTCGCGCGACGGCTTCCCGGCGGACATGGATCTGTCGGTGCGCCTGCGCGCGGATCGCGGCGCGGAGGACCAGGGCGGCGGCCTGGCTTGGCACGCGCGCGACGCGCAGAACTACTGGTGCGCGCGCTGGAACCCGCTCGAGGACAACATCCGCCTGGACGTCGTGGAGAACGGCCGGCGCCGCACCCTCGACGACGTGCGCCTCGCCGCGGATCCGCGCGCCTGGCATGAGTTGCGCGTCCAAGCGCGCGGTCCGCAGATCGTCGTCCTGTTCGACGGCGTGGAGCGCCTGCACGCCAGCGACGCCGCCTTGCTGGAGGGCGGGCGCCTCGGCCTCTGGACGAAGGCCGACGCCGCCAGCTCCTTCGACCTGCTGCGTTTCGCCGTGCTCGCGCCGCCGCAAGGCCCCATCCCGGGCCCGGAACCGCGGTAGGACAACGCTGAACATTCATTCCGCCCCGGATGCGGTCCTCACGCCCGGGGTTCGGCTCCTTGATCCCGGGCGCGATGCCTCGCGCCGGAACGAAAGCTCTGGTTCAGCGTTGCCAGAGGACGCCTCCGGAGCCCCCATGGGCGCCGCAGGTGCTCGGTGAGGCGCCCGGTCGCGCCCGCATGGACTGACTCGGCTTCAGTGTTAGAGTGGCTGCAGCATGTTTTCCCGTTGCAGCTCTGCCCCCCGTCCCGCGCCCTCTGCGCGGGTGAAGAATCTCCCCCCCCCCCCCCCCCAGCGAGGCTAGGCCGCGGGCTCGCTCTCGTTCTCTTAGTCATGGCCGGCGCAGCGTCTGACGCACCGGGACAGTACTACCCTGGCTGCCCGGCGCCGGGCACGGCCACGAACTGGAGCGTCTACTTTGCCTCGCTGCCTTCGCAGGGAGGCATCGCGACGATTCCCGCAGGCGTGGCGGTCTACGTTGACGTCACGACGCCCGACCTGGATCTGCTCGTCGTCGAAGGCGCGCTCGTTTTCGACCACTGATTGGACGATCGCGCGGTCCGTGCGGCCGCGATCTACGTGCCAAGCGGCGGAACGATGCAGGCCGGTACGCCCAACCTTCCCTATCCGAAGCGCGCCAGGATCCAGCTGCTTGACTTTTTCGACGCAGCAGCCACCGCGGCCTACATTGACGCGCTCTTGCCCGCCTCCGGCCCGGCCGACGCGGAGAAGGAGTTGCGTGACGCCCTGAAGGCCAATGGCTTCGTGGTCGCGAACGGCGGCAACCTGTTCGTGTATGGGAAATCCTACGGCGCCTCATGGGATCGCCTCAGCGCTACCGTAGGGGCCGGCGCAACGTCGCTCAGCCTCGCATCTGGCACGACTGCCGCGTGGGCCGTTGGTCAAGAATTCGTGGTGGCGTCCACGGATTATCCGTCCCTGCCGGGCTTCCTGGACCGGACGCAAAGTGAAGTCAGGACGATCACGTCGCTCACCGGTCCGACCCTCTTTTTCACCACGGGCCTCGACTACGCCCACGTTTCCGCCAGCGAGAATTTTGATCCAGCGCCACCGGCAGGCTTAGACGCATGGACCGTGGAGGAACGGGCGGAAGTGGGCCTGCTCTCGCGCAAAATCAGATTTCTGGGCATCGAGAACCCCGCCGTGCCCGGGCATCAAGGGCACGTTTTCTTCCATCGGCTGCCAAGCGCAGCCGCGCCCCGCATTGAGGTGACGTGGGCGGAGTTCCGCGGGTTGGGCAACGCGGTGACGCTGTCGCGCTACCCCGTCCATTTCCACATGCTCGGAGACGTCACGCCCCCCGCCGCCCCCATGTTCCTCCAGCACTGCAGCGTGCGCGACGCGGTGAACAACGGCATCGTGATCCACGGCACGGCCGGCGTGCTGGTGGAACGCAACGTCATTCACAACGTCGTCGGCTACGGGATCTATCTGGAGGAGGACGTTGGCGGCTTGCCTACCGTAGACAACGTCCTGCGGGAGAACTTGGCGTTGGGGAACGAGCGGCCGAGCGGCGCCTCCAACCCCAACAGTCCTCTCACGGAGCACGATCCCGCGAATTTCGCGATCCGCAATCTGCGCAACGTGATCGAAGGCAACGTGGCGGCGGAAAGCAAGGGCTCCGGCTTCTACCTGAAGCTGGACGACGACGCCCTCCCGGTTTCCTTCGACGGCATGTCCTTCCGGGCCAACGTCGCACACTCGTGCGGCAGCATCGGGATTTACCAAAACGCGGAGATGCGTCCAGCGAATCTGATCGAGTTCGCGGACTGTTTCGTCTGGAAGTGCCGCCAGTACGGGATGTGGATCCGCGGCCTGCGCACGTATCGAGTGAGCGGCCTGGTGGCGGCGGATTGCCGCTCGGGCTTCTATCCTGCCGCTTTGGGAGTGCGCGGCGCAGGCGAGGGGAACCAGATCGTCACGGACGCGCTGTTCGTGGGCCAGACGGCGAACGCGGGCAACCCCGATCCGCTCAACGCGTATGAAGCGCAGGCGCAGCGCAGCCTGCCGCAGAACCAGCCGTTCGATCCCCCGAACCGCGCGCTGCGCTGGGACACGCTCAACGGCATCGAGATGTACGACGGCCTGATCCAGGTGGAGAACAGCCGCTTCGCGCAGTTCCAGGACCTCACCTTTGACCTTGGCCCGCCGGCGGCGCCGCGCCTGTCCGCGGGCCTGACGCAGGTGGCGAAATTCAGCAC
>CAZDMB010000274.1:0-2782 GCA_964506175.1 uncultured Planctomycetales bacterium | reverse complement strand
GTCCGTCTTGACGCCCACCGCCTCCAGGCCGATGGCCTTGGTGACGGGGCGCCGGCCCACCGTCAGCAGGATGGCGTCGGTTTCGAAGGTCTGGCGCTGCCCCTGAATCTCCGCCACCACTTCCACGCCGGCGCCCTTGCGGCGCCATTCCTTGGCGGCGCTCTTGAGGTGGATGGCGATGCCGGCCTTCTTGGCGCGCCGCTCCACCACCTTGACGAGGTCGGGGTCCGTGCCCGGAAGGATTTGATCCATGAACTCGACGACGGTGACCTGCGTGCCGACCTGCGCGTAGAACATGCCGAGCTCCATGCCGATCACGCCGCCGCCGATCACGAAGAGCTTCTTGGGAAGGGTTTTCGGCGACAGCGCTTCGGTGCTGGACCAGACCTGCTCGCCGAACTCGAAGCCGGGAATGGGCGCGGCCTCGCTGCCGGCGGCGATCACCAAATCGGCGGCCTGGATCTGGGTGACGACGCCGTCGGCGCCGCGCACCTCGACGAGATTCGGTCCCTTGATGATGCCGCGCCCCTTCACCCACTCGATCTTGCGGCTCTTGAAGAGCATGCCGACGCCGCCGGTCAGTTTTTTGACGATCCCGTCCTTCCAAGCCACCAGCTTGCCCAGATCCAGGGTGGGCGCCGGCACGCTGAAGCCCATCTCCGCGGCGTGGCGGCATTGCTCGGCGAAGTGGCCGGCGGAAATGAGGGCCTTGGAAGGGATGCATCCCCAGTTCAGGCAGGTGCCGCCCAGGTTGTCCTGTTCGACCACGACGACGCGCTTGCCCAAGTCGGCGGCGCGGATGGCGCACACGTAGCCGGCCGGGCCCGCACCCAGCACGATGAGGTCAGTTTGAAGGGAGGCCATCGGCTTGCTGCTCTGATCGATGCATAGGATTCTATCGGTGCGGTTCCAGGCCATGATCGCCCCGGCACCGGCCCTGCCATGATCCTGAATCGGCTCGGGCGCGGCGCGCCGCAAATCGTGCGGTAACGGGCGGGGGCCGTCGGCGTGGTGCGTGGCGGAGGAACAATCGCATGACCGCCTTCTTGTTGTCGTTCGCGCTGGCTGCCGCCGCGCAGTCTCCGTCCGCGCCGCCGACGTCCGCGCCGTGCGTGCCCGCAGGGAGCACGGTGCCGCACGCCTTCGACCGCCCGCATCTGGGCCAGCCCGGCGATCCAGTCGGCGCCGAATGGGTGGACCGGGATCCCAACCTGCAGGACGGCAGCGGTGATCCGCAAGCCTATGAGGCCGACCCCCTCTCCAACGACGACCCGATGGGCGACGCCACCCCCGTTCCGCCGGGCGATTCCGCGGAGGTCCCCATCACCAACAGCGGCGGCGATCTCGCCGGACCCATAGGCGAAGACCAGAACGGCGCCGGCGAGGGCCCGTGCATCGAAGTCTACGTCGAGTGGACCTACCGCTATCCGGTCACGGTCCAGCGCTCGCATCACTTGAGTTGGTGGGGCGCCAGCACGGGAGAGACGGAAACCTTCATCATTTGGCGCGAGGGCAAGAAGCGCAGCAAGGTCAAGGAGATCTGCCCGTGCGCCTAGCCCCGCTGCTGGCAGCTGCCGGAATCCTGGCGGGTTTGGCGCTGCTGCTGGCGGCTGGCGGCCGCCGCGCGCCGGCCGAAGCCGCAGAGGCGCGTGGGCCGGCCGAACCGCCGGCGGCTGCGTGGCGCGCCCCGCCGCTCGTGCGCGCGCCGGCCATGGAGGCGCCCGCTGCTCCCTCGACAAGCACGGAGGCGCCGCGCGCCGCTCTCCACGGCATCGTGCTCGACGCCACGGGAAGCCCGCTCGCCGGCGCCAGCGTCGGCCTGCTTCTCGCGGGCGCAGCGCCGCAGCGCCGCGGCGCCCGCGCCGATGCGGATGGACGCTTCGAACTGCTCGGGCTCCCGCCGGGCGCGTGGCAGCTCGAGGTACGGCATCCCGGTCCGCGGCGGCGCTTCTGCACCTGGCTCTGGGGAACGGCAGAACTGTCGGCTGGCGCCGGGCAGTGGCTGGAAATCCGCTTGCCGGGTACCCGCGCGGTGCGCGGAGTCCTCCGCATGCCGGACGAGGACGGGCTCGTGCTCACCGTTCTATTGCGGCGCGCCGGAGAACCCGGCGCCGTGGTCGCCCGCAGCGAGACGGTGCTGGATGCAGCGCTGGAGCGCCGCGAAGCCGCCCTCCTTCAGCAAGGGGACGGCGCTGAAGCCGCAGATCCGGGAATCCTCCCCCTCACGGCGGTCTCCGGGGAGTTCTGGTTCGGCGGCCTCGCCCCCGCCCGGTACGAACTCGACGTCTGCTACGACGCTCAAGCGCGCTACTTCGTCACGCGCTCCGTGGACCTGACGCAGGGCGACGCCGACCTCGGCCTCGAAACCCTCCGCTTCGACGATTTCGCGCAAGCCGGACTGGAGCGAAATCCCGCACTGCTGCGCGCGGTCGAGACGGAAGTGGCGCGCCAGCGCGCGGCCGGCGTGGAGCCCCCGCGCGTGGACGTCGGGGCGCTCAAGCGCCGGCTCGAGCAGGACGAGCGGAAGCCGCCAGGCGGCCCTTGAGGCCTTCGTCGAGCTTGGCCAGGAAGCCCTCGGTGGTCAGCCACTTCTGCTCGGGTCCGACGAGAATCGCCAGATCCTTGGTCATGAAGCCGGCTTCGACGGTCTCCACGCAGGTGCGCTCGAGAGCGTGGGCGAAGTCCATGAGGGCGGCGTTGTCGTCCAACTTGGCGCGATGCATCAGGCCGCGCGTCCAGGCGAAGATCGAGGCGATCGGGTTGGTGGAAGTCGGACGACCCT
>CAZDMB010000273.1:0-2834 GCA_964506175.1 uncultured Planctomycetales bacterium | reverse complement strand
CGGTCTTTGCTAACAAGCGGGGAGAACGTGCTTATGAGCTTGATGGTCATCTAGTGATCCGCGAGAGAAGCATTGGCTTTGCAAAATTCTCTGCGATTGGAAATTGTTTGCGGATCAGGAGGGAGTGTGGGATAGCAATAGGCGATATCCAAATCACTGATCAATTCGGAAATACCTCTGTCTGGACCTCGCGCGAATCTAATGGAATCCTCTGGATCTCAAAAAAAAATGGCCCTGCGCTGATCCCGCACGATTCCTATGTTCAACTGCTGCAGTCGGCGGAGGGACATATCGTTCTTCGGCCGTCAGGATAGTAATCATTAGGCGCTTCCATATTTCGTGTGGGTTACTGGAAGTTCGGTCGCGTGTCGAGTCCCCCACAGTGGAAGTAAATGGCGGCCTGAGTGCGGTCTCGATTGCGGAAGCCGCAGGCTCTGCGCTTGATCCACTGTATCTTCGCGTTGAGCGCCTCCGCTTTCGCGCTGGTCGCACCGAGCATGATCGCATTCAGGATCCCCTCCAAGTGCGTCTGGATCATCCGCGCCACCTTCAGCATGGGCTGCAGCCTGCTGCGTGAGGCCCACGCCAGCCATGCCTGCAATACCAGATCGCTGGGTGCTACCTTGCGCACGGATTCTTAGAATGGATTGCGCGAGCCGTTGCTGTTGCGCTTGGGAGACCAGAGATACCCGCCGTGTACTTCGTGCTCGTAGGTCTGGTTCTGGTTCACCCACCAGTAGCGCATGCTATGGCTTGATCATGCGGTGACCTCGGTGCTGCTCACTGGTTCTTGGCCTCTTTGCCTGGCGCCTCCTCCGTGCGCAGCAGCCAGTGCAGGGGATCGATCTCGTAGTCCCGCGCGCCGCGCAGCGGCACCACCGCCGTGCCGTCCGGCATCTCGACGCGCGTGATCTTGTCGCGGATCTTGACGTCCACCGGCATCGGGAAGGGCAGCTGCTTGGGCGTCTTCCAGGCCAGGCGCAGTGAGCCGTCCTTCACTTCACTCGTCAACTCCGGCAGCGCCGGCTGGCGCAGGTACAGCTCCCAGAACCAGGCCAGGTCGCGCCCGGTCTCCTTCTGCGCGATCGCCAGCAGTTCGTCGGTCGTCGCGAAGCGGCACTGGCGCCCGTCGGTGACTTTCTCCATCGCCGGGTCGGGATAGGCGAAGCGGCGCAGCACGCGGAAGAAGTCCTCGTCGCCGAGCAAGTAGCGCAGCGAGTGCATGATCCAGGAACCCTTGTTGTAGATGTCGCCCGCCGGCGAATCCTTCCACATGCTGGTGAAGTACATCTCCTGGCTGGTGTGCGGCTCGCGCGGAGCGACCGGGCCGCGGTTGCCCAGGCCGCGGCGCTGCTCCGCCATGACCTGCCGATAGGCCTCCGGCCCCTTGAGGCGTTCGGCGTAGAGCGCCTGTGCGTAGGTGCCGAGGCCTTCGTGGATCCAGAAATCGTTCCAGTTCTTGGCCGTGACCAGCAAGGCCCACCACTCATGCGCCATCTCGTGGTGCAGCAGGAAGTCGAAGCCCTGGTCGGCGCCCCAGGGATTGCCCTGGTAGTTGTTGCCGTAGGCGGTGATGGATTGGTGCTCCATCCCCAGGTGCGGCGTCTCGGCGACGCCGTACTTGTCGATGCGGAACGGATAGGGGCCGAACACGCTCTCGAAGAAGGCCAAGTCCTGTTCGATCTCCTTGAACAGCTTCTTGCCCTTCTCGTAGTTCTCCGGCAGGACGTAGTAGATCAGCGGGAAAGTCTCGCCGGCGACGCTCTTCATCTTGCCCTCGATCGTCTTGTAGGGCGCGATGTTGAGCGCGACGGAATAGTTGTTGATGGGGGTGCTGACGTGCCAGTGGAAGGTGCGCCAACCCTTCCCCGCCGCCTCGGTCGCCACCAGGCGGCCATTGCTCGCGCAGATCAGCGGCGCGGGCACGGTGATGCGGATGTCCATGAAGTCGGGCTCGTCGTCGGGCTGATCCTTCGACGGCCACCACAGGTCGGCGCCTTCGCCCTGGCAGCTGGTCGCGATCCACGGCTGGCCCGCGGCCGTCTGCGACCAGGTGAAGCCACCGTCCCACGGCGGCCGCACGGCCTCGCGCGGCACCCCGCCGTAGGCGACCGTGCAGGCGAAGACTTCTCCCGGCTGCGCAAACTCCTTCAGCCCGCGCAGGCGGATGCGGCCGGGTTCGCGCGTGAAGTCGAGCGGCTGTCCGTCGCGCGTGACGCTCGCGACCGTCAGCCGATCGTCGAGGTCGAGCAGGATGGACGCGCTCGCCTGCAGCATGCGCGCGCGCAGGCCGAGCGTGCCCTCGATGGACTTCTTGTCCGGATCCACCTTCAACGCCAGGTCGTAGGACAGCACGTCGTAGCAAGCCTGCTCCGGCGGCAGCGGCAGGCCCGAATCCAATTTCGGGTCCTGCGCGAAGGCGGCGGCGGCGAGGGTGATCCAGGCGGCCGGAGCGCCGAGGCGGCGGCGGAGGCGGGGGGCTGCAATCGTGGACATGGGAATGGATCTCCGGGCCGCGGGAGGCGCGCGCCGCCCGCGATCATAGTGCCCGGCGCCTGCCGGGCGGAAATCTGCTCACGTTCCGCCTAAATGATAGTATACACTAACACAATGAGCAAACCCACCCTCCTCCTCTCGGCGGCCCTGCTTGCGGGGTGCGCCGTCTCCGACCGCCCGAGCGCCCCGCAGGTCGCCCCCGGGGATGGCCCGGCCCTCGTGTTGGGCGTCTACGATCCGCGGGCGATCGCCCTGGCCTACTACCGCTCGCCGGCGCACGCCGCGCGCGTGCAAACCGCCGTGCGCGAGCACGAGCGCGCGCAGGCCGCGGGCGACGC
>CAZDMB010000272.1:0-2834 GCA_964506175.1 uncultured Planctomycetales bacterium | reverse complement strand
CGCCGCCTCGACGGCGCCGGCTCGAACGACGGCTTCGGCGCGGAGGTGCTCGGCTTCGGCGACGGCGGCGGCGATGGCGTCGGCGACATGGCAGTGGGCACGCGCTTGTGGGTCGGCGGAACGGTGGACGTCTACTCGGGCGCCAACGGCGCATGGATTCATCATTTCGCCGCGCCCGCAGGAGACGACGGCTTCGGCTGGGCCCTGGCCGACGCCGGCGACCTCGACGGCGACGGTCGCGGCGACCTGTGGATCGCGGCGCGCGGCGCGGACCCGGCCGGACTGTTGAACGCCGGACGCGTGACGGCTTTCTCCGGCCGCACCTATGCCCCCTTGCGCATGATCGAGGGCAAGGTGGCGTATCAGTTCCTCGGCAAAGAACTGGCCGGCGGTCAGGACGCGGACGGCGACGGCAAGGCCGATCTCCTGGTGCAGGACAACGGCGCCGGCGCCGGCGCCGTGCGCCTCTACTCCGGCGCGAGCGGCGCGGAGCTGCGGCGCCACGACGGCGTGACCGGACGCAATGTCTCGCTGGGGCAATCCCTGGCCTTCATCGGCGATCTCGACCTCGATGGCCGCGCGGATTACCTGTTGGGCGACCAGTTCTATCAGCCGAGCGGCGCCGGCCAGTACGGCGGCGCCTGGGCGCACTCGGGGGCCACGGGGGCGCTCCTTTGGAGCCAGGAAGGCCGCGCGGCGGATGGGCGCTTCGGCTGCGCCGTCGCCGGACTCGGCGACATCAACGGCGACCGCACGCCGGATTTCGCCGTCGGCGCCAGCCACGAGCGCCGCGGCTGGAGCACCGATCACCAGGGAACCGTCGCGGTCTTCTCCGGCGCGGATTTCATGCTTCTGCAAGTCCTGCCGGGCGACGACGCCGCCGTCACCGCCTCCTACGAGTTCGGCGCGGCCGTCGTCGGCCTCGGCGACGGACGCGGCGACGTGGCGGTGGGCGCGCCTGCATCCTCCACGGTGACGGGCGGCGACCAAGGACGCGTGCACCTCTATGGCTTGGTGCCGTGGATCTCCGCCACCGGACCGAGCATCTCCGCGGCCAACGGCGGATTGTGGGGCGTGATGCTCGATTTCCCGGCGAGTTTCGCCGGGCGCAATTATTTCCTCCTGCCTTCGCCGGTGATCCCCGGCACCGACCGGGACGAGAATTGGGTGAGTTGGCAGGGCACGCGCCTGCCCATCATCGACTCCGTGATCGCGCGCCGGATGTTCCGCAGCGCTCCGGGACAATGGTTCGGCGCGAGCGGCGTGCTCGACCATCAGGGGCGCGCGCAGGCCGGCGTGGCATTGATCCCCTCCATGGCGACCGCCTGGGTCGGTCAAGCCATTCGATTCGCCGCCATCGTGATGCCGCGAACCCCGGGCGGCGGCCCGGACAGCAGCGCCGCCGTCACGCTGCGCATCCTTCCCTGAGGCGCGGCCACTCGCCTGCTACACTCGGCGCCGGCATGGCGCTGCGCCCGCATTCAGCGATTCCCGCCATCGTGCACGGGCATGGTTGACGCGCGTCCCGTGCCGGTCGTGATCGGCACCGCCGGGCACATTGATCACGGCAAATCGTCGCTGATCGCGGCCCTCACCGGAACCAACCCGGATCGCCTGCCGGAGGAGCAGGAGCGCGGCATCACCCTGGATCTCGGGTATGCCCAGATGGCCTTCCCGGACGGGCTCGAAATCGGCTTCGTGGACGTTCCGGGCCACGAGCGCCTGGTGCGCAACATGGTGGCGGGCGCCACCGGCATGGGCGCCGCGATGCTCGTCGTGGCCTGCGACGACGCGGTCATGCTGCAGACCCGCGAGCACTTCGAGGTCCTGCGCCTGCTGGGGGTGGACCACGGCCTGATCGCGTTGACCAAGGCCGACGTCGCCGATCCGGACATGCGGGAGATCGCGCGCGCGGACGTCGAGGATCTGGTGCGCGGCACGCCGTGGGAGTCCGCGCCGCTGCTCTTCGTCAGCGCGCACGATGGCGAGGGCATGGAGGAATTGAAGAGCGCCCTGCGCGAGCTGGCGCTGCGCGCGCGCCGCGCGGCGGACGGTCGCCACGCCTTCTTCCTGCCGATCCAGCGTTCCTTCGCCGTGCCCGGCTCCGGCACGGTGGCCACGGGCGTCACCGCCACCGGCCAGGTGCATCCCGGCGACGAGGCCGAGTTGCTGCCGGCCGGCAAGCGCTCGCGCGTGCGCCGCGTGCAGGTGCACGGCCGTGAGGCGCAGGAAGGGCAGGCCGGCTTGCGCACCGCGCTCAACCTGCCGGACCTGCATCCGGAGGACTGCGTGCGCGGCGCCGTCCTGGCGGCGCCCGGTACGGCGCGCGCCGGAGAGATCGCGCGCGTGCTCGTCCGCCTGTTGCCGGATGCGCCGCTCCTCGAGCATGCCGCCACGGTGCAGGTGCTTGCCCATACGGCTGCCGTCGAGGCGCGGGTGTTCTTCGCGCCAGAGAGTGAAACCGCGGAGCTGGCGGCCGGCGAACGTTTCGCCGACCTCGAGTTCGCCGAACCCATGGTGTTGGTTCCGGGCATGCGTCTCCTGCTGCGCCGGCCCTCGCCGGCGCGCAACCTCGGAGTGGCCCGATTCCTCGAGTTCGGCGCGCATCGCCTGCGCAAGCGCGATACGGGCGAGCGTCAGCATGCTCTGCGCGTCGCCGCCGCGCTGGACGATCCGGCGGCCCTCGCGCTGTGCGCCTTGGAGGCTGCGGGCGGCGCGCCGAAGCGGCCGGAGGAGGTGGCCGCCGCGCTCGGCTGGACGACTTCGGCCGCGCGCGTCGAACTCGAGGGCCTGGTGGCCGGCGGTCAGGCGCGCGCCGTGTCCAAGGATCTCTT
>CAZDMB010000271.1:0-2838 GCA_964506175.1 uncultured Planctomycetales bacterium | reverse complement strand
CCGGCCCCCCATTCGGCCCCGACCCCCCCGCGTACGGAAACTCCAGGTACACCACCGTGCCTGCCGCCGGCGCGAAGCGGAAGGCGAAGTTGAAGTTCAACGGCGGCCCCAGCGTCGCCTGGTCCGGGTAGCGCACGCGGTAGTACCGCACCTCCCAGGCCGGCAGGGCCGCCAGCCCCACCTCCGTCGCCACCGGGAAAACGTACTCTCCGTGCCCGCCGGCGCTCGGCGCCGTCGGCGTCGTGTCCGCCTCCCACGCCGGACCCGCCACCCGCGCGCCGGCCGGGTCCGCGATGCGGTCCCACAGGGTGCGATCCCATTCCCCGTCGTACGGATACGGCGGGATCGGATCGTCCACCTCCAGCACCACCTGCCCGTAGCCCGCACTCGCTAGCGGCACCACGTAGCCGTTGAGCCCGGCATCCGGCGTCAGGCCGCGGTGCGCCACGAGGTAGGGATCGTTCGGCAGGAGCGCCACGTTCGCGCCAAAGCCGAGGCTGTCGTCCTCATCCACGATCAGCGTGAAGGCGATTTGGTTCTGCCCCGGATCCACTCCGCGCAAGTAGGCGCGCCGCGTCACGCTCGACGGATGGAAGGCGAGCGTCTTCACGCGGTTGCGCGGATCGTTGCCCCACGTGCTGAATTTCGCCACCTGCGTCAGGCCCGCGCAGAGAGCGCGGGCCGGCGGGCAGGGCTGCGAAGGGAAATCATGCTGCAGCCACTCTAACACTGAAGCCGAGTCCGTCCATGCGGGCGCGACCGGGCGCCTCACCGAGCGCCTGCGGCGCCCATAGGGGCTCCGGAGGCGTCCTAGATCTCCGGATCGACGCCCAGGCCGCTGGCGATGCGATTGATGAGGTTGAAATACCCCGCCACCATCGCCGCCTCCACGATCTCCTCGTCCTGCCAACCGGCTGCGCGCAGCGCTCCGGCGTCCTCGCCCGCCATCGTGCCCGGCGCTCGCGTCAGTTTCTCCACCCAGGCGCAGAGCGCGCGCTCGGCCTCGCTCAAGGGCGCCGATTCCCACCCGCGCGCCTCCAGCGCGTCCGCCAGTTCCCGCTCCCCGACCTCGGCCCGGAGGTCGTGCGCGTGCGCGCGCACTCAGTAGCCGCAGTCGTTCGCGCGACTGACGACCACCGCCAGGGTCTCGCGCACGCGCCGCGGCAGCGCGCCGGGGATCAGCATCACCTCCCGGTACAGGGCGAGACTGGCCCGCGTGGCGCGCGGCTGCAGGCTGCTCACTTGCACGATCTTCCAGACCTTTCCGGCGCGCCGCTCCGCAGCCGCGTAGATTCCGGATAGGATCTTGCTGCCGGCTGCCTCCGGGCTCGCCGGCTCGATCTGCCGCACGTACGCCATGACGCCAAGATAAGGGCTCCGAACCTCCCGTGTCCCTCCCTCCCCCCTACCGCTTCCACCTGGAACTCCCGATCTGGCTGCGCCGCGAGTCCGAGATCGCGGTCGGCCGCCTCTTTCCCGACTCCGCGGCGCGCATGGCCTTCTTGCTGGCGCTGGCGCGGCGCAACGTCGAGGAAGCCACCGGCGGCCCCTTCGCCGCCGGGGTCTTCGCGCGCGAAGAGGGAGCGCTCGTCGCCTGCGGCGTGAACCTGGTGGTGGCTGCGCGATCCTCCCTGATGCACGCCGAACTCGTCGCCATCACCTTGGCGCAACAGGCGGTCGGCGGCTGGAACCTCGGCGCCCGCGGCCCGCGCTTCGTGCTCGCCAGCACCGCCGAACCGTGCGCGATGTGCCTCGCGGCGCTCCCCTGGGCGGGCATCGAGCACGTCGAGTGCGGCGCGCGCGAGGAAGACGTGCGCAAGGCCGGTTTCGACGAGGGCGACAAGCCGGCGGACTGGGAAAAGAAACTTTCCAGGCGCGGCATCGCGCTCACGCGCGACGTCGCCCGCATGGAGGCGCGCGGAGTGATCGAAGACTACGCGCGGCGCGGCGGCCCGATCTACCAGCCGCACCCCGCGAAGGTCGGCTCCTAGGACACCAGCGCGCGCAGCGCCGCGGCGACGGCGGCGGGATCGTCCACGTGGACGTGGTGCGAGGCGCCGGCGGCCTCTTGCCAACGAGCGCGCGGCAGGTGCGCGAAGCGGCGCCGCAAGGGCGCGGCGTCCGGCTCGTTGAGGTAACCGCGCTCGGGCGCGAGCACCAGCACCTCCGCTTGGACGCGGCGACACAACTCCAGCCAGAAGTCCTCCGGGAAGCGGTAGGGATTGGGCCCGCGCAGGCGCGGGTCGGCGTCCGGAGCCAGCGAGCCGTCCGCGGCCTCCTGGAGGAAATGGCGCGCCATGCGCTGCGCCCCCGCGACGGACAGGCCGGGGTTGTTGGTCTGAAAGACCGGGATCGCTTCCGCGCGCGTCGCGAAGGTCCGGAAGGGGCGCTTGGGAGCGAGCAGGCTGGCGAGGACGCCACTGAGAGCGTCCGCCTGGCCGCTGGCGTCCGCCGCGTAGCCGCCGAGGTTGTCGAGAAGCAGCAGGCGCGCGACGCGCGGCGGCGCCAAGCCGGCCAAGAGCAGGGCGATGGTGCCGCCCATGGAGTGCGCGACGAGCGCCTGCGGCGCCTCGCCGGCCGCCGTCAACTCCTCCACCACCGCCTGCAAGTCCTTGAGATGGTCGAGCTGGTGGTAGGCGGCGTCCGGGCTGCAGCGGCCGCTGCGGCCGTGGCCGCGCCAATCGAGCGCGGCCGGACGGCAGAAGGAAGTTGCTGCGCGCGCGGCGTCCTCGAAGGAGCGGCCGACGTCCAGGAAGCCGTGCAGGAAAAGGACGCGCGGCCCGACGCCGCCGAAATCCCACAGCGCCAAGGGCAGCCGGGCCTGGTTCACGGTCAACT
>CAZDMB010000270.1:0-2866 GCA_964506175.1 uncultured Planctomycetales bacterium | reverse complement strand
GATCTGCGCACGCGGGAGCTGCTCGCGCGCGGGGACACGATGGGCTGCTTCTACGTCGAGTCGCCCTCCATGCGCGGCCTCCTGACGCAGCTCAAGTGCCGCGACTTCGCCACCCTGGTCGCGGCCTCCTCCATCATTCGCCCCGGCATTTCCTCCTCCGGCATGATGCAGGCCTACGTCGAGCGGCATCTGGCGGTGCGCGGCGCCCGCGGCCGTCACGCGGATTCCTGGTATCTGGATCCGCGCCTGCGCGAGCTGCTCGGCGAGACCTACGGCGTGATGGCCTACCAGGAAGACGTGCTGCGCGTCGCGCAAAGCCTGGCCGGCATGAGCGCCGCCGAGGCCGACGCGCTGCGCAAGGCCATGACGCACAAGCGCTCGCAGGAGGCCATCGGCTCCTTCGGCGCGCGCTTCGTTGCCGGGGCCGTCGCGCACGGCGCCGCGCCGGCGGCGGCGCAGGAGTTGTGGCGCCAGATCGAATCCTTCTCCGGCTACTCCTTCTGCAAGGCGCACTCCGCCAGCTACGCGCAGATCTCCTACCGCTCCACCTGGCTGCGCGCGCACTTTCCCGCTGAGTTCATGGCCGCGGTGCTGGCCAATCACGGCGGCTATTACTCCACCTTCGCCTATCTGGCCGAGGCGCGGCGCATGGGATTGCGCTTGCTGCTGCCCTGCGTGAACGCGGGCGACGCCTCCTTCAGCGGCGGCGGGCGCCAGCTGCGCGTGGGCTTGGCGGAAATCCGCGGCCTGACGCCCGCCACGCGCGCGCGCCTGCTCGCCGCGCGCGCGGACGGCGGCGGGTTTCGCTCCATGGAGGACTTCGTCGCGCGCGTCCGCCCGCAGCCGCGCGAGCTCGAGTCCCTCGCGCGCGCCGGCGCGCTCGACGCCCTGCCGGACGGCATGACGCGCCCCGAGCGCCTGCGCTGGGCCGCGCTGGCCGCGCCCGATCTCACGCGCCGCGCCGCGGCGGCGGCCGACGGCGGCGCGCTGCTCTTCGCCGAGGCGCGCGTGCGCCGCCCGCCCGCGGCGCCGGAGTTTCCGCCGCTGCGCCAGCTGGAGTTGGAGGAGGAGGCGCTGGGCTACCTCGTCAGCGCGCACCCGCTGGCGCTCTGGCAAGACCGCATCCGCGCCGCCGGCGTGGTGCCCGCGCGCGACTTGCCGCAGCACCTCGGCCGGCGCGTGCGCCTGGTCGGCTGGCAGGTCACGCAGAAGCCGCTGCGCACCGCCAGCGGCGAGCCGATGATGTTCCTCTCCTTCGAGGACACGACGGCGATCTACGAAACCGTGATGTTCCCGCAGGCCTATCGGCGGCTGGCGCCGTGGACGCTGACGCAGGGCCCGTATCTGCTCGAGGGCGCGCCCAAGGACGAAAACGGCGCGTTGACGGTCATCGTGCAGGACTTGCGGCTCTTGCGCGACGTGCCCTATCGGCGGGAGCGCGGGGCGCGCGCCGCGCCGGCGCCGCTAGACTCCGCGCCGTGAGAACGCTCGCCGCGCTGCTGCTGCTCGTCTGCTCCTGCGCCCACGCGCCGCCGCTGCGGGAGTCGGGTCGCGTCGCCCATTTCGTCGGCGTGTGGCTGAAGGAGCCCGGCAACGCCGCGCAGCGCGCGGAGTTGGTGCGCGCCGCCTACGGCCTGACCTCGATCCCCGGCATCGTCTACGCCTACGCCGGGCCGGCCCTGCCGAGCACGCGCGCCGAGGTGGACGACTCCTTCGACGTCGCGCTCGTGTTCGTGTTCGAGGACGCGGCGGCCCTGTCGGCCTACTTGACGAATCCCGCGCACTTGAAGGCGGTGTCCGACGTGCTGGCGCCGCGCGCCGCCAAGTTCCAGGTCTACGACTTCGTCGAGTCGCCGCCGGCCGACTGATCCTCCAGGAATTGCAGGGTGCGCGCGATGGCGGCGCGATCCGACGGCAGAAACGCGTGCAGACTGCGCACCACGAGCCGCCCGGCCGCGCCCGGCAGTTCGGTTTCCTCCAGGCGCACCACGCCGTCGTCGTCGCCGGGCAGCCATGGGTTCCAGCCGCGGCCGTCGCCGCGCGCGCCGGCGATGATCAGAAAGGGCCGATCCGGCGGCGGAATGCGCCGCACCTCCTCCGGCACGAGGCCGGTGCCCGTCGCGCCGTAGAGCCAGCGGAACAGGCGCCAGCCGGCGAGACGGTCGGCGAAGGCGCTGCCTTGATTGGGAGGGCCGAGCATGACGATGCCACCGACCGCGAGCGCGTCGCGCCAGGCGCCGCCGCGCGCCAGGACCGCGCGCACCAGGATGCCGCCCAAACTGTGCGCGACGAAGTGCACCGCGCGCGCCTGGCCGTCCTCGGCCAGAGCGGCGAGCACGCCTTCGAGCCAAGCGGCGTGCTCCGGGATGGAGCGGCGCGTGGAGGGATACGACAGGCGCGCGGTGCGCCACCCCGCCTCCTCGAGCGCGCGCTTCATCTGCGCGAAGGAGACGCGCGTGCGGCCCATGCCGTGCAGCAGCACGACGAGCGGGCGCGCCGGCGCTTCGGCGGGCGGGGTGCGCGGCACGCGGCGCTCGAGCTCGGCGAGGCAGGCTGCACGCGCCCCCCAGGCGCGGCGCACGTTCGCGGGATCGAGCAGGCGGCAATGCCCGGTGGCGACGTTCTCCTGCAGCCGCCAGCCGGCGCGCCAGCGGGCGTCGGCCCACAATTGCGCGCCGCCGAATGTGGGCAGCGGCAGGTTGGGGCGCGTTTGCGGCGCGTCGTCGTCGGCGGAGGCGGCGGGCAAGACGGGGGCGACTAGCGCCGCTGCAGCGCGCGCACGATGGGCACGCGCGCGGCGCGCCAGGCGGGCAGCAGCGAAAACGCCAGGGCGCAAGCCATCGTCGCGCCGATCAGCAGCAGCGTC
>CAZDMB010000269.1:0-2874 GCA_964506175.1 uncultured Planctomycetales bacterium | reverse complement strand
CGCCGAGTTGGGCAAGACCGCCGGCAAGGACGGCGCCGCCGGCAAGGCCACGCTGGTCGCCGCCTTGGGCCTCGCCGGCGCGCGCGCCGCCGCCGAGGCGGAGGCGACGGCGGCGCGCGCCGCCTTGACGGCGCTCGCGCCCCGCGCCCGCTACGATGAACTGGCCGACTTGCCGCGCTACCTGGTGGAGCGGGCACGATGACGGACGCGAACCCCATGACCGCGCCCCTGCGCCTTGCCACGCTGGCCTCGCCCGCCGAGTTGCGCGGCCGCAGTGTGGCTGAACTGAACGCCCTGTGCGCGGAGCTGCGCTCGGCGCTGATCGAGAAGGTCTTCGCCACCGGCGGTCACTTGGGCAGCAATCTCGGGGTGGTCGAGCTGACGGTGGCCCTCCACGCCGCCTTCGATTTCCGCCGCGACCGCCTCGTTTTCGACGTCAGCCACCAGTGCTACCCGCACAAGATGCTGACCGGCCGCCTCGCCAACTTCACGAGTCTGCGCCAGACCGGCGGCTTGAGCGGCTTCTGCAGCCGCGACGAATCGCCGTACGACTTGCTGACGGCCGGCCACGCCGGCACCGCCATATCCTACGCACTGGGCCTGGCGGAAGGCCTGCGCGGCACCGGCGGCGCCGCCGGCGATCCGTGGTGCGTGGCGCTCGTGGGCGATGCCGGCTTCGGCGCCGGCGTAGCCTTCGAAGGCCTCACGCAGGCGGCCGAGCGCAACGCGCGGCTGCTCGTGGTGCTGAACGACAACGAGTGGTCCATCGCGCGCTCCGTCGGCGCCCTGGCGCGCTATCTGTCGCGCATCCGCTCGTCGCGCACCCTGCACAAGGCCTACGAGCGCCTGGGCGAACTGACGCACAGCCTGCCGTGGCTCGGTTCGCGCCTGCCCGAGATGGGCGAGGTCATCCGCCGCGTGCTGGTGCCGGGCCACGTCTTCGAGGAATTGGGAGTGAATTACGTCGGCCCGCTCGACGGGCACGACCTCGCCGCCTGTCGCGACGCGATCGAACGCGCGCAGCGCATCGACGCCGTCACCCTGCTCCATTTCATCACGGAAAAAGGCCGCGGCTGGGCGCCCGCCGCCGCGGATCCGGAGCGCGCGCACGGCGTCAAGCCGCGCGCCGACAGCGCCAAGGTGCCCAGCCCGGCCGAGGCGGCGGCCGCCGCGCGGCTGAAGCGCAAGGCCTTCACCGCGGTTTTCGGCGAGGCCGTCGAAGCCTGCGCCGAAGCGGATCCGCAAGTGCACGCCATCACCGCGGCCATGCCCAGCGGCACCGGCCTGGCGGGTTTCGCCGCCCGCTTTCCGCAGCGCTTTCACGACACCGGCATCACCGAGCAGCACGCCGTGGCCCTGGCGGGGGGCATGGCGGCGGCCGGGCTCAAGCCGGTGGCCGCGATCTACTCCACTTTCCTGCAGCGCGGCTACGACCAGGTGTTCCAGGAGGTCGCGCTGCAGCGCGGCCACGTGGTGTTCTGCCTCGACCGCGGCGGCTTGGTCGGCCAGGACGGGCCGACGCACATGGGCCTCTACGACCTCGCCTATCTGCGGCCCTTGCCGGGGTTCACGCTCGCCTCGCCGCGCGACGAGGCCGATCTCCACCGCATGTTGCGCGCGGCGATCGCCGGCCAGGGACCGTGGGCGCTGCGCTGGCCGCGCGGCGACGCCGCGGCCTGCATCGGTCCGCCGGCGGAGGAGCGCCCCGAAATCCTGCCCGGCACCGCCGAGCGCCTGCTGCGCGGCACGGACGGCTGCGTCTTGGCGCTGGGAGCGATGGTGGAGCCGGCGCTCGCGGCCGCGCGCCGCTTGCGCGAGCAGCACGACCTCTACTTGGAGGTCTGGGACGCGCGCTTCTGCAAGCCGCTCGACGCGATGATGCTGGAGGAGGTTTCTTCCCGCTTCGGCTGGCTCGCCACGGTGGAGGAGCACGGCCTGCAGGGCGGCTTCGGCTCCGCCGTCGCGGAGTGGCTGGCGGATCACGCGCGCAGTCCGCGCCTGCGGCGGCACGGCGTCGGCGACGTGTTCGTGCCCCACATGAGCGCGCGCGAGGAACAACTCGCCGCCCTGGGCTTGGACGAGGCCGCGCTGGCGCGCGCCTGGGTGGACGATCTCGCGCGAAGCCCGGAGGCGCGCCGCGCCCCGCGCTGACATGGGCGCCGCCGCCGACGCCGTGCTGATGCCGGAAGGGCGCAAGCCCCGCGTCCTCGTGCTTGGCGATCCGGCCAAGGAGATCGCCGGCGAGATCGCTCTCGCCGTGGCCGAGCATCTGGCGGGCAAGGCCGAACTCCTCGGCGTCGAACTGGAGCGCACGCTGCGGCCGCTCGCCTGCGCGCCCGACTTGGTGGTCGTGATCGGCGGCGACGGCGCGCTGCTCGCCGCCACCCACCGCCTCGGCGAACGCAGCGCGCCGCTGCTCGGCGTCAACGCCGGCACGGTCGGATTTCTGGCCGGCGTCGCGCCGGAGCGCGCGCTGACCGTCCTCGACCTGGTGCTGCGCGGCGAATGCACGGCGGAGAGCCGCGGCATGCTGGCGTTTCGCGCGCTGCGCGGCGGCAAGCCCGATGCAGAAGCCCACGTGCTCAACGACGTGGTGGTGGCGCGGGCGCCCGACCGCGGCATGTGCGAGATCGGCCTCGTGGACGAAGGCCGGAGCGTGTGCACCTATCGCGGCGACGGCGTCATCATCAGCACCGCCACCGGCTCGACCGCGTACAACCTGGCGGCCGGCGGCCCGATCCTCTCGCCGCGCCTCGACGCCATCGTCGTGACTCCCATCGCGCCGCACATGCTCGGCATGCGGCCGCTGGTGCTGCCGGGCGCGCGCACCTTCACCCTGCTGGTGGGGGACGGCGCGGCGCTCACCGCCGACGG
>CAZDMB010000268.1:0-2905 GCA_964506175.1 uncultured Planctomycetales bacterium | reverse complement strand
AAGAGCTGGCCGCGGAGCGCGAGGACTGGCGGGCGGCGCAGGCCGCTTGGCAGGAGGAGATCGCGCGCGAGCTCGCCGAGGCCCCCGCCGAGCCGCTGGACCGTCCGTGGGCGACGGAGGCGCCGCCCGCGGGATCGCGCACCGAAGGCGATTGGACGGCCCGCCCGCTGGACGGGGCCGCGCCGCGCGGCGCGGGGGTCGCCCGCCTCCAGCAGAGCGAGGAAATCGTTCAGCATTTCTTCGAGGGCGGCGCCGACGCGCGGCGGTTGGGCGCCGACGACGCGCTCTACGCCTGGGTGTGGCTGGACGCGGAGCATCCGCCGCGCTCCCTCATGCTCAAGTTCCACCAAGCCGGCAGTTGGGAGCACCGCGCCTGGTGGGGCGAGGATTCCATTCCGTCGGGGGGCGTCGGCACGGAAAGCCCCGCCCACCACGCCGCCGGCGCCCTGCCGCCGGCCGGAAGCTGGGTCCGACTCGCGGTGCCGCTGGCCGACGTGGGCTTGGCGCCGGACGTTCCGGTGGACGGCGTGGCCTGCGCCCAGAACGGCGGGCGCGTCTGGTGGCAGGAAATCGGCACGCGTACGGCGCGCAGCGCGGCGGAACTGCGCCACCCGCCGGAGTTGATCGCCGCGGCGCGCGCGCCCGAGCAGGACGCCGCCGCCCAGAGCGTTCTCGCCGCCGCCTGGCGCGCGACCGCCGCCGAGACCGCCGCGTTGCGGGCGCGGATCGCCGCTCTCGAGGCCGCGCGGCCGGCGTTCCCCACCGCCATGGTGTTGCGCGAGCGCGCCGCGCCTCGCGAAACGCGGATCTTGATCAAGGGGTCTTTCCTGAATCCGGGAGCCAAGGTGCAGCCCGGCGTGCCCGCGGTCCTGAATCGCGACGGGCGTCCCGTGCGCAATCGCCTCGAGCTCGCGGACTGGCTGGTGGACCGCAAGAACCCGCTCACCGCGCGCGTCTTCGTCAATCGCGTGTGGGAGCAGGTCTTCGGCCGCGGCCTCGTCGAGACGGTCGAGGATTTCGGCGCCCAGAGCCCGGCCTGCACCAACCGCGAACTTCTGGACTGGCTGGCCTGCGAGTTCATGGATCACGACTGGAGCATCAAGCGGCTCTACACCCTCATCTTGTCCTCGGCCACCTATCGCCAGTCGGCGGAGGTCAGCGCCGAGGCCCTCGAAATCGATCCGTCGAATCTGTGGCTGGCGCGAGCGCCGCGCCTGCGCCTGCCCGCCGAGGAAGTGCGCGACGTCGCGCTGGCCGCCGCCGGATTGCTCGACGAACGCATCGGCGGTCCCAGCGTCATGCCCTTCCAGCCGGCTGGCGTGGACAACGCTCCCTACGCCGGCGATCGCTGGCGCACCGCCGCGGGCTCCGACCGCTGGCGCCGCGGCATCTACACCTTCTGGCGCCGGACCGCGCACTACGCCACCTTCGCCGCATTCGACGCGCCCAGCCGCGAGGCCACGTGCGCGCGCCGTTCCCGCTCCGACACTCCGTTGCAGGCGCTGGCGCTCCTGAACGACCCGGCCTTCGCGGAAGCCGCAGCCGCGCTCGGCCAACGCATGCGCGCCGAAGGCGGCTCCACGGCGACGGCGCAATTGGGTTGGGGGTTCCGGCTGTGCACCGCGCGTTCGCCTTCGGCGCGCGAACTCGAAGTGTTGCGCCGACTGCTCGCCGACGAGAGCGCCGCCTCCGGCGAGGAACGCGCCTGGTCGCTGGTCGGCAGCGTCTTGTTGAACCTCGACGAAACGGTGGTGAAGGGATGATGGACCGCCGGCGCTTCCTCTCGACCTGCGCCGTCGGCGCGGCAGGCTTGGCGGCGGCCAGGGCCGCAGGACCGCTGGCGCGCGTCTTGCCGGCCGGCCGCTCGCGTTCCTTCGGCCGCGCCAAGCGCGTGATCGTGCTGCACATGGCCGGCGCGCCCAGCCAATTGGACCTGTTCACGCCGAAGCCGGAGCTCGTCAAACATCATCTGCAGCCCTGCCCGGACGAGTTGCTGCAGAACGAGCGCTTCGCCTTCATCAAGGGCCACCCGAAGATGCTCGGCTCGCCCTACTCCTTCGCGCAGCACGGACAGAGCGGCGCCTGGCTCTCCGAACTGCTGCCGGAGACGGCCAAGGTGGCGGACAAGATCGCCTTCGTGCACAGCATGAAGACGGAGCAGTTCAACCATGCGCCGGCGCAGATCCACCTGTTCACCGGGCACCCGCTGCCCGGCCGGCCGAGCCTCGGCGCGTGGCTGTCCTGGGGCATGGGCACCGAGAACCCCGATCTGCCGGCGTTCATCGTGCTGACGTCCGGCCCGTTCGCGCCCGACGGCGGCGCGGCGGTGTGGGGACCGGGTTTCCTGCCGAGCGTGCACCAGGGCGTGCGTTTCCGCAGCGGCGGCGATCCGGTGTTGCACCTCGCCAATCCGGAGGGGGTGGCGCCGGCCTCCCGCCGCCGCTCGCTGGACGCCGTGCGCGAGCTCAATTCGCTGGCGCAGGAGCGCCACGGCGACCCGGAGACGGCCACGCGCAGCGCGCAGTACGAACTCGCCTGGCGCATGCAGCGCTCCGTGCCGGAGCTCGCGGACTTGAGCACCGAGTCGCAGGCAACCCTGGACCGCTATGGCGCCAAGCCGGGCGAGGCGTCTTTCGCCAACAACGCGCTGCTGGCGCGCCGCCTGAGCGAGCGCGGCGTGCGCATCGTCCAGCTGCATCACTGGGGCTGGGACAGCCACGGCACCAACCCGGGCGACGACATCGTCACCTCGCTGCCGGAGCGCTGCCGGCAGACCGAGCGCGCCTGCGCCGCGCTGCTGACGGACCTCGAGGAGCGGGGTCTGCTGGACGAGACGATCGTGCTCTGGACCGGGGAGTTCGGCCGCACGCCGATGAACGAGGAGCGCGACGGCTCCAAGTACCTC
>CAZDMB010000267.1:234-2913 GCA_964506175.1 uncultured Planctomycetales bacterium | reverse complement strand
TCGGCAACATCGGGAAGATCCCCGAGCTCCGCAAGCGGATCTTCTTCACGCTCGTGTGCCTCGCGGTCTATCGCGTCGGCGTCTTCGTGACGACGCCGGGCGTGAACCGCGTGGAGATGAAGAACGTGATCTCCTCGGGCGGCTCGGGCTCCTTCCTGGGGCTGTTCAACATGTTCTCGGGCGGCGCGCTCGAGAAGATGTCGCTGTTCGCGCTCGGCATCATGCCGTACGTCACCGCGAGCATCGTGATCCAGCTCCTCACCGTCGTCGTCCCGACGTTCGACCGCCTGAACAAGGAGGGTGAACAGGGCCGGCGCAAGATCAACCAGTACACGCGCTACGGTACGGTCCTCCTCGCGCTGATCCAGTCGTTCTTCATCTCGACCTGGCTCGAGGGGCTCGGCCGCGGCGGCTCGTTCGGCTACGGCGGTGCCGAGGTCGTGGCGAACCCGGGCTGGGGATTCCGCCTGCTCACGATGATCTCGCTCACCACCGGCACGGCCTTCATCATGTGGCTGGGCGAGCAGATCACCGAATACGGCCTCGGCAACGGCATCTCCTTGCTGATCATGTCGGGCATCATCGCGCGTCTTCCGGTCACCCTGAAGAAGGCCTTCACCGACCGTGAGAACGCGCAGACCCTGGCCGTCACGCTCGGCGTGATGTGGCTGGTGGTGGTGATCGTGGTCGTGTACCTCACCCGCGGACAGCGGCGCATTCCCATCCAGCAGGCCAAGTTGACGCGCGGCCGCAAGGTGATGGGGGGCAACCGCCACTACCTGCCGCTGCGGGTCAACCAGGCCGGCGTGATGCCCATCATCTTCGCCTCGGCGCTGTTCATCGTGCCGACGGTGTTGGCCACCCTGCCGGGCATGTCGTGGTTGGGAACGTATTTCAATCAGGCCGGCTTCCTCTACATCGCCGCCTACACCGGCATGATCGTGTTCTTCTCCTTCATGTGGACGCGGCTGATGTTCCAGCCGGAGGAGATCGCCAACAACCTCAAGGAGCACGGCTCCTTCATCCCGGGCATCCGACCAGGCAAGGCGACGGCCGACTACCTGTCCTTCGTGCTTGACCGCATCACGCTGGCCGGCGCGGTGTTCCTGGCCGTCATCGCCATCCTGCCGACGATTCTCGTCGGCCAGATGCGCGTGGACCCGATGGTCGCCTATTTCCTCGGCGGCACTTCCATCCTGATCGAGGTGGGCGTGGCGCTGGACATGGTGGACCGACTGAACGCGCAGCTGATGATGCGCAACTACGAGGGCTTCATGAAAGGCAGCAGTGCCGGGTGGACGCGCGCGCGCTAGGGCCATGGCCATGATCGCAGTCCTTCTCGGCGCCCCGGGCGTCGGCAAAGGCACGCAGGCCAAGTTGGCGGCGGAGCACAACGGCTGGATTCATCTGTCCACCGGCGACATGCTGCGGGAAGAAGTCGCCCGCGGCACCGAACTGGGACGCAAAGCCGACGCCGTCATGCAGCGCGGCGAACTCGTGCCCGACGAAGTGATGGTCGGCATGGTGGCGGGGCGAGTGCGCGCGCTCGCGCCCGGCCAGGTGCTCCTGCTCGACGGCTTCCCGCGGTCGCTGCCGCAGGCGCGCGCCCTCGAGGCGGCCGCGTCTGGCGGGACGGTGGCGTTGGCGCTATACTTCACCGCGCCGGAGAGCGTTCTGACCGATCGTCTGGTGGCGCGCGGCCGCGCCGACGACACCCGGGAGGTGATCTCCCGCCGCCTCGCGGTCTACCGCGAGACCACCGAGCCGCTCGTCGCGCACTACCGCGGCCGCGGCATCCTCCGCGAGATCCCTGCGGATCGCGCGATCGCCGACATCCAGAAGGACCTCCTGCGTCTCGTGGGGGACCGCCTGAAGGATCTCTCCTCCGTTTCCTAGGCATGCCCAAGGAAGAGCCCATCACCGTGACCGCGATCGTTCGGGAAACCCTTCCGAACGCCACGTTTCAGGTGCAGCTCCAGAATGGGCAGCAGATCCTCGCTCACATCTCCGGCAAGATGCGCATGCACTACATCCGCATCACCCCGGGGGACACCGTAACCGTCGAAATGTCTCCCTACGACTTGACCCGCTGCCGCATCGTCTTCCGCGGCGAGCGCCGGCCGCGGCCGGCGCCGGGCCAACCGGGAGTCGCCGCGCCCGCGCGGCCCCGCCGACGCGGGCCTCCGCCGAAGCGCCGTTAATGCCATGAAAGTCCGCGCCTCCATCCGTCCCATGTGCAGCCACTGCAAGATCGTGCGCCGTAACGGCGTCGTGCGCGTGGTCTGCAAGCGCGATCCCCGTCACAAACAGCGTCAAGGCTGATCGCCCCAACCCGAGCCCGCCCCGTACTGCCATGCCCCGTCTGATCGGCGTCGACATCCCGAGTGACAAGCGCACCGTCATTGCGCTGACTTACATCTTTGGCATCGGCCCCACCTCGGCCGCCAAGATCTGCCAAGACCTCAACCTCTCGCCGGACCGCCGCGCCCGCGAGTTGTCCGACGAGGAACTGGGCGCGCTGAGCGCGCACATCGAGAAGAACTACACGGTCGAGGGCGCCCTGCGCCGCCAAGGCGCGCAGACCATCAGCCGCCTGCGCGACATCGGCTGCTACCGCGGCCTGCGCCACCGCCGCGGCCTGCCGGTGCGCGGCCAGCGCACGCGCACCAACGCGCGCAC
>CAZDMB010000267.1:0-224 GCA_964506175.1 uncultured Planctomycetales bacterium | reverse complement strand
AGAAATCCGTCAAGGCGATGAAGTAGGAGCGAGACATGGCCAACGAAAAGGAAATCACCCCGCCCGCTGCCGCCACGCCGGCCGCTCCCAAGCGCCAGAAGTCCAAGAAGGTCGGCGCGCGCGGAGTCGCGCACGTGCGCTCCAGCTTCAACAACACGCTCATCACCCTGACCGACGCCAAGGGCGGAGTGATCGTGTGGGCCTCGCCGGGCACCATCGGCTAC
>CAZDMB010000266.1:0-2979 GCA_964506175.1 uncultured Planctomycetales bacterium | reverse complement strand
GTCGGAGGCGTCGAGTTGTAGATGCCGCCGGCCAGCGCCGACGACGTCCCCGCCGAGCCGCCCGTGGACGACCCCACCGGGTTGTCGATGAGCTGCAGCGCCGTCAGGGCGCTGCCGCTTTCCTGCACGGCGAACGTGCCCGCGTTGATCGCGTTGACCCACTGGCGGCCGTTGGCGTCCGTCTTGAACGCGATGTAATCACCGTCCGCGGCCGTCGCGCTCGGCGTCGCCTGCGCCACGCCCCACACCGCGACGCCAGTATCGCCGTTACCGGCCGCCGCGTCCTCTGCCTTGCCGAGATGCGCCGCCGACGTGCCCGGCGTCACCGACGTGCCAATGGTCGCGACGTTGCCCGTGCTGTCGCTCGCCAGCGTGACACGCTGCACGCCCGTGCCGCTCGCGCCGTTGCCGGCCGTCGCCAGCACGCCGCCGAACGTCACTTGCATCGCCTGGGCGCCACTGCGGAGATACCACGGGATGACCGCGTCACCGTCCGCCGACACATCGGACGGCACCGCCGCCGAGGCCCGGCCGATCGCCATCGTGCCGACCGTCGTACTGACCGTCAGCGCCGCGTCCTGCGTGTACTGCGTGCCGCCACCAAACGACGTGATCGCGTTGCCGCTGCCGTCCATGATCTGCACGGCGCCGGCATAGTGCGAGCCGACCGACGTCCCCGTCTGGCCGCGCAGTGTGCCGCCGACGTTCACCGCGTTGTAGCTGGCCGAGGCCGGCACGCTCGAGCCCGTCGCGCTCGCCGCGTCATTCCCGCCGCCACCGCCGCCGGCCGCCGCGACCGTCTGACCAGGCGCCGGAGACGAGACGATGTCGACCACGACCGTGCCCGTAGGCGCGTCCGACAGCCGCGCTTGCACGGCCAGCATACCCGCCACCGGGCACACCCACACGCCGCCGCTCGTCGTGTTGTTCACCGCCGTGCCGGGTGCGGCCGGCGTCGCACAGTCGACCGTCACCGGATCGGTGCCGCCGCCGGCCACGACCTCGAAATTGACCGTCCCCGACCACGTCCCCGAGACGGCAATCGACGCCGTGGAGGCCCCGCGCGTGTCGAGTTGCACGACCTGCCCGGCCGTGGTCATCGTGCCGCGCGTGGCCTGCTGCGCCGACGCGCCCGCGGCGAACGCCGCCACCAGAAGAACCGCCGTCAGTACTCGTCGCATCATCTCCCCCGATCGGACCCCGTCGAATGACGGAACAGGACGCGCACCGACACGGAGACGCCCTGCCCCGATGCGCACGCCCCGCCGGTACACCCGGCGGAACGTTCCCTAGTTGCGCATCTCGCTAAAACACCACCTTGACGGCCGCTTGCACCTTGCGCCCGTCCTTCACCGCGGCACGCACCGAGGCTTCGACCGTCCACCCGCGCGCCGTCAGGAACGCCGCGCCGACCTCCGCGCCGCGCTCGTCGACCACCACCGCCACGACGCCGCGCCGACCCTCCGGCACCGTCATCGCCTGCTTGGCAATCGCGTCGAGCCCGGAGCGCAGCAACGCGCCGGCTTCCGTGCGCTGTTCCGGTGCCGCGCCGATCTGTGGAAGGAACCCGAGCACCGCCGGCAGCTTCCGCGGGAAGAACCAGTGCCCGGCCACCAGGCCGAACAGGAACGTCACGACTTGCCAGCGGTCGGAGAGCTCCCACACGATTTCCGAGATCGTGTCGCCGGACGCGTCATTGCCGAGCGTCACGCCCTCGTAGACCGCCAGCAGCGCCGCCAGCGCGCCGAAGATGCGCCGAGGCGTCACGACTTCGGCGGCACGTAGGCCGCCCGGATGAGGATGCCGGCCGAGGCCGCCATCTTCAGCACCGTCTTGACCTGAATCAGGTCCGCCCACTGCTCGACGTTCTCGAGTCCGCCGAGCATCGCCAGCAAACCCGCCAGCAGGAACCAATGTTCTGCGCGCATGCCTCTAGTCCTCCGCGCGGGGCGTGATCGTCCCGCTCACCTTGCCGAGCCATCCGGCGTTCGCCGTCACGTCGTACTTCTGCGCCTTGACCTCGAGCGCCACCGAATGCGCCGCGCTCGCCGCCGTCGCCGCATCCTGCGCCGCCGTGCGCGCCGCCACCACTTCGGCCAGCATCTCGGCCATCAGCGCCAGCAGCGCCGGATCAGTGACGACCGGCGCCGGGTCCACGGGCGGATCGATCGGGTCCACCGGGGGCGGATCGGCCGGACCGTCCCCGAGATGGTCGACCGGCGCCACCGACTCGAAGACCTGCGCCGCGTCGAGCACACCCCACAGCCGCACGGACGGCCGCACGCGCACGCCGTACAGCCGGCCGTCCTCGAGCCGCCGCGCGACCGTGTCCCCACTCAGCGGTCGGCCAGGCCCGGAGCGCTTGCGGCCCCATGCCGCATCAGGGAAGCGGTACGCGAGCTGTTCCGCGATGGCCTGCACGTCCGCGCCAGGCATCGCGTCCACGACCGCCTGATGGGCCGCCGTCCACACGCCGGAGACCGGCGCCGGTTCGACCGAGCCGCCCACGGGCGCCGGCTGCACCCACACCGCCACGCCGCCATCGTCGAGCCGCTGCCAGCCCGGCCGCGGGTCCGGGCCGCCCGCGCCCACGATAAAGTCGTAGCCGTGATGGTTCTTGCCCGTCGTCGGGTCGACGCCGGTCCCCTCGCCCGAATACAGAATCGCGTCGTCCGCGATGCGCGAGGCGTCACCGCGCTGGCCGAGTAGCCCGAAGTTGGCGTCGACCGTGGAATGCAGCACCCACGCGAGCCGCCGCACGAACGCTTCCGTATCCGGACCGCCCCGGTGCGCCGCGGCCCACTCAGCCGGATACTCGCCCTTCAGCCGCTCGACAATGTCTTGACAGTTTCGCGCCATCGTAGAATCTCCGCTCTACCGAATGAGGCCGGCCGCACGCAGCGACGATTCCACCGCCGCCCGCGTCGCCGGCATGTCCCGCAGGCCGACCAGATCGGCCGTGGGACGACTCGCCCACAG
>CAZDMB010000265.1:318-2998 GCA_964506175.1 uncultured Planctomycetales bacterium | reverse complement strand
GAGAGCCAACTGTAGCCGCACGCCGAACAGCGGATCGTCCTCCGGCTCTTCCGGCAGACGGCCGTGCGCCACTTGCTCCGCGTGCAGCAGAGGATGCGAGGAAAGCCTGGCGGCGCGCTTCAGCAACTCCGGCCAACCCCAGCGCCAGCCGCGCTTGCCGCACCAATCCCGCGGGTGGATCTCCACCACGACGCCGCTGTTGGCATAGGGCGAGTCGCGCTTGGACAGCGACATGCCGTTGACGACCAGCGTGCCCGGCTGCGCCTGGCTCGACACGATCCAACCGCCGGGACACATGCAGAAGGAGTACACCGCGTGTTCCGCCGAGCGTCCGACCAACTCGTAGAAGGAGGGCGGCAGGCCGGCTTCCTCCTTCATCCCGTGGTACTGGATGGCGTCCAGCCAGGCTTGCGGGTGCTCGGCGCGCACCCCCATGGCGAATCCCTTCGGCTCCAGGCGCGCGCCTGCGCGGCCGGCCATCTGCAGGGAGTCGGTCGCGCTGTGTCCGGCGGCGAGCACGACTGCGGCGGCGGACAATTCTTCACCATTCTGGAGGCGCACGCCGCGCGCGCGACCGTCCTGCAGCAGGATCTCGTCGGCGCGGGCGCCGAACCGCACTTCGCCGCCGGCGCCGCGGATGGTCGCGCGCAGCGCCTGGATCACTTCCGGCAGCAGGTTCGAGCCGATGTGCGGGCGCCACGCCCACAGAATGCGCGGCGGCGCGCCGTGCGCCACCAGTTCGCGCAGCACCGCGTCGAGTTCGCCGCGTTTGCCGCTGCGTGTGTAGAGCTTGCCGTCGGAGTAGGTGCCGGCGCCGCCTTCGCCGAAGGCGTAATTGGCCTCCGGGTCGGTGCCCTCGCCGCGGTTGAGCAGCGCGATCGCGCGGCGGCGCGTCTGGACGTCCGGCCCGCGCTCGAGGACCAACGGCCGGATGCCGGCACGCAACAACTCGAGCGCGCAGAAGAGGCCGGCCGGACCGCTGCCGACGACGATGACGCGCGGCGCGTCCGCGGCGGCAACCGGCGGCGGCCACGGCTCCGTGCGCGGCGGCGGGGGAATCTTTTCCTCCGCGCGCCACGTGCGCGCGACCACGCGCCAGTTCATGAACTTGGCGCGCGCGTCGAAGGACACGCGCTGCAGGCGCGCCTCGGCGACTTGCTCGACCGGCGCCTGGAGCGCATCCGCGGCGAGCCGCTTCAACTCATTCGCGTCCAGACGCTCCGGGTCGCGTCCGGGTTCGAGCCGGAAAACGACGTCCTGGGGCACCCCCCTAGTTTACCGTGCGCGCGCCGAAGCGGTGGCGCGGGGCGGCGCTCTCGCTGGCCGCCGGGCCCTGCTCCTGCGCCTGCATGCACGCGATCGCCGTCATGTGCACGACGTCGCGCACGCCGCAGGAATGCGGCTGCAGCACGTGCGCCGGCTTCGCCAGTCCGAGCATGAGCGGCCCGACCACCGGGACGTCGGCCAGGGTGCGCACCAGGTTGAAGCCGATGTTGGCCGCCTCGAGATTGGGGAACACCAGCAGGTTGGCGCGGCGTCCGCCCAGCATGCAGTCGGCGTAGCGCGCCTGCACCGTGGGGTCGAGGGCGCAGTCCACGCGCATTTCGCCGTCGATCAGCAGGTGCGGCGCCTCCTCGCGCGCGATGCGCACCGCGCGCCGCACCAGATCGCTGCGCGGATGCGGCGTGCCGCCGTAGGAGGAGAAGGACACCATGGCCACGATCGGCTCGATGCCGAAAGCCTGCACCTGCTCGGCCGCCAGCAGCGCGATCTCGGCCAGTTCCTGGTCGTTCGGCTCGACGTTGATCGAGGTGTCGGCGAGGAACACGGTGCCGTGGCTCGGGAACACCATGGTCATGCCGCAGGCGAGGCGGGCGCCCTCGCGCAGCGGAATCACCTTGAGCATCGGCGGCATGGTCTTGCGCACGCGGCGGGTGACCCCGGTCACGAGGCCGTTGGCGTGGCCCATGCGCAGCATCAGCGGGCCGAACCACAGCGGGTCCAGCACGAGCTCGCGCGCGGTGGCGAGGTCCACGCGCCGATGGCGGCGCAGTTCGTGCAACTCGCGCGCGTAGCTCTCGGTCCACTTCCACGAGCGCGGATCGGCGATGTCCACGCCGTCAAGGCGCACGCCGATCGCCGCCGCCTTGCGGCGGATCTCTTCTTCGCCGCCGACCAGCACCGGGCGCGCGATGCCCTCCTGCATCACGGCCTCGGCGGCGATCAGGATGCGCTCGGCCTCGCCTTCCGGATAGACGATGCGCCGCGGGTCGCGCCGCGCGCGCGCCACGGCTTTGCGCATCAAGTCGCGCTCTTCGCCGATGCGCTCGCCGAGCTGGCGCACGTATTCCTCGAGTTCCACCGGGCGGCGCGCCACGCCGGTCGCCATCGCCGCCGCAGCGACGGCGGCGGCCACGCGGCGAATGACGCGGTGGTCGAGCGGCTTCGGAATGAAGTTGCCGCGCCCGAACTTGAGATCCTCGGGCTTCAGGCCGTAGGCGGCGGCCACGTTCTCAGGCACGGGTTCGCGCGCGAGCTCCGCCAGCGCGCGCGAAGCCGCCGTCAACATCTCGCCGTTGATGGTGCGCGCGCGCACGTCGAGGGCGCCGCGGAAGATGAAGGGGAAGCCGAGGACGTTGTTGACCTGGTTCGGGTAGTCCGAGCGGCCCGTCGCCATGAT
>CAZDMB010000265.1:0-308 GCA_964506175.1 uncultured Planctomycetales bacterium | reverse complement strand
GTTGGCCATGGCGAAGACGATCGGGTCCCGCGCCATGGTCTTGAGCATCTCCGGCGACATCGCGTCGGCGACGGAGAGGCCGAGGAACACGTCGGCGCCGCGCAGCGCCTCCGCCAGCGTCCGCTGCGGCCCGTCCGTGGCGAGCGCCGCCTTGAATTCATTCATGCCTTCGGGGCGGCCGCAAGAACCTCTGCACTGACACCAGCGGCGTATGTTTCGAAGTTCCTGTTGAAGAGCGCCGCCAGCGTCTCTGACGCCGCGTCGTATGCCGACGTATCGGCCCAGCTGTCACGCGGGCGGAGGATCCC
>CAZDMB010000264.1:0-2999 GCA_964506175.1 uncultured Planctomycetales bacterium | reverse complement strand
GGCTGTGGCCGAATCTCTTGATCAACGCCTATCCCTGGGGCGTGTCGCTCAACGTGGTGGAGCCGCGCGGCGCCGCCCTCACCGTGGTGCGTTACCACCGCCTCATTTGGCGCGAGGAACTCGCCGGCCAGGGCGCCGGCGCGGACCTCGATCGCGTGGAGTTGGAAGACGAAGCCGTGGTCGAATCGGTGCAGCGCGGCGTGGGCGCGCGCCTCTGGCCCGGCGGCCGGTTCAGTCCCGCTCATGAGCAGGGAGTGCATGCCTTCCAGCGCATGCTGGCCGCCGCCCTGGCCTAGTCCGCGCTCACAGCGGCAGCGCGCACGGCGCTGCGTAGTCGGCGGGCGCCAAACCGCGGCGGAACACGCGCGCCGAGCCGTAGACGAGCCGCACGTCGCCGCCGCGCACGCGCAGAATCGCGCCTTCCCACAGGCCGACCACCGGCCGATCCTGGCATTCGTGGTACTGGGCGATCCGCTCGTCCCGCGTCTCGCCGAAGTGCGCCTCATATTCCCCGGACGCGGCGCGCAACCACGACGAGCCGGTGAAGTAATGTGGATTGATTTGGAAAGGCACGAGCGCGAGCGCGCCGAATCCGCGGGGCGGCTCCACGATCGGCATGTCGTTGGTGGTGCCGATGGTCGGGCAGGCGACGTTGGAGCCCGCGCTGATGCCCAGGTAGGGCAGCCCGCCGAGCACGCGCTGGCGCAGAAGATCCAGAACCCCGTGCCGTTGCAGCGCGTGCAGCAGCCGAAAGCTGTTGCCGCCGCCGATGAACACCCCTTCGGCGTCGTTGACGGCTTGCATCGGATCGGCGCAGGCGTGGATGCCCTGCAGCTCGAAGCCGGCGCCGAAGCCGCGCTCCTGCATGCCGCGCAAGGTGCCGGCGTGATCCTCCAAGGCCCACGGAATGAACAACAGTCGTCGGCAGCCGGAGAACAGTTCGCGCATCTCCGCCTGCAGCGCAGCCAGGCGCTCGGGCGTGCGCACGCCGCCGCTCGCCAGCGCCAGGCGCGGCAGATTCTCGCCTTCGCTCCGCGTCATGCGCCGTAGGATAGTGCGTCTGGAGACGAGCTTCGCCGCCGAGGTGAGCCGCGCCGCGCGCGGCTGGAATCGCGCTCTGCTCGCGGCGCGCGTCGGAATTCTGCTGGGCCCATGTCTCGCGGGCGCGGGCATGCTGGTCCTCTTGGCGCGCCTGCTCGGAAGCGGGCGCCCCGCCGCCGCCGGCTGGCTCGGCCTCGGCGTCGCGGCCGCCCTGGTTGGCGGCGTGCTGCAGGCGCGGCGCCGCCGCGTGCAGCCGGAGCAAGTGGCGGTGATGCTCGATCTCCGCGCCGGCGGCACCGGACGCTGGCTCCAAGCGTGGGAAGGCGGCTCGCCGCCGTCGGAGCCGCTGCCGCGCACGCTGCCGCGACCGGATGGGCGCCGCGTGTTCCGCGCCCTCGCGCCGGGCGGCGTGTTCGCCGCGCTTGCCCTCGCGGTGCCCATGCATCCGCTTCTGCCGCGCGATCCGCTGGCGCAAGACCCTGTCAGCTCCCAGCGCCTGGAGGAGTTGCGCGACCTGGCGCAGCGCCTCGCCGCGACCGTGCCGCTGGAGGAGGAGTTCCGCACGGACGTCGAGGAACGTTTCCGGCAGTTGGAGCAGAGCGAGGACGAAAGCGCGCGCGGCGAGGCGCGGCGCGAGGCTCTGGATCGGCTCGAGGACAAGCTCAGCCGGCGCGCGGAGGAGAGCGCCGCCGCGCTCGATCAGGTGGCGCGCGAGATGGCGGCGGCAGGAGCGTCCTTGGAGCAGGCGCCCACGGATCCAGCGGAGGCGCGCGTCGCGCGTGATTCGCTCGCCAAGGCGCTGGAGCAACTGGCGCGCCTCGGCGCACTCGGCGAGCTGCCCGCGGGCTTCGAAGGACTCTCGCCTGCCGAGCAACTGCGGACCTTGGAGCAGTTGAGCCGAACCGGACTCGAGCGATTGGCCGCCGAAGGCCTGCTGGACCCGTCACGACTGGCGCAGTGGAGTCCCGGCGCGGTCGCAGCCGGCGACGCGCCTCCCGACGCCGCCAGCGGCGCCGGTCTCGCTGCCGGGACCGGAGATCCGCGCGAGGGAGCTCTCGTCGGCGCAGAGGCCGCTGCCGGGCAGGGCGGCGTCAGCCGGGGGCCCGGTGCGGCGCAGTTGGATTGGGGCGCAGAAACGCCCGACCTGGCGGCTGAAATGCAGGCGCGTGCGCTGCCTCCCCCGGCGAATTACGACGAGGCCATGCGGTTGCTGCAGACGGCGGGCGTAACGCCGCGCGCTGACGGGATTGCCGAGGCGGTTGCGGAGGCCGCGGCCGGCGGCGCCACGGGCCAGGCCTCCTGGCAGCGGCGCACCGCACCGCACCACCGCGAGGCGGTGCGCCGCTTCTTCGCGCGGAAGGACTGAGCCGCGCGCGTATTCTTGCGTTCTGCTGCCAGGACCATGCAAGGCCCGACCGCCCCTCCCGTACCCGCGGACGTCGCCGAGGCGCGCGCCCTGGGCGAGCGGCTGCTCGCCGGCCTGGACGCCCTGATTCTCGGCCAAAGCGTCCTCACCCGCCAGGTGGTGGTGGCGGCGCTGGCAAACGGGCACGTCCTGCTGCAAGGCCTGCCGGGCCTCGGCAAGACGGAACTGGTGAAGGGCCTCGCGCGCCTGCTCGGCCTGCAGCATCAGCGCGTCCAGTTCACGCCCGATCTCTTGCCGGGCGACATCACCGGCGGCCCCGTGCTGCAGGAGACCGAGCACGGCCGGGATTTCGTGTTTCGCCCCGGCCCGGTGTTCACGCAAGTCCTGCTCGCGGACGAGATCAACCGAGCCTCGCCGAAGACGCAGTCCTCCCTCCTCGAGGTCATCGAGGAGGGAGTCGTCACGGTCGACGGCGTCGGCTACCCGGTGGGGTCGCCCTTCATGGTCATCGCGACGCAGAACCCCATCGAGCAGGCCGGCACGTACCCGCTGCCGGAGGCGCAGCTCGACCGGTTCCTCTTCAAGACCTCGC
>CAZDMB010000263.1:0-3060 GCA_964506175.1 uncultured Planctomycetales bacterium | reverse complement strand
GCGCTGCTCGGCAGCAGCGAGGACGCGCTGCTCGAGTTGCTGGTCGCCGGCGGCGAGTTCGAAACCTTCGCCCGCGAGATCCTGAGCACGGCCGCCGTGGCCAGCCGCGAGATGATTCGCGACCCAGAGGCCGCCGCCAAGGAGGCCGCTGCGGTCTTCTCCGAGGATCTCAACACGCGCAACCAGGCGATCTTCGCCCTCGGCATCAAGTACGGGCCCTTCGCGGCGCCGCCGCTGGTGGCGGAGCTCAACAGCAACGACGAGAGCCGCCGGCTGGGCGCCATCTACGCGCTGTCGCGCATGGGCTCCAGCGTGGTGGTGCCCCTGCTGACCGCGTCGCACTCCGAGGACGAGGGAGTGCGCATGGGCGTCCTGCACGTGTTCAACTCCTTGAACGATCCGCGCACCTCGGCGCGCATTGCCGACATGGCCGCCAACGACGAGAGCGGCAAGGTGCAAGCGCTCGCGGCGGCCATCCTCGACCATCCGGGCGATCCCGCCCAGATGTACGTGGACCAGGCCTGGGCCTACTTCATGAGCGAAGGCGCCCGGAGTCTCAGCGCCCTCGAGAACTACGGTGTCCTGTGGAACGTGAAAGGCAGCAAGCTGCAGCCCTACGACGTGCCGCAGCCGCTGGTCGCCTTCGAGTTGGCCAAGCACGACCTGTTGCACGCCCACGCCCTCGGCCATCCCGAGGCCGCGATGCGCCTGGCCGCGGTCTACGGCGCGGAAGTTGCCGCGCTGTCCGGCAATCCGGACTGGGAAGCGCAGGCCGCCGCGCAGCGCAACGCCCTGATGACCATCCCGCACGGCGCCATCAATGACGCGCTGGTGTGGGCGGTCGCGGCGGACCAGCCGGACATCGCCAGCGCTCTGATCGACGCGCTGGACGGCCCGGGCGGCCGCGAGTGGTCCGGATTCCGCGCGGCGCTCGCCGGGCGCCAGTCGGGTCCGCGCATTGCCGCGGCCCTGGCACTCGCCAATCAGGAGGTCTTCAACAGCGACGTGATCGCCGCCCTTTCCGAGGCGGTCGGCTACGCCGCGATCCGCGTCGTGCACGTGATGGACGGCGACGCCCAGCGCGGCACCGCGTTCGCCAACGCGCTCAAGGCGGCCGGCGTCGTGGTCGTGGGTTCGCACAAGGGCGCCGAAGGTCTGGCGAACCTGCGGATGTCCATGAACGTGGACGCCTTCGTCATCGCCGACCCGCTGCCGGACTACTACGCGCGCCGCGTCGTGGAGATGATTCGCGCGGATGCGCGCTTCGCCGACACGCCGGTGTTCGTCATCGGCGGCGAGGGCACTCAGGTCGAGAACGCAGAGGTCGTCGAAACCGCCGATGCGAACGCGGTCATCGCCTCCTTCGCGGAACTCGACGCTGCCCGCGCCGGCTACGAGGCCACGGCCGCCGACGCCGCCATGGCGCTGGCCCACGCCGCCTTCAAGGGCATGGGCGGTCACGCGGTCGCGGCTTTGACGGCTGCCACGGGTCGCGCCGACAAGATCGCGATCCGCGCCCTGCACGCCCTCGGCTACGCCGGCGACCCGGCAGCCGCGGCCTGCCTGCAAGGCGTAGTGGCGGACAGCGCGCGTTCCAGCGAGGTGCGCACTGCCGCCGCAGCGGCCGCGGCCAATCTGCACTCCCGCAGCCGCGCCGCGCTCGACGCCGCCGTCTTCGAGGCGGCGATGGCCGAAGGAGATGCTGGGCTCGCCGCAGCCTGTGCGCGCGTGCTGGGCCAGTTGGGCACCGGTCACCTTTCCGCGAGCGTCTCGCTCCAGTAGAATTCGACGCGCCCGCGCGAAACCCGGCGCTCTCGGCGCCGGGTTTTGCATTGGTTCTCCCATCGGCCGTGCGCGCGGTCACGCCAGAGTAGCTCAGCGGTAGAGCACCGCTTTCGTAAAGCGGGGGTCACGGGTTCAAATCCCGTCTCTGGCTCCAACCATTCAGCGCCGCGAGCGCCGCGACGCCGATGTGCGCGCCGCAGAAGCGGGGGTCGGGGAGGCGGGATTCGAACCCGCGACTGAGACCTCCCAAAGATCTCCCTCTACCAGACTGAGGTACTCCCCGAGGCGGTGCGCAGTATCTTAGGGCCGTGGGCGCTCGTGTCGGAGTGGTGTTGTGCGGGGCCGGTCGCTTCGACGGCTCGGAGATCCACGAGTCGGTCCTCACTCTGCTCCACTTGGCGCGCGGCGGAGCCGAGGCGCTCATGTTCGCGCCGAATGCGCCGCAGTGGGCGGTCTGCGAGCACTTCACCGGGGAGCCCGTTCCGGGACAGGCGCGCAACATGCTGCAGGAAGCCGCGCGCATCGCCCGCGGGGCGGTGCGCCCGCTGGACGAAGCGCGCGCCGAGGAGTTGGACGCCTTGATCGTCCCCGGGGGCAACGGGGCGGCGCGCAACCTCGGCAGTTTCGCGGTGGACGGCGCGCGCGGCACGGTGCTGCCCGATCTCGAGCGGCTCGTGCGCGCGATCGTGAGCGCGCGTAAACCGCTGGGCGCGATCTGCATCGCGCCGGCGCTGGTGGCGCTCGCGCTGCGCGACCTGCGGCCGCGCCTCACTCTCGGTCGCGTCGGCGCCGGCGCCGCCGCGGAGGCGGCCCTCACGGGGGCGGAAATGCTGCCGTGCGCAGTGGACGCCATCGTCGTCGACGAGCGGCTGCAGATCGTCTCGACCCCGGCGTACATGCTCGCCCACAGCATCGCCGAGGCCGACGCCGGCATCGGCCTTCTGGTGGCGGAGGTCTTGCGCCGCATCCGGATGCGATAACCTGGGGTTGCGTGACGCAGCCGACCACCGGTTCCCCTCCGCAAACGATCCTGATCGAGGGGCAGAGCGCCAGTCCGGGAGTGGCCTATGGCCGCGCCTTCTTCGCCCTGGCGGGCCTGGAGGAGCTCGAACCGCAGAAGTTGCGCGACGAGGAGGTCGAGCACGAGCTCGCGCGCGTGGATTCGGCGGCGCGCGCCGCCCGCGTCAGCCTGGTCCACCAGCGCAACGCCCTCGGCGAGCACTTCACGCCCGAGCAGCGCCGCATCTTCGACACCCACCTGACCATGCTCGAGGA
>CAZDMB010000262.1:0-3061 GCA_964506175.1 uncultured Planctomycetales bacterium | reverse complement strand
AGGGGAGCAGCGGGTCGTGGAACTCGCGCCGCCACGCCAGGATCATCGCGGGAAACAGGTGCTCGTACTCGGCGGCGCGATCGGCGTTGGATTCGCCTTGGTACCAGAGGACGCCGCGCGGCCGCAAGTCGTGGAGCGGCGCAATCATGCCCTGGAACAGCCCGGCGGGCTGCCACGAGTCGCCGGCCCAGGCGGGCGCCGCGACGCCGCGCTCCGCCAGCTGCAGCAGGCGCGGGTTCGTCTTCAGATCCGTCCACGGCGTCCAGGCCTCCGCCGGAGTGCCGCCCCAGGCCGCCACCACCAAGCCGATCGGGCCGGCGACGTGCGGCCGCAGCGCACGGCCGAAGTGATAGGCGACGGCGCTGAAGCGCGCGGCGGTGCGCGGCGTGCAGATCGCCCAAGCGCCCGGCGCGCCCACGGCCTCGCCGCGCGGGAAATCCGGCGAGCGATCGGACGCGACCAGCGAGGGCGCGGTGAACAATCGCAGCGAGGGTTCATCCGCCGCCGCGAGCTCCTCGCCCGCCAGACTGCTCTCGCTCAAGGGCCACTCCATGTTGGATTGACCCGAACAGAGCCAGACGTCGCCGAACAGGACGTCACTGGCGCGCAACAGCCAGTTGGCGCGCGGGTCCCCACACGAGGCCTCGAGCGCGTACGGCCCTCCCGGCGCGGTCGCCGGCAGTTCGATCCGCCACGCGCCGGCGGCGTCGGCTTGGGCGGAGAAACGCTGCGCCGCGGCGGCGGCGGACGCGGGCGGCGGCTCCAGGCGCAGGTCCACGCGCGCTCCGGGCGGCGCCCAGCCGCTGACCACGGCGCCGGCCGCGGACAAAACCGCGTGGTCCCCGACCAGCGCGTGGAAGGCGAAGGGCCGCGTCGGCGGGAGGATCTCGCGCAGGCGCAAGTCGCGCCAGCGCACGCGCGTGGCGTTGCCGCCATGCACCTGCAAGGCGATGAGGCCGTCGCGCGGCGCCTCCAAATCCTCGTAGTCGGCGCATGCCACCCCGTTGACCCAGGAGCGCACGCGCGGGCCGAGGCACACGATGCGGTAATCGTTCCACTCGCCGACGCGGAAGGCGGCGCGCGCGGTCTCCTGACCCTCGAGCGGATCGAGCCAGCCGCGTCCGCGCTCCTCGTAGAGCCCGCCCGACCAGCGCCGCTCCGTGGTTTCGATCTCGATTTGCCAGCCAGCGACGAAATCACCGGCCTCGTCCACCCGGCTGCGCAACTGAATGCCGGAATTGCCGCCGGCTTCGATGAACACCTGGCAGCGCAGCTCGAAGTCGCCATACGCGCGCGGCGACACGAGAAATGAGTTGCGGTCGCCGGCGTCGCGGCCGAAGACGCCGCCATCCTCCCAACTGAAGGTGGCGTGCCCCGTGCGGCGCCAAGCGCCGAAGGTGTCCGGCGCGAGCAAGGGCGCGAACTCCTCTTCTCCGGCCGCGGCTTGAGCGGCGGCCAGAACGCAGGCGGCGAGCATCATGCGTCCGCCAGTCTATGTCCGCTGTCGGCCGCCGCGGCTCCAGGCAGAGCGCGCCGTTCGACGATGCGAAACTGCCGTTCGCGCCGATCCTCGGCCCGGGTGTAGAGGGCCATTTCGCTCAGAGTGATGGCGACGCCGCGCACGGGCAACTGCAGCGCCCACGCCAACGCCGCGCCGCGTTCGGGTGCGCGCGCCGCGCGCGTCGGACGCGCCAGGGTGACGTGCGCCTTGATCGGCCGCAGTTCGGGCGCGGCGCCCGCGGCCGCCAGCATCGCGTCGCGGCAGGCGCGCATGCCGTCCTCGACCGCGGCTCGTCCCTCCTCCAGCAGCGCCGACAAGGCGCTGAAATGCTGCGGCGGACCCATGCCGATGACCTCGCCCAAGGTGGCGCGCAGGCCGCCTTGCGTCCAGCGCGCATGCAACTCCCAGGCGCGCCGCGCCGCCGCTTCCTCGACCCCGCCGAGAAAGGCGACGGTCAAGTGCAGGTCCGCGGGATGGAACAGGCGAACGCAGGCCGGCGGATGCGGCGCGACGCGCTCCTGAAACCAAGCGCCGGCAGGAACCGGCAGGGCCACGAACCAGTTGGGCCGCATCCCTCCAGCATAGGCGGAGCCGGCTCAGTCCTCGCCGCCGCCTTTCTTCGCCTTGCCGGGTTTGCCGCCGCCGCTGCGCGCCACCGCGCCGAAACTCATCAGCAGGCAGCCGCCGGCCACCACGAACAGGCCCCACGAGAGGTCGGTGAAATTCCAGGCGACGTCCTTCGCGAGGGAGGCGGCGGCGTCGCCGACCTTCTTGGCGGCGGCGACCAAGCCGCCCTGCTCTTCCTCCTCGGCGAAACTGCGGATCCAGGGCCACAACAAGGCGCCCCACATCGCGAGCGCGCCCATGACGAGGCCGATGCGCTCCTGGCGCCAAGCTGCGATCACCGCCAGGACGGCCGCGAGCAACAGAACCACGGCTTCGCCGCGGGCGGCGTCCCAGTACCGCACGGTGCCGTAGACCTCCACGTGAACTGCCGGCAGGAAGGTGCCGACGCCGGCGGCCAATGCGCCGAGCAGGGCGAAGACGAAGGGGCGACTCATCCGCGAGCGGAGGATAACGCGCGGCTAGGCTGCGCGCATGTCCACGACCTTGGTCCTTTCCCGCGCCCAGTTGGGCGACGGGGATCGCGCCCTCGGCCAGAAAGTGCTCGGCACCTTCCTGCGCAAGGCGATCGCCCTCACCGGCCTGCGTGCCATCCTCTTCTACAACGACGGGGTGCGTCTCGTGGCCGAAGACTCCCCGGTCCTGGCCGAACTCCACATGCTGGAGGAGCGGGGCGTGGAACTGGTGCCGTGCGGCACCTGCCTCGAGTTCCACGGCATCCAGCCGCAGGTGGGCAAGGTCGGCACCATGGACCAGATCGTGCGCGAGATGGACCGGGCCGAAAAAGTGATCAGCCTCTGATTCGGCCGAACCGCCCTGGAGCCGGCGCCGCAGCCGGCCTAGAAGCCGCCATGGCGGTTCGGTTGCTGCGATCGGCCTTCACGCTGCCCCTGCCGCCGGCGGAGGTTTTCCCCTTCTTCGCCGACGCGCGCAACC
>CAZDMB010000261.1:1986-3067 GCA_964506175.1 uncultured Planctomycetales bacterium | reverse complement strand
GTGGAGCGGCGAGGAGCAGGGCCTGCTCGGCTCGCGCGCCTACGCCGAGCAGCATCCGGAGGAGCTGCCCAAGATCAGCGCCGTCATCGTCCACGACGGCGGCACCAACGCCTGCTCGGGCATCCAGGCCTCGCCGGCGATGCGCCCGATGCTGGCCGAGATCTTCGCGCCGGTGATCGAGAAGACGCAGAACGCCGAGGACGAGTTCCTGCGCTTCCGCGTGGTGGACGTCGAGCGCCTGCCGATGGGCGTCGGCAGCGACCACGACACCTACTTGAGCCTCGGGGTGCCCGGATTCTTCTGGGACCAGCGCGGCCGCACTTCCTACACCTACATCCACCACACCCAGCACGACCTCTACGAGCAGGCCGTGCCGGAGTACCAGCGCTTCACCGCGCGCGTCGTGGCCGCCGCGGCCTGGCGCTTGGCGAACGCCGAGACCATGGTGCCGCGCACGGATCTGCCCGGCTCCGGCGAGGGCCGCATGCCGCGCCGGCGCCTCGGCATCCAGCCGGGCGAGGACGGCGCGACCGTGGCCTCGGTGTCCGATGGCGGCATGGCCGCCACCGCCGGCATCAAGGCCGGCGACCGCCTGCTCAAGATCGGCGATCGCGACATCAAGGACATGCAGGGCCTCTTCGAGGCGCTCAACGCCGAGGGCGACCGCAAACTCGTGGTCTGGATGCGCGGCAGCGAGAAGATGGCCGCCTGGCTGGACTGGGAGAAGAAGACCGCCGAGAAGGCGCCCGTGCCCAATTAGCGGCATGGACCTGCACGAGCGGGAGTGCGTGCCCTGCCGCGGCGGCGAGCCGCCGTTGCGGGGCGCCGCCCTCGCCGCCTTGCAGGCCGGCCTGCGCGACTGGGCGGTGGTGGACGAGCACCACCTGGAGAAGGAGTGGCGCTTCCCGGACTTCGCCGCGGCCCTCGCCTTCGTCAACCGGGCCGGGGCCGTGTGCGAGCAGCAGGGCCATCATGCGGATTTCGAGCTCGGCTGGGGCCGCGCCCGCCTCCGCATCTGGACCCACAAAGTGGACGGCCTGACCGCGTCGGATTTCATCCTGGCGGCGAAAATCGACCGAAT
>CAZDMB010000261.1:0-1976 GCA_964506175.1 uncultured Planctomycetales bacterium | reverse complement strand
GCTGTGCAAGCGCAAAACGTACCTGCGGCCACATCGCCCGCCGCCTCAGCGCCCGGCCCCGTGGCTGCGGACAGAGCGTGGATGCAAACCACCCCGGGAACGCCCCGGGAACCTGATCTCGCCGGGCTCGCAACGCGGGTTCGCGCGGGCGACCCACAGGCTCTCGGCGACTGGTACCGGCTGGAGCATCCCCGCGTGTGGCGCTTGGCCTTGGCCTTCCTGGCCGACGTCCACGACGCGGACGACCTCGCGCAAGACGCCATGCTCCGCCTCGCCGACCGCCTCCCGCAGTGGGACCCGACGCGCCGCTACGCGCCGTGGCGGACGCGCCTCGTCCTGAACATGGCCCGCGATCTCCGCCGGCGACGGGCAGCGCGAGCCGCGGTGGCCCTGCCGGAACTGCCCTCCCGTCTGCCCTCCCCCGTCGCCGCCGCCGCAGCGGAAGAAGTGCGCGGCCTGGTGCAAGCCGCGCTCGCCCAACTCCCGGAGCGCGAACGCGAAGCCTTCGTGCTGCGCGATCTCGAAGGCTGGGAAACCGATGCGGCGGCCGAGGCCATGGGGATCGGCGCAAGCAGCGTGCGCGCCCTGCTCACCCTGGCGCGCCGGCGGCTGCGCGCGCTCCTCGAGCCGCGGCTTCGCGCCGCGGAAGCGAAGGGCACCCGTGTCTGACGCGCCGCCGGACCGTCTGCGCAGCGCCTGGGAGGAACTCTCCCCCCCGCCGCCGTTCCGCGAACTGGCCGACGAAGATGCTGGTACGCGCGCCAGCGTCGCCTGGCTGGCCGAGGCCTATGCCGCGGTGACGCCGGCGCAGCCCGCGGCGGCGCCCCGCGCGCCCCGCCGGCAGTGGCGGCGCTGGCTGCCGCTTCTGCCGCTCGCGGCTGCGGCCGCCTTCCTGCTGCGCGCGGCGGCAGAGCCGCCGCTCGCGCCGGAGCCGGAGCCCGCGCTCGCCGCCGCGGCAGTTGCGCCCGCCGCGGCCGCCGAGGCCGTTGCGCCCGCCGCGCCGTCCTCGCCCGTCGAGTTGATCGCCAGCCTCCCCGACCGTCTGGAGCTGCGCTCCGGGCCGGTGCGGCTGACCTTGCTCCAACCTCACGGCACACCTTCCCAACCACAACCATGATGCTCTCCATTCTCCTTCTCGCGCTCTCGCCCGCGGCCGCCCCGCAGCAGGAGGCGGTCGTCTCTCCCGACCAGGTCGCCATCTCCACCTACAAGCCGCGCAACCTGGACCTGCAGGAATTGTTCAGCACCATCAAGCAATTGGCCGGCCGCAACCTGGTCATCGAGGACCGGTTCGTCGAGAACATCGCCCTGCTCTACGACCGGCTCATGATCTACGACACCAAAGAGGAGACCGCGCGCATCCTGGGAATGCTGCAGACCCTCGAGGCGGCGTTCCAGGATTCCGCCGACGCCCAGCGCCCGCCGCGCATCGCGGACTTCCCGGCGCGGGAGTACCGCTTGCGCGCCCTCAGCACCAGCGCGGCCCTGGATCTGCTCTTTCCCTACCGGCGGGACGTCGACGTCAGCCAGGACGGCACCTCCTGGACCCAGTTCTCCACCATCACCGAGGTGAACGGCAGCGTCCTGATGCTGCGCGACGTGCAGGAGAACCTGAACGCGATGGTGCAGCTGCTGGACAAGATGGACGTGCCGGCGCCGCAGGTGATGGTGCGCGCGTGGGTCCTCCGCAGCGACGCCTCCGGCGTGGACGCGCCGCCGCCGCCCCCGCTGCCGCCGGCGCTGCAGAAGAACTTGCAGGAGCTGCTGCCGGGCTATGCGCTGGCGGCCGATGCGCAGGGCGCGTTGCGCGCCGCCGCGGACAACCGCAGCGGCATCGAGTTGGCGATGGAGGGGCGCTCCGGCCGCTCCTACATCCTCAACTTGAGCATGAGCGCCTACGATCCGGCCGGCAGCACCCTCACCCTGGGAGAGTGCCGTCTGCTCGCGAACGGAGAGTTGATCTTCCAGACCGGCAC
>CAZDMB010000260.1:0-3141 GCA_964506175.1 uncultured Planctomycetales bacterium | reverse complement strand
CCTTCCGCGCCCTTGAAGATCACGTCCTCCATCGCGTCGGCGCGCAGGATCTTGGCGGAGCGCTCGCCGAGCACCCACAGCAGAGCGTCCACGACGTTCGACTTGCCGCAACCGTTCGGGCCCACGATGCCCGTGAGGCCCCGCTCCACCGGGATGACCGTGCGGTCGGCGAAGGACTTGAATCCTTCGAGTTCAATGCGCTTCAGGTACATGCGGACGGGCTAGACGGCTTCGCGGGCGGACGGGGCCGGACCGGGCCGCAGACGGCTGGCCCACGGGGAGGCGTGGACCCAGGCAGTCGGGAGCTCGAGCCAGGGCGCAGTGTCGATGGCCAGCGCCACCATTTCAACGGATTCCAGGCCGCAGCACCAGCCAATCGTCAGGGCATCGGTGCCGGCGACGGCTTCGCGGTCGGCGAGGCGGGCGCCGGCCGCCTCCGGCTGCGGCGGCGAGAAGGGGTTCGGCCGCAGGCCCGCGCGCCGGGGCTGCCGATCGAAGATGTCACGCAAGGCGAGCAGAGTGCGGCGCAGCCAGCCGGCGCGGATCGCCGGATCCGGGTAGAGCAGATCCAGCGCCTGGACCAGCCCGGCCGGCAGGAGGGCCACGCGCGGGTAGGCCTCTCCCTGCGCCCGCGCCGTCAGTGCCGCCACCGCGGCGGCGGCTTCGCCCACCCTCTCCGTGACCGCCTGCAAGAAAGCACCCTCCTCCCACGGCCCCGCCAGGCGCGCCGCGGCGGCCAGATTGAGGACGAGCGCGCGATCCACGGGACTGCACATGCGCTCCGCGGCGGGCGGCAGACGCGGCTGCGGCGGCGCCCATTGCAGGATCGTGCGCTCCCGTGCACAGAGCTCCTTCTGGCGCTCGGGCGCGAGGTCCAGGAAGGTCGCGGCGGGCATGGCATGCCACAGCCCGGCGCGACTCCAATCGGCGGCCAAGGCGGCGTCCGAGGTGCCCAACCGCAGGCGCGTCGTCCCGGAGCGCAACCATTCCGGCGCGCTGCGCGAGAGCTCGCCGGCGCGGAAGCGTGCCGGCAAGAACACTTGGATCTCCCGTGCGCGCGGACGCTGCGCTTCGACCCGTCGCCAGAAGGCGTCCTCGTCCTCGCCCTCGCCCGGCCGCAGGCGCAGGCAGAGAGGGCGCAACCAGTCTCCCAGCCCCAGGATTTCGAAGTGTCCGGCCTCCCATGCCTCCCGCTGTTTGCTCGTCAGGACCTCCTCCAGCGCGAAGCGCGCGAGCAGTTCCTCGCCGAGCGCCGGGCGCGGATCCTGGGCGTCCGGACCGAGGGTCGGCAGCGCGCCGCCGCCCAGACCGAGGGGCAGACAGGCCCCGCCGAGCCATGCGCGCAAATGGCGCCGCTCCAGTCCCAGACGCTCCGGCGTCGGCGGACCGGAAGCGAGGCCGAGCGTGCGGCATTCGTTGTCCGCCAGCGCGGCGACGAGCCGCCCGGTCAGATGCCGCAGGCCGAGCATGGCGGCGCGGCGCTCCACCCGTCGCGCGACGCGGCGCGCCACCAGGCTCTCCAGGTAGCGATCGCGCACCAGCGAGCGCGCGAGACGCGCGCGATCCCATGGCGCCGTGCGCTCATCGCGCCCTCCCTGCCCATGCACGCGCAAGTCCTGCACCAACTCTTCCTCCTGCAGGCGATAGCCGGCATAGGCCTCGGCCACCGCAGCGCAGTCGAAACTCTTCAGCACCGCGACGACAGTCTCGGCGATCGTGGCCGTCTCCACCGGGTCCGCGCCTAGCCGCGCCAGCCGCACGCCGACCGCTTCGGCGAACTGCCGGCCGTACTCCGTGCTCTCGCCGCCGGAATCCAGCGCCGATTCGATGGACTCGACGAGGCGGAGCTCTTCGTAGCTCTCCTCGGACCCGTCCCGCTTGCGGACGCGCGCCAGGGTCATCCGGCTTGGCCGCTCTTCTGCAGAAGGGGTTTCAACTCCTCGAGGAATTGCTGGACGTCCTTGAACTCGCGGTAGACGCTGGCGAAGCGCACGTAGGCCACCTGGTCGAGCTTCTTGAGCTCCTCCATCACGAGTTGGCCGATGTACTTGCTGCTGACCTCGCGCTCGAACATCTCGGTGAGCCGGCGCTCGATGTCGGAGGTGATGCGCTCGAGGTCCTCGATCGCCACCGGCCGCTTCTCGCAGGCCTTGAGCATCCCCTTGAGAATCTGGCCGCGATCGAAGGGCACGCGCGAGCCGTCCTTCTTGACGACGCGCAACGGGGTCTCCTCCATCCGCTCATAGGTGGTGAAGCGGCGGTTGCACTCGAGGCATTCGCGCCGACGGCGGATGGACAGGCCGTCCGCCGACGCGCGCGAGTCGATGACCCGGTCGTTATCCGTGTTGCAGTAGGGACAGCGCAAGGCCCGGCGGCCTCCTCAGGGAGGCCGGTGGGGAGCGTTCTACCACAAGGGATGGGGCGACACCAGGATGGGGCCCGACCCATGGCGTCCCCCCCTGCCCCGCGCCTACCCACCTCGCTGCCCCGCTGGATCGGGCATCGCGGTTCGCCGCGGCGGGCGCCCGAGAACACGCTGACTTCCTTCCGCCTGGCGGCGACGGAGGGCGCCACTTGGGTGGAATGCGACGTGCAACTGACGGCCGACGGAGTGCCGGTCATCCTGCACGACGCCACCCTCGAGCGCACCACCTCGGGCCGAGGGCCGGTCGCCGGCTGCGCCTGGAAGGATTTTCGCCTCCTCGACGCCGGCGCTTGGTTCTCGCCGGCGCATCGCGGCGAAACGCCGCCGGGCTTGGCGGCCTTGCTGAAGCTCTGCCGCCAGCTCGGCCTCGGCGTCAACCTGGAGTTGAAGGCCGCCGCCGGCGACCCGGAGGAGCTCGCCGCCGCGGTGGCGCGCGCCTTGGCCGCGGAGCCGGCCCCGCCGCACCTGATCTCGAGTTTTGAAGTCCCGGCGCTGATCGCGGCCCAGCGTCTCCTTCCGGACTCGCCCCGCGGCCTGCTGGTCGAGCGGCCGGCGGCCGCGGACGCCGCGCGCGCGCGGATGCTCGGCTGCGCCAGCCTGCACGCCGAGCAGAGCACGCTCGACGCCGCGCAGGCGAGCGCCGTGCGCGCGCCCGGCCGGGAGCTCCTGGCCTACACCGGGAACGGTCCGGAGCGCGGGCGCGCGGTGTGGGCCGC
>CAZDMB010000259.1:0-3157 GCA_964506175.1 uncultured Planctomycetales bacterium | reverse complement strand
CCCACGGCCTTCGTCGCCGGCGTCGGCACCGGCGGCACGGTGATGGGCGTCGGCAAATTCATGCGTGAGCACGCGCCCGGCGCGCGCATCCATCCGCTCGAGCCCGCCGACTCGCCCACTCTGCGCACCGGCCGCAAGGAGGGCAAGCACCGCATCCAGGGCATCAGCGACGAGTTCATCCCGCCGATCGTGGATCTCGCCGCGCTCGACGCGATCGTGGACGTGCGCTCCGGCGACGCCATTCGCATGGCGCAGCGCCTGGCGCGCGACCTGGGTCTCGGCGTCGGCATCTCGAGCGGCGCCAATTTCCTCGGCGCGCTGCAGATCGCGCACGCGCAGGGCCGGCACGCCGTCGTCGCCACGGTGTTCGCCGACAGCAACAAGAAGTACCTCTCCACGGATTACTGCGGCGACGAAGCGGCGTGCGCGGGCGACATGGAGCCCGACGTCGAGCTGCTCAGTTTCGACGTGGTGCCGGCGCCGGCCGCGCGCGAGTGATTCATGCCCAAGCCGCGGCCCACCCTGCAGACCACCACGCTGTGGGAGTATCCCTCGCAGCACTACGAGGAAGGCGCGCACGGCGACGCCCGCTACCGCGGCGCCACCCCGTCTTGGGTGATCTGGAACCTGCTCCAGCGCTACACCGTGGAAGGCGACCTGGTGGTGGACCCCATGGCCGGCAGCGGCACCACCCTCGACGTGGCGCGCGACCTCGGCCGCCGCGCGCTGGCCTACGACCTCGCCCCCGCGCGCAAAGAAGTGTTCCGCGCCGACGCCCGCAGCCTGCCGCTCGAGGACGAGAAGGCGTGCTTCGTCTTCGTGGATCCGCCCTACGGCGACAACCTGAAGTACAGCGGCCTGCCGGACTGCATCGGCGAGCTGCCGGCGGACAGCCCGGCGTACTTCCAGGCCATGCACGACGTCTTCGCCGAAATGGAACGCGTGCTGCGTCCCGGACGCCATGGCGCGGTCTACGTCTGCGACGTCTGGAAGCGCCGCGTGTTCGTGCCGATCGGCGCCCGCTTGGTGGAGTTGCTGGAGCAGCGCTTCGAAATGGTGGACCACGTCGCGGTGGTGCGCGGCAACAAGACCCTCGAGATGGGCAACTACCACAAGGCGGCGGAGGAGACGAATTTCTTCCTGCGCGGCTTCAACCATCTGCTGATCTTCCGCAAGCCGGAGAAGCGGCGGCGCGCCTAGCGCCGCAGCACTCACGCGGCATGTCGCCGACACCCGCACCGGTCGAACTGCCGCGCGGCGTCTTTCATTGGCGCGGCGTGCTGTCGGTGGCGGTGTTCGGCCCGGGAATGCTCGCGGCCTTGCTGTCGCCTCTGCATTTTCCCGGCGGCAGCCTCGGCGCCTGGGCCTGCGACACCGCCGGTCTGGCGCTGCTGTGCGCCGGCATCCTGATCCGCAGTTGGGCGATCGTCTTCGTCGGCGGTCGCAAGACGCGGCAGTTGGTGCAGAGCGGCCCGTACGCCCTCTGCCGCCATCCGCTCTACCTCGGCACGCTTCTGGTCGGCGCTTCGGTGCCATGCTTTCTGCAGAGCCTGAGCATGCTCGCCGCGGCCCTCCTGCTGCTGCCGCTCGTGCTGCTGGCCGTCATCCGCGAGGAGGAGCGCATCCTCGCCCGCGGCCATCCGCAGGAGTTTGCGGATTACGCGCGGCGCGTGCCCCGGCTGATCCCGCGCAGCCTCGCGGGCGCCGCGGGCGACGGCGACGACTGGACCGTCAGCCTGAAGGCGCTGCGGCTCCACCTGCGGCGCAGCGGGGTCTGTCTGCTCATCCCGCCAGCCCTCGCCTTGCTGAATCACTGGCGCGGCACCGGCGCCATTCCGGCGCTCTTGCGCCTGCCTTAGCGCCCCCGACCCTTGCGTGCGCCCGCTTGCCGGCGCCAGGATGGGAGGGAGGCTCGCCAAGCATGCACTGCGCCGGTTCCGTACGCCCTTCGACCCTTCTCCGGGTTCAGGTTCCGCTTCTCCTCGTCCTCGCCGGCGGCGCCTGCGCCGCGCCGGCGCGCTTCGACTGGGACGCGACGCGCGCGGAACTCGCGCGCCGCTGCGCGGAGGAACAGGCTCTGCGCCAAGGCCTGATGACCGGGGACATCGATCAGGCGACGGCCGAGCGGCTGGCGGAGGTGGACGCCGCCAATCGCGCCTGGCTGAAGGATCTGGTGGCGGCGCAGGGCTGGCCGCTCATTTCCCAGGTCGGCGCCGAAGGCGCGCAGCAGGCGTGGCTGCTGGCGCAGCACGCCGATCCCGACGTGGACTTCCAGGAGGAGTGCCTCGGGCTGATGCGCGCGGCGGTGGCAGCGCACGAGGCCGAGCCGAAGTGCCTGGCCTACCTCGAGGATCGCGTGGCCGTCAATCGCGGCCGGCCGCAGATCTACGGCACGCAGTTCTTCGCGGTGGACGGCGAGATGGTGCCGCGGCCGATCGCGGACCCGGACCACGTCGACGAGCGGCGCGCCGCCGTCGGCCTCGATTCGCTTGCCGACTACGCTGCCGTCATCCGCGGCCTCCGGCAGAAGAAATGAAAGAAAAAGCCCGCGCGGAGGAATCTCCGCGCGGGCCGTCCGACGGTCGGATCGCCTAGAAATCCATGCCGCCGCCGCCGCCGCCAGGCCCGCCCGCGGGCATTTTCGGCTCCGGCTTCGGAATCTCGCTGACGACCGCCTCGGTGGTGAGCAGCAGCGTGCTCACCGACGCCGCGTTCTGCAGCGCGGTGCGCACCACCTTGGTCGGATCGATCACCCCGTCGTTGATGAGGTCGGTGTACTTCTCGGTCGAGGCGTTGAAGCCGACCGCGTAATTCTTCTCGTTGCGCAGCCGCTCGATCACGATCGAGCCGTCGATGCCGGCGTTGTGCGCGATCTGGCGGATCGGCGCCTCGAGCGCGCGGAAGACGATCTGCGCGCCCGCCGCCTGATCGTTCGTCAGACCGAGCTTCTTGATGCAGTCCTGCGCGCGCAACAGCGCCACGCCGCCACCCGGCAGGAAGCCTTCTTCCGCCGCGGCGCGCACGCTGTGGAGAGCGTCGTCCACGCGAGCCTTCTTCTCCTTCATTTCGGCCTCGGTGGCTGCGCCGACGTTCAGGACGGCCACGCCGCCGGCGAGCTTGGCGAGGCGCTCCTGGAGCTTCTCGCGGTCGTAGTCGC
>CAZDMB010000258.1:0-3204 GCA_964506175.1 uncultured Planctomycetales bacterium | reverse complement strand
CAGCTGCGTCGGTGCCGATCGCGCTGTGCGAGGCGCGGGAGCGCGGCCTGCTCGAACCCGGGCGTTTGGTGGTGCTCGCGGCCTTCGGCGCCGGCCTCGCGTGGGGCGGCGCCCGCATCCGCTGGTAGGAATGGCACCCATGCACTACGGACTCTTGATGCCGGGCCAGGGAGCGCAGGAGGTCGGCATGGGCCGCGACTTCGCGACCGCCAGCCCCGCGGCGCGCCGGCTGTTCGCGCGCGCCGACGAGGTCCTGGGGCTGCCGCTGGCGCAGCTCTGCTTCGAGGGACCGCTCGAGCAGCTCACCGCCACCGACGTCGCGCAGCCGGCGATCTACGTCACTTCCCTGGCGGCCCTGGCGGCGCTCGAGGAGGCGGCGGGAGCGCGCCTGCGGCCGGCGCTCGCCGCCGGCTTGTCGCTCGGCGAATACACCGCGCTCGCCGCCGCCGGCGCCTTGTCCTTCGAGGACGGACTGCGCCTGGTGCGGCAACGCGGCCGCGCCATGCAGGCCGCCAGCGAAGCCCTGCCGTCCGGCATGTCCTCGGTGCTCGGACTGGAGCACGGCGCGTGCGCGGCGGCATGCGCGCAAGCCGCCGCGCAGAGCGGGCGAATCTGCCAGATCGCGAATCTCAACTCGCCCGGCCAGATCGTCGTCAGCGGCGAGATCGCCGCGCTCGACGCCTTCGAACCCCTGGCCAAGGCCGCCGGCGCCAAGCGGGTCGTGCGCCTCAACGTCGCCGGCGCCTTTCACTCCGAAGTCATGCGCCCGGCCGCGCGCGAACTCGAGCGCGCCCTCGCCGCGGTGGAGTTCCGGCCCGCCATCTGTCCCGTGTGGCAGAACGCGACCGCCCGGCCGGCCACGGCGCCGGAGGAGTTGCGCGCCAATCTGGCGGCCCAGCTGTGCGCGCCGGTGCGCTGGGAAGAATCCTTCCGCGGCATGGCGGCGGCCGCGCCTCCGGCCGGATTCCTCGAACCCGCGCCCGGGCGCGTGCTTGCCGGTCTGGCGAGAAAGATCGCCCCGGAAGCGCGCGTCACGAGCCTCCACGAGGCCGCCGCGCTTCCCGCCCTCACCCAAGGCAAGGCATGAAAGAACTCCACGACCTCCGCGTCCTCTTGACCGGCGCCTCCCGCGGCATCGGCGCGGCCATCGCCGTGGACCTCGCCACGCACGGCGCCAAGGTCGCGGGCCTGGCCACCCGTGCCGCCAACCTCGATGCCACGCGCGCCGCCGTCGAAGCCGCGGGCGGCGCCTTTCTCGCGCTGGAGGGCGACATCGCCGACCCCGCGGTCGCCGAGCGCGCGGCGGGGGAGGTGGTGAAGGCTTGGGGCGGAGTGGACGCGCTCGTCGCCAACGCCGGCGTCACGCGCGACAACCTCCTCATGCGCATGAGCCGCGAGGAATGGGAGACCGTCGTCTCCACCAACCTCGGAGGCGCCTTCTGGTTCCTCAAGGCAGTGACGCGGCCGATGATGAAGCAGCGCGCCGGGCGGGTGGTCCTGATCGGCTCCGTGGTCGCTTCCATCGGAAACGCCGGCCAAGCCAACTACTGCGCCGCCAAAGCCGGCCTGCACGGTCTCGCCCGCTCCGCGGCCCTGGAACTGGGCAGCCGCAACATCACGGTCAACGTGGTGGCCCCAGGCTTCATCCGCACGGACATGACGGACGCGGTGCCGGAGGCCGCGCGCGCCGCCATGCTCGAAAAGATCGCCCTGGGACGCGCCGGGAGCCCGGAGGACGTCGCTGGGGCCGTCCGCTTCCTCCTCGGCCCCGCCGGGGCCTACGTCACCGGCCAGGTGCTCCTGGTGGATGGCGGCCTTTCCCTGGGCTAGGCGGGGCCCTACAATTCCCGCACGGGCCGCTTCCAGCGGCCATTCCCCCTCACGCTGCCAGCAGCAGACCAGACCGATGCCGATGTCCGAAGCGGAAATCACCGACAAGGTTTACGAGATCGTGTGCGAACACATGGGAGCCTCCCGCGACAAGATCGCCAAGGAGACCTCCTTCATCAACGATCTCGGCGCCGACAGCCTGGACACCGTCGAACTCGTCATGGAGTTCGAGAGCGCCTTCGACATCACGATCCCGGATGAGGACGCGGAGAAGATCCAGACCGTCGGGAACGCGATTTCGTACATCCAGCAGAAGTTGACCGCCTGATCTCCGCTGGGCGGCATTCCAGCCCGGCGAGGATCCATGGCAGTTCCCGAGCGCAAAGTCGTCATCACGGGGGTCGGTGCGCTGACCCCGCTTGGGATGGGTGCGCACACCCTGTTCGACGGTCTGCTCGCCGGGCGCTCGGGCGTGCGCACGATCACGCGCTTCGACACCGCCAATCACGCCACGCACTTTGCCGCCGAAGTCCGCGGCGGCGTCTATCAGCCGGAGGCGCACTTCTCCAAGCAGGAGCTGCGGCGCATGGATCCCTTCACCCAGATCGGGGTGGTGGCGGCGCGCGAAGCCTGGAAGGACGCCGGTCTGGAGGGTCCCTACCGCCAGCCTGAGCGCGGCGGCTCCATCCTGGGCACGGGCATCGGCGGCATCACCAGCATCCTCGATCAGAACGAGGTGCTGCGCGACTCCGGGCCGCGGCGCATCACGCCCTTCTTCATTCCCAACGTCATGGCGAACGGCCTGCCGGCCAACATCGCCATCGAGTTCGGCCTGCAGGCAGCCTGCTACCTCACCGCATCGGCTTGCGCCTCGAGCGGGCACGCGATCGGCATGGCGATGCGCGAGATCCGCTCCGGCCGCGCCGACCTCATGGTCACCGGCGGCTCGGAGACCACCACCAACGCCCTCTGCCTGGCGGGGTTCAATTCGCTCAAGGCGCTGTCCACCCGCAACGAGGATCCGGAGGCCGCCTCGCGCCCTTTCGACAAGGATCGCGACGGCTTCGTCATGGGGGAGGGCGCGGCCGTGCTGGTGCTGGAGTCCGAGGAGCATGCCCGCGCGCGCGGCGCGCGCATCTACTGCGAGATGGCAGGTTTCGGCCAGAGCGACGACGCCGGCCACATCACCGCCCCGGACGGCACCGGCGCGCGGCCGGCCGCCGCCATGAGCCTGGCGCTGCAGGACGCCGGCCTGCGCCCGGAGGACGTGGACTACGTGAACGCCCACGGCACCTCGACCCTGCTCAACGACATGGTGGAGACGGCCGCCATCAAACTGGCGCTCGGCAGCCACGCGCGCAAGGTCTGGTTATC
>CAZDMB010000257.1:0-3222 GCA_964506175.1 uncultured Planctomycetales bacterium | reverse complement strand
GAAGACGGGCAGCTCGTTCTGGAAATCAGGGATCCGCCAGCGGGTGGCCGGAGCACGGTGCCAGGGCTGCAGGTACAGCAGCACTGGCCCGGCCTGGGTCGTGCGCCGCCACACCACGGCCGTCAGGCGCAGGACCGTGCCGGGCATCTCCTCGTATCTGCGCGTGGGCTTCCAGGCCAGATCCTGCTTGACGCGGGCGTAGAGCGACACCGTGAAGATGTCCGACTGCACGCCGACCAGGTTCAGGAGTTCCTGCTCCACTTCCGCGGGCAATTGTCCGTCCTCGAAGCCCGGCACCTTGCGGATGTCTTCGAGGCTCTTGAAGTACTGCTTCGGATCTTCCTCCTTGTCGCCGAAGAGCGCGCTGCGCAACTCCTGGTCGTCCGGGTCCACGTCCTCGTCCTGGCGCTTCTTGAGCTCGTCCTCGTCCACCTCGTTGCGCCAGCGCACGAGCGCGGTGGTGAGGTTTCTCGGCAACTCGAACTCCGGCAGCAGGCCCTCGATGACCGCGCGGGGCGCGGTGTTCAGATTGATCTTGGTGCCGATCGGAGCGTCTCCCTGGAGCGCGCCCTCCAACCCGCCTTCGCCGCGCTTTTCCTCGCCGTCCTGGGTCAGGCCGTCGGCCGCCGCGCTCCCGCCGCCGGTCGCGCTCCCGCCGCCGGCGGCCCCCCCCGCACCGGCGCCCCCCGCCGCGGCGGCGCCGTTCGCCGCGGCGGCGTCACCCAGCCCCGAGGACGTCGGCGCCTCGAAATCGATCGTGGTCCAGATGGTGAACACCGACTCCAAGCCGGGGGCGATCTCGTCGCGGCGCACCTGGTCGTAGTAGAGGCTCTCGGTCACGTGCTCGAGGAGCAGCAGTTCCTCCAACGATCCCATCAGGGCGAATTCCGCGTCCTGACGCTCGCCCATCGAATGGCGCGGCGCGAGCGGCAGCGAGGGGGAGCGCCGGCGCGGATCGAGCCACTCCACGACGTCTTCGACGATGGCGCGGGCTTCGAATTCGTCGAGGTCGTCGTCGAAGCCCTCGCGCATCCGGTCGAGAATGCGCACGGCGCGATCCACTTCCTTCTGATGGCGCTCCGGATCCTGCACCGCCAGCAGATGCAGGTTGTACTTGGAGTTTTCGTCCTGGATGAAGGTCGAGATCTCCAGATCCCCCATCATGATGCGCATGGGCTTGGACCAGGTGTCCTCGAAGGAGTCGGCATTGGCGCCGGCGTCCTCGCCGGAGCCGCCCGCGGCGTCGCCGGCCGCGGGATCGCCCCCGGGCGGCGGCCGGTTGAAGCGCGCATCGCCGCCGACCGCGCCCGGCGGCGGCCCTCCCGCGCCTGCCGCGGTGCCCGCGCCCAGCGCCGCGCCCATGCCGCTGGCGGCGCCGGCCGCTGCGGCGTCGTCCCGCAGCAAATTGAGCGCCTCCTCGGCGGCGGAACGGCAGGCCAACTCCATGCGCACGCCATCCGCGCGATTGCGCATGGACAGAAAGGCCACCGAAGAGCCGACCGCGAGCTGCGCCACCAGAGCAATGCCGATGAACAACACGGCCATGGTGAGCAGCAGGATGATCCCGCGCTGACGCGGGCGCGCCGCGGCACAGCCGGACCGGCCTTGGCCCAGTTTCATCCCGGCCATTCTAGACGCCAGGCAGGGCGCCCTTCTTCCGCCCCCCGCCGCCTACTTGGCGAAGGGGTCGAAGATGTCGCCGATCTTCTGGATCGTCGGCACCGGCTTCACGATCGGCTCGATGATGAAGTAGACGTCCGTCTTGCTGACGTCGTTCGACTCGTTGGAGAAAAGCCAGCCGATCAGCGGGATCTGGCCCAGGATCGGGATGCGCGACTCGGACTTGCGCTCCTCGGAGATGCGCAGGCCGCCGATGACCACGCGCTGGCCGCTGCGCACCAGCACCTCGGTGGTGGCGGTGCGCTTGGACGTTCCTGGCACGATGATCGGGTTGTTGCCCGAATCCAGGCCGACGACGAAATCCCGGCCGAGGCGGCTGACCTCGGCGTTGATCACCAGGTGGATGGTGTCCTTGCCCACGAGGAAGGGCACGACGTTGAGCTTGACGCCGATGTTCTTGTTGCCGACCGTGTAGGAGAGCGCCCCGCCGATGGCGATCGTGCCCGGATTCAGAAAAGGCACCTCTTCCGTCGACTCGAGCAGGGCCGGCACCCCGTTGCGGGTCACGATGCTGGGCGAGGACACGATGTCCAGATAGCCCTCCTGCTCCAGCAGCTGCAGGTAGGCGTCGAGCTTGAAGTTGGCGTCGATGAAGCCGAGGCGGAACACCCCGCCGAGGCCGGCGGCACCTTTGCCGGCGCCAAAACCCGGGCTCGAGTTGCTCGGGAAGTTGCCGCCAAGCGCGGAGACGAAGGCGCCGGAGTCGGTGTTGTCCAGCAGCGGTTTGCCGTCCGCCTGGGAAATCCCGCGTTCGAAGAGGTCCGTGTTGGTGATGTCGATGACGTTCGCGCGAATCTCGATCTGCGGCGACGCGTTGTACCAGAGGTCGAGCGCGTCGAGGACCTCGTCGATCTCGGCCTCTGTGCCCTTGACGAGGATCAGGTCCTCCAGCGGCTTCCACGAGGAAGCCGGACCGTTCCCGCCGGTTCCCCAGGGCTTGCTGGTGGCGTCGGAGACGTAGAGGCCGCCCGCGCCGTCTTCCGCCCAGAGTTTCGGGTTGTTGCGCGGCGGCTCGCCGGCCGGGGGAGGCGCCGGCTCGTAGCCGTCGTCCATCGTCACCAGTTCCTTCAGGCGCGCCAGCAAGCTCTTGCCGGAACCGGTGGGCACCGTGATGATCGCGGTGAAGGTGCCGCCCGTGTGCTCGATGAAGCGCACGAAGGGGTAGCGCTCCTGAATGGTGCGCGGCGCGTTGCTGGCCGGCGCGGATTCGGGCGCCGCCTCGGGCTCCAGGACCAGGTCCTTGCCCTTCTCCAGCAGGCTGCAACCGGACCCTGCGAGGAGGATCGTCAGAGCCAGGCACAAACCGCGAGCGGGGGCCGTCACGCGGCGAACACTCTAGCAGCCGCCCGGCGGCCCTAGAGAAGGCCGATCGCCGCGATCGTGGCCGAGGTCACGTCGCTGACGTTGCCGTAGCCCGAGATGCCGCCGTCTTCCACGACCAACACCAAACTCTGGTTGCCGGCCACGGTCCGCAGGGCCGACTTGTAGGCCTCGGTGGCGTCGCGCATCAGCTGCTGCCAACGGGCGGAGCCTTCCGTCACG
>CAZDMB010000256.1:0-3303 GCA_964506175.1 uncultured Planctomycetales bacterium | reverse complement strand
CCCTCCATCCGTTCATCCTCCTGGCCGCACTCGTCGCGGCGGCCGCGCCCGCCGCCGCGCAGACGCCCTTCGATCTGACCGAGGTCGGCTGGACGCTGCACGCCGATCCGGGCGTCCAGCAATTGCGCTTGGACATGCGCTTGGCGCCGCTCCACGACCGCGACCGCGTGGTGCTGCGCATCCCCCTGTGGCGCCCCGGTTCCTACGACTACGCGCGCTTCCAGCAGAAGATGTCCGGCCTGACGGCCGTGGACCAGAGCGGCAAGGCGCGCGCCATTCTGCCCTGTGACGACCGCACCTGGCAGGTGGACGCGGCCGGCGCCACCGCGCTCACCGTGAGCTACGCGCTGGCGGTGGAGAACGTGGCCGACGACGGCAAACCGCCCGCCATCATGCGCAACGGTCCGGCGACCTTTCTGTACACCGAGGACACGCTCGCCCTGCCGCAGACCCTGCAATACGACCTCCCCGCCGGTTGGCAGCACGTCAGCGGCCACCGGGAGCACCCGCTGCGCCCGAACACCTGGTACGCGCCCAATTACGACGTCTTCGTGGACTGCCCGATCATCTTGGGCGACATGGAGAATTACTCCTTCACCCTGCACGACCGCCCCTTCGAGGTGGTGTTGTACGGCAAGCGGCCGAACGAGCAGCAATTGCCGCGCAAGGAATGGGTGGAGAAAGTGCGGCGCATCGCCGACGCGGCCTACGGCGTGACCGGCGGCTTCTCCTTCGAGCGCTACTGCTTCCTGTTCGGCTTCACCAACATCGGCGGCGGCTACGGCTTGGAGCACCTGAACTCCACCACCATCGAGTTCAACCACGGCATGATCAAGAGCGGCGCCATCGAGCCGCTGGAGTCGGTCACGGCCCACGAGTTCTTCCACAACTGGAACGTCAAGCGCATCCGTCCCGAGGTCCTCGGCCCCTTCGACTACTCCACGGACGCGCGCACCAAGGACCTGTGGTGGATGGAGGGCGTCACGTCTTACTACAACGACGTCATCCTGCAGCGTGCGGGACTGCGTCCCGATCCGGACTGGTTCCTCAACGAGCAGGCGAAGATCGGCCGCACGCTGCAGGCGGCGCCCGGCTACGGCAAGCTCTCGCCGGAGCGCGCTTCCTGGACCGTGTGGGAGGGCACGGACAGCCAGATCTCCTATTACGACCAGGGGCAGGCGCTGGGCTGGCTGCTGGACATCCAGATTCGGCAGCACACGCAGAACCGGCGCACCCTCGACGACGTCGTGCGCTTTCTCTATCGCTGGGTCAACTACCCGGATCCCGGCCTGCGCCCGGGCGATCTCGAGCGCGCCGTGCGCGCCATCAGCGGCTGGGACTGCGCCGAGTTCTTCGATCGCTACGTCGCCGGCAACCAGCGCTTCCCCTACGAGGAAATCCTGCCGCTCGCCGGCTTGAGTTGCATCGAGCAGCGCGCCGGCGAACCGTATCTCGGCTTGGCGCTGGACGACAAATTGATGCTGATGCGCGAGGAGGAATCGGCCGGCCTGCGGAAGGGCGATCAACTGATCCGCATCGCCGGCGCCGGCGTGAAGACGCAGGACGAAGTGCGCGCGGCATCCGCCAGCCTGCAGAGCGGACAGCAGATCGAGCTGGTGATCGAGCGCCCGGGTGCTGGTCGCGTGAAGGTGAGCTGGGCGGTCAAGGAGCGCGAACGCAGCGCCTTGATCATCAATCGCAATCCCCAGGCGACCGCCGAGCAGCGGGCCATCCTGGAGGGCATTCTCAGCGGCTCGCCGGCCGGAGTCTGAGCCGCATGCGCGCCGCCATCGTCGCCCTGCTGCTCGCGCTTCTCGCCCTGGCGCTCGTGCTGGTGTTCCGGCCGCGCCCGGAGCCGACCATCCAGGAAGGGCCGCCGGCTGCGGCGGCGCAAGCGCCGCTCGATCCCGGCGCCGCTCTGCCGGCGAACGCCGGCGGCAGTGGCTCCGGCGCCGCCGTGGGCCGCAACGACGTCGAGCGGGCGGACCCGGACGGTGCAGATGCGTCCGAGCGCGCCGGCGAAATCCGGGGCAGCGTGATCGATCCCAGTGGACGCCCGGTCGAAGACGCCACGGTGGCGTTCTTCCGCCGCGCCGACACGGCCGCATTTTCCTTCGTGCTGGATCAAGCGGCGCCGCGCGACGCGCTGGTCTCCACCGATCGCGAGGGCCGCTTTCGCGTGCGCGGCCTGCCCGCCGGCCGCGCTTGGGATCTTGCGGCGTGGCATCCCGAGTATTGTTTCGTCAGCGGCCCGGCGGTCAGCGGCCTGGCCGGCGCCGATCAGGAATTGCCGCCGATCCAACTGGGCGACGGCTTCATCCTCGCGGGCGTGGTCGTCGAGGCCGGCGGAACCCCGGTCGAGGGAGCGATGGTCGAGATGTTCCTCGACGGCGTGCCGGAGCCGGACGATCCGGCGGCGCAGGATCCGCTGGGCCGCCGCTTCCGCACCCAGAGCGGGGCCGCGGGCGAGTTCCAATTCGCCGGCCTCGGCAGCGGCTCCTGGGCGGTGCGCGCGCGCTTCCCGGGCTTCGGCGAAGCCTGGAACCGGCCCCTGGTGCTGCTTCCCAATCAGGATCCGCCGCCGCTGCGCATGATCCTCGGTCCGGAGTTCCCGCTCGCCGGGATCGTCGTCTCCACCGCGGGCGGCGCCGTAGCGGACGCGGAACTGCGCCTGCGCGGGGAACCGCCGGGAGTCGGACCGGAGTTTCGCGCCCGCTCCGACGCGGACGGGCGCTTCGCCTTCCACGGGGTGAGCGAAGGCCGCTGGACGCTGACTGCCCAGCGCGGCGGCTACATTCCGACGCGCCCGGTCGAATTCGAGAACGAAATTCGCGAGGACATCCGCCTCGAGATGACGCCGCTCGGCGGCGTGCACGGCCGGGTGCGCGCCCCGGACGAGGCCCGCACGCGCGCGGCGCGCGTCGAGCTGTGGCTGACGATGCGCGGTCAGCCGCCGTACCGTCCGAGCGACGTTTCCCCTGTGCCGGTGGCGGCGGATGGCGCTTTCCACCTCGATCTTCCCGGCCCCGGCTCGTACGTGTTGCTCGCACGCGCGCCCGGTTGCGCCCCGCTGTGGTCCCCCATCTTCCAGACCGGCCCGCAAGATTCCGACGTCGGCCTGTTGCGCCTGGAACCTGGCGCCACGCTGCGCGGACGCTTGTTGCGCGCCGAAGACGGCACGCCGGTCGCCAATGCCCTCGTCAGCGCGCGCGCCGCGAATTGGACTCCCGACCTCGCCAGTCAGCCTTTCGGCGCCTTCCTGGCGGATGCGGGCCTGAAGGAGCCGGGGCTGAACCGCCTCGT
>CAZDMB010000255.1:0-3340 GCA_964506175.1 uncultured Planctomycetales bacterium | reverse complement strand
GCCCCGTCACCAAGGCCAGCGGCCTGGAGGCGGTGGGCGTCAAGACGGACGCGCGCGGCTTCATCGAAGTCAACGCGCAGTGCGCCACCAAGACGCCCCACGTCTTCGCGATCGGCGACGTCACGCACGGCCCGATGTTGGCGCACAAGGGCTCTGCCCAGGGCCTGGTGGCCGCCGGCGCCATCGCGCGCCGCCCCGGCGTGGCGCAAGACTTCAAGTGCATCCCGGCGGTGATCTTCACCGATCCGGAGATCGCCTGGACGGGCCTCACCGAAGCGCAGTGCAAGGAGAAGGGCCTGAACTACAAGGTGGGGCGCTTCAACTTCGGCGCCAACGGGCGCGCCATGTCCCTCCTGCAGACGGATGGGTTCGTCAAGGTGATCGCGGACGCTTCCGACGACCGCGTGCTCGGCGTGCACATGGTCGGACCGAACGTGACGGATCTGATCAGCGAAGCGAGCGTGGCCATCGAGGCCGGGCTCACCGTCGAGGACTTGGCGATGACCATCCACCCGCACCCCACGCTCAGCGAGGTGTTCATGGAAGCCTGCGAGGACGTCCACGGCGCATCGCCGCACGCGGTGCGCTCCACGAAGTAGGGAATGCGGTTCTCGCGCTCCCCGCACTGGGTCGTGCGCGATCTCGGGCGCGCGGACTACGCGGAGGTCAACGCGCTGCAAGAGGGGCTGATCGCGCGCATCGCCGACGGCGAGGCGCCCGATCATCTGTTGTTCGCGGAGTTCGATCCGGTCCTCACCATCGGCCGCGGCGGGGACGAGGAGGCGCGTTACGCCCACCTCGGCGTGCCGGTGCACGCCATCAGCCGCGGCGGCAAGGCCACCTTTCATGGACCGGGACAAGTGGTGGCGTATCCGCTGCTCCGCCTGGAGGCGGAGGCGCGCGACCTGCACGCGTACCTGCACGCGCTGGAGGAGGCCCTGATCCGGACGGTGGGGGATTTCGGCCTCGACGGCGGCCGGGATCCGCGCAACACCGGCTGCTGGGTGGCCGGCCGCAAACTGGCGAGCATCGGGGTGGCGGTGCGGCGCTGGGTGACGTGGCACGGCCTGGCCCTGAACGTCTGCACGGACCTCGATTGGTTTCGCCGCTTCGATCCCTGCGGCCTCGACCCCGAGGTCATGGGAACCATGACCCAGGCTTGTATTGAGGCCGGCCAAGCCGCGCCTGCGCTTCCCGCGGTCCGCGCCCGCCTGGAGCAGCGCCTCGCCGAGGTGCTGCGCGGCGGGAGAAACGGAAATCAAGACTAATTTATCGTGATGCTGGTTAGAATGCGCCCATGCGCATCCAAGGCATCCTCCTTCTGAGCGGCGGCGTGCTCGCCGGCGCTCTCGCCCTCTCCTGCGGCGGCGGCAGCGGCGGCGGTTCCAGTTCCAGCATCTCGCCCGAGGCCAAGGCCGAGGCGCAGACGATCTTCGATACCCGCTGCGCGACTTGCCATGGCAAGGGCGGACTCGGCGACGGCCCGGGCGCCGTGGCCCTGAACCCGAAACCCCGCAACTACACCGACAAGACCTGGCAGGCCACCGTCAACGACGACTACCTGAAGAAGGTGATCGTGCAGGGCGGCGGCGCGGTGGGCCTCAGCCCGCTGATGGCGCCGAACCCGGACCTCAAGGACAAGCCCGAGGTCGTGCTCGGCCTGGTGCAGATCGTCCGCTCCTTCGGCAAGTAGTTCAGGCGTCCCGCGCCGCGTCCTCCGGCGCCTTTCCCGTCTCATCCCCGGCCACCGCGTCCTCCTCCCAGAGGGCGCGGTGGCGCGGCGTTTCGAGGTCGTCGAACTGACCGGTGCGGGCGGCCCACAGGTAGGCGGCCACCGCGGCGGCGGCGATCAAGAGCGCGAGCGGCAGCACCAGGAAGACGACGGACATCAGAAGCTGCGCGCGCGGAAGGCGAGCGCGGTGACCGTGAGCGAGGACAGCGGCATGAGCACGGCCGCCATCACCGGATTCAGAACGCCGCTCATGGCGAGCGCCGCGCCGACCAGGTTGTAGGCGATGGAGACCAGGAGGACGGCGCGCACCGCGCGCAGGCTGCGCCGCGCGCCCTGCAGCAGCTCCGCGATGGACCTCACGCCGGCCTCCGGCGCGGACAGATGCACGTCCGCGGCTTCGAGGCTGGCTTCGGCGCCGCCGTGCACGGCGACGCCGACGTCCGCGGCCGCCAGCGCCGGCGCGTCGTTGACGCCGTCGCCGACCATCACCACCACGCGTCCGCCGGACGCCGCGCGCGCCGCGCGCACCGCCGCGACCTTGTCTTCCGGCGAGGCCGCTCCCTGCGCGGCGGCTTCCGCGAGGCCGAGCGCGCGCGCCGTCGCCGCCACGACGCGCGGATGATCGCCCGAGAGAAGGCGTACTTCCCAGCCGCCGGCCCGCAGCTCGCGCAGCAGTTCCTGCGCGCCGGCGCGCGGGGCGTCACCCAGCTCCGCCAGACCGGCGAAACTGCCGTCCACCGCGACCGCAACCGGAGTGGAGCCGCGCGCCAGCGCCTCCTCGAGCAGCGCGGCCGGCGGCGGCGCGCCGTGCGCAGCGGCGAAGGCCGGCGCGCCGACGAGCACGCGCCGGCCGTCCACGCTTCCCACGACTCCGCGGCCGGGTTGGTGCTCCACGTCGGTGGCATGCGCCGGCGGTCCGTCGGCGAGACTGCGCAGCGCCGCGGCGTGCGGCCCGCTCACGCCGCTCTCGAGCGCGGCGGCGAGACGGCCGGTCGCCGCGCTGCCGCTCCACGAGCGCAGCGCAAAGCGTCCCTCGGTCAGAGTGCCGGTCTTGTCCAGCAGCAAGATGCCGGGACGCGCCAGCCGCTCGAGCGCGCCGCCGCCCTTGATCAGGATGCCGCGGCGCGCGGCGCGGCCGATCGCGGCGGTCAGGGCCAAAGGCGTGGCCATGCCCAAGGCGCATGGGCAGGCGACGATGAGGAGCGCGATCGCATGCTCCAGGGCCGCGTCGAAGCCGGCGGCGCGCCACAACCATGCGGTCAAGCCAGCCAGCAGCATGACCGCCACGGTGAACCAGCCGGCGAGGCGATCGGCCTGCAGCACGACCGGCGCGCGCTCCTGCGCCGCGCGCGCGACCAGCGCGGCGATGCGGCCGATGCGCGCGTCAGCGCCGGCGCGCGCGACCGAGATCTCCACCGGCGCCGTCAGGCAGGTGGTGCCCGCCCACACCGCGCCGCCGGCGCCGATCGCCGCAGGCCGCGACTCGCCCGTCAGCAGCGCGAGATCGAAATCGGCAGCGCCGCGGAGCAGCGTTCCGTCCGCCGGAACGGTCTCACCGGCGCGCACTGCGACGCGGTCTCCGGGCCGCAGCGCCGCGACCGGCACCTC
>CAZDMB010000254.1:0-3392 GCA_964506175.1 uncultured Planctomycetales bacterium | reverse complement strand
GACGAGGCGATCACCTCGATCCGCGCGGCGACCTACGACGCGGCACAACTGCAGGGCAAGAGCGCGGAATGGTCCGACGCGCAGGCGCGCAAGATGGTGAGCAACGCGCACAAGACCGCCATCGCTGCCGCGCTACATAACAACGACGTGGCCTATGCCGACCGCTACCTGAAGCGCTACGGCAAGGACATGGAAGCCGACGACCTGCTGCAGACCACCGGCCTCATCACGAAGGAGATGGACCTGCGCGTCGGCACCAGCGCGGCCACCGAGGCGATGGGCCGCTGGGCGCCGAAGATCGTGCCGGGCGACATGGACCGGCTCGCCAACATCGTGATGGGCATCGAGAGCGCCGGGCGCCGGTACGACGCCAGCGGCAAGCTGCTCGAAGGGCCGGCCACAAAGTACGGCACGGCCAAGGGCGAAATGCAGGTGCTCGACGGCACCAACCGCGACCCGGGCTTTGGCGTGCAGCCGGCGGCCGACGACAGCCCCGAGGAGCGCGCCCGCGTGGGCCGCGACTACCTGGCGGCGATGGTGCGCGAGTACGACGGCGACGTGTCCAAAGCGCTGGCCGCGTACAACTGGGGGCCGGGCAACCTGGACAGGGCGGTGAAGGAACACGGCCCGAACTGGTTGCAGGCGGCGCCCGAGGAGACGCGCAGCTACGTCGAGCGCGGCGTGCGCGAGTTCGGCGCAGGCGCCGGCCGCGGCAAGCGCCCCAGCCTGGCCGAGATCAAGGCCGACCTGCGCGGCGATCCGCTGCTCGCCGGCAACCCCGCGCGCCTGAAGGCCGCCGAGGAGGCGGCAGAAAAGCAGTACCGCGACATCGAGGCGGCCGAGAAGCAGGCCACTGACGAAGCGCTCGACACCGCCTCCCGCGGGCTGTACGCCAACGGCGGCACCATGAACGCGCTGCCGGTCTCGGTGCGCGCCATGATCCCCGGCGACAAGCTGGGCGCAGTGATGGGCTTCGCCGACACCGTGCGCAAGTCCGGCGGCGCGGTGCATAACCCCGAGGCCTGGGCGCAGGTTCTGAGCATGCCGCGCGAGAGCCTGGCGGCGATGAGCCCGATCGAGTTCTTCCGCGAGTTCCGCCCGCACCTGGACGACGCGCACCTCGAAAAGGGCTATGCGCTGCTCAACGACGCCCGCGGCGAAGTCGGCACCGACGCCAAGCACCTCGAGGTCATCACCACGGCCAACCGGGTGAAGAAGGCCGCGATCGACGCCGGCCTGCTGCCTGCAACCGGCAAGGCCAACGACAACGAGGTCAAGGCGTTCGCGCAGTTCGAGCGGCTGGTCGACGACCGTGTGCGCCAGTTCGAGGCCACCGACCTGCAGGGCAAGCGCAAGGCCAACAGCGCCGAGCTCCAGCAGATCATCGACGGCACGCTGATGGACAAGGTGTTCGTGTCGCGCACGGGCTGGCTCGACCGCGAGGTCATCGCCGGACTGGCTGCGCCTGAAGACCTGACGCGCGCCTACGTCAATGTCGGCGGCCAGGAGGTGCGTGTCGCGCAGATCCCGGCCAACCAGCGCGCCGTCATCGCCTCGAAGCTGCAAAGCCGCGGCCTGCCCGTCACCGAGCAACGCATCGCCGAACTGTGGGTTGCCGCCGGCCGCCCGCAATAACCGGAGTCCCCATGTCCGACATCTACGACGCCCTGCTCGACCAACAGCAGGCCCAGCCGGCCGCGCCTGCAGCGCCCAGCATCGACATCTACGACCAGATCCTCGACGGCGAGCGCCAGGCCGCGCAGCGCGCGATGCAGCCGGTGCTGGACATGGCGACCAAGATCCAGCCCGAGCGCGCCGCCTCTGCGCAGGGGCTGGCCAAGTCCACCGGCCTGCCGGTCGAGATCGTCGAGCGCAACTTCGAGGAGGTGCAGCGGCGCGAGCAGATCCGCAACATGCAGGACATCCTCGGCCGCTCGCCCGTGCTCGCGCGGCAGATGATGGACCCCGAGTTCGCCAAGCTGGCGCACCAGGATCTCGAGCCGCTGAGTGGCATCGAGGGCGTGGCGACCTTCTTCAAGAATTCGGGCAAGGCGATGGTGGGCGGCCTGTACGACGCCAGCGCGGGCGTGGTGGGCGTCGGCCAGAGTGCGGCCGAGCTGCTGCAGTTCGCCACCAAGCCGCTCGCCGGGCGCGTGCTGCCGACGGATGTGGGCGGCATGATCGCGCGCGACCTGTCGGCCTACCGGCAAGGCATCGAGGCCGAGGCCAAGCGCTGGACCCCGCAGGCCGACGGCGTGCTGTCGGGCGGGTGGTATTCGGGCCTGTCGTCGCTGTCGCGCAACCTCGCCAGCCTGCCGCTACTGTTCGCCCCGGGCGGCCAGGGTGCGGCGCTGGCCGGCATGACGCTGCCCGTCGCGGGCGCCGGGTACAGCAAGGCGCGCGACGCTGGCCTGGGTGTCGGCCCCGCGCTCACCTTCGGCGCCTCGCAAGGCCTCATCGAGTACGCCACCGAGCTGATCCCGGTCACGAAGCTGCTGGGCGACCTCAAGGCCGGCGCCTCGCTGCCGCGCATGCTGGCCAACCAGATTGCCGCCGAGATCCCCGGCGAGCAGGTCGCCACCATCCTGCAGGATCTGAACGAGTGGGCCGCGATCGACGCCAACGCGGGCAAGGCCTTCGGCGACTACCTCGCCGAGCGCCCGAGTGCCGCGGCGCAAACCCTGATCGCCACGATCGTGGGCAAGGCGGGGCAGACCACGATCATCTCGGGCATCGACGCTGCGATGCGCCGCGCGGCCGGCGAGCAGCGCCAGGCAGAGCAGGCCGACAACATGGCGCAGCGGCTGGCCGAGCTGGTGCAGTTCTCGCGCGCCGCCGCGCTCACGCAAACCAGCCCCGAAACCTTCCAGCAGTTCGTCGAGCAGGCGACCGAGGACGGGCCGGTCACGGATGTGTTCATCGACGCCAACGTGCTGATGCAGTCCGGCGTGGCCGAGCAACTTGCGGCCGTGTCGCCCGCGGTGGCCGAGCAGCTACAGGACGCGATCGACACGGGCGGACTGGTGCGCATCCCGGTCGCCGAGTTCGCGGCGCGCATCGCGCCGACCGAGTTCGCCGACGGGCTGCTCGAGCACCTGAAGACCGAGCCCGACGGTATGAGCCGCGCCGAGGCCGGCCAGTACCTGCAGGGTCAGGTCGAGCGCCTGCAGCAGGAGCTGGGCAACACCATCGAGCAGACCGGCGCGGCGCTGGCCGAGCGCGTCGAAGTGGAGAGCGTGCGCAACACGATCCGCGACGAGTTGAACGCGATCAACCGCTTCCGCCCGGATGTGAACGAGGCCTACGCCACCCTGGTGGGCGAGTTCTTCGGCAGCATGGCGCAGCGCGTCGGGATGACGCCCGAGCAGCTGTTCGAGAAGTACAGGCTGCGC
>CAZDMB010000253.1:0-3408 GCA_964506175.1 uncultured Planctomycetales bacterium | reverse complement strand
TCCCGCGCCGGCGGCACGCTCACCTTCCACCTGGACTTCCCCGCGAGCGAAGCCGGCCTGAAGTACCGCCTGCTCGCCTCGGAGGATCTGCCGGGCTCGATCGCGTTGGGCGGAGTCGGGATTCCGCTGCTGGTGACGCCGCTGCTGCAGCAGATGGTCTTTAGCCCGCCGGCGCTGCTCGACCACCCGCGCGGCACCCTCGACGCCGGCGGCGACGCCGTCGTCACCGCGGCGCTGCCGCCCCACGCGCTCGCGGCCTATGTGGGCCGCAGCCTCAAGTTCGCCGCGATCAGCGAGACCGCCCCCGGCCGGCCGAGCCGCTCCTCCGCCCCCGCCTGGGTGGAGATTTTGCCGTAGGGGCTGCGGCGCCTCCTCTCCTTCTCTTCAGAACGCGCTGCGGGCCAGGAAGTCGTGCTGGCACAGCGCGGCCGCGAGGGGACCGGCGGCCTCGATGCGCAAGATGGTCGGAAGCAATCCCGCTTTCGCGATGCCCGCCGTCTCCAGCCACCCTTCTTCCTCGGGTGCGAAGCCTCCTTCCGGCCCGACGATCAGCAGAACTTCGCGCGGCGCGCGCAAGTCCAACTCGTGCTGCAAAGGCCATCCTCCTGGAAGGAGAGCGATGGGATGCGCCAACGGCGCCTCGCGCAGAACTTCGCGCAGCGGCGCCGGCGCGCGATCCAGAGTGGGAAGCGTGGGACGTCGGCATTGCTGGCAAGTTTCGCGCAGGAGGCGCTCCCATCGTTCCCAGCGTCCGCCCGAAAAATCCTCGCGTCCGGTCACGCTGCGCGCACAGTGGAGCGGCACGATGCGCTCCACGCCCGCCTCCGCCGCGCGGCACACCAAGTCGTCGGCGCGGGCTCCTTTGGGCCAGGCAGTAGCCAGCGTGACGGGCAGAAGCGGCAGCCGGGGAGGCTCGCTCAAGCCCTGCAATTGAAGGGTGGATCCACCCGCGAGTTCGGCGCGCACCGCACCACCGCGCGGCAGCAGGAGGAGGATGGCGTCGCCGGCGCTGAGGCGCAGGGCCTTCAAGTGCCGCGCCAGCTCGACCGGCGGCTGCCAAGCGCCGATCAGGGCCGGCGGCTCCGCCTGGAGGAAGAAGAAGCGCATGCGGCCGCAAGGTTACTTGCGGCGCTCCTGGCGCTATCTGCCAGGGCTCGATCGGTTTGCCGGCCTGATGGGGCAGTCCTAGACTTCCCCTTCGCCCGGGCTGCGGCTCGGGCACTTCTCCGCTCCGCATGGCTCGCATCGAGATCCTTTCCGGACCCGAAGGGGGCCGCATCGTTGAGTTGAAACCGGGTACTTGGCGCATCGGTCGCGCCAAGGACAACGACCTCGCGTTGCCCGTCGAGTCCGTTTCCGGACGCCACCTGGAGGTCACGGTCGCCGCGGACGGCTCCATCCGCTTCCAGGACCTGGGCTCGACCAACGGCACCTTCTCGGGCGGGGTGCAGGTGAAGGAAGGGGAGTGGTTCGCCGGAACCGAACTCCGTCTGGGCGGCTGCGCCCTCAAGCATCTGGCGGAGGGCGACGCCGGACTGCTCGCGGAGGCGAAAGCCGACGACGGCGACGCCCGCGCCCGCGCCGCGGCTTTGCAGGGCGCGCGCCGATCGCCGCGCACGCGGTTGCTTGCGGCCGTGGCCTTCCTGCTCGTGATCGGCGGCGGCCTCGGGTGGTACTTCCTGCGCGACGCGAACCCCGCGCCGCGCGCGGGCGCTCAGGCCGGAGCAGGCGGTGCCGCCGTCGCCGAAGACCCGAGCGACCTGCTCTCCGGGCTCGGCCAGTTCGAGGACGCGAGCGCCTGGCGACTCGGCGAGGGCGTTTCGCTGCGGGATGGAATGCTGGTGACGCCGGCTTCCCGCGCGCGCACGGTCCTCTTGCGCGCGTTCACCCTGCCGGGAGGCGGTCTGCGTCTCGCAGCCGGAGTCAGCGGCGGCCAGGCGCGGGCGCAGGTGTCCGTCGGCGCCGGCGAACCCGGGGAATCTTCCTGGGCCGCGTGGGTCAGTCCGCCGCTGGGCGACGGCGCGGTGGAGTTGGCGCTGCCGGAAGGCGCCCGCTGGTTCCAAGTCGCGCTGCTCACCGAGGGCGCGCCCAAGGTGCGCGATTTCCGCATCGAGGCGGACGCCAAGTCCCTTGCCGCGCAGCCGACGCCCGCCGGCCGTCTCTTTCTCGGCGGCGCCAATCTGTTGCTGATGGATGGGGAGCAGCCGCTGCTGGCCATCGCCGGCGCGGCCGGCGCGTGGAGCCTCGAGGCCTCCGCTTGCGCGTGCACGGGCGCGGGCGAGCAACTCTGGACCATGAGCGGTGAGTTTGCCGAGCCGCAGGCCTTGGCCGAAGGCGGACCGGTCGCGATCGGCGGCGGCGCGAGCGTCGAGCAGTCTCCCGGCCTGCTGCTCGGAGGTCCGACGCGGCGGCTGCTCGTCGCGTGCAACCCGGCCGCGACGTGGCAGGGAGCGGAGGGCGGTGTGCGCCTCATCCCGGCCGGATCCGTGCGCATTTCCTGGGATCTCGAGCCGGCGCTCACGGAAGCGGCCCGGCTGGCGCGCGAGATCGTCACCGCCACGCGCGAGCAGGACGATGCGCGCCTGCTCGCCGCCGCCGCCCGCCTGCTGCGCGAAGTGCCGCTCGATGAGGACAAGACCAACGCCGCGCGCCAAGCCCAGCGTGACGCGCTCGCGCGCGGCCAACGCAGCCTCGCGGAACTGCAAGGCGCCGTGAGCGGCGCGCTCTTCGTCGGCGCCGTGGAGGCGCTCGAGCCCCTCGCCGCGCGCGCGGAACGCTTGGCGGAAATCTTCGCCGGCACGGCGCTAGGCGCGGAAGCGAGCGGCCTGGGCGGCGCGCTGCGCGACGCCACGGCGGCGGGTCGCGAGGCGGCCGCCGCGGCCGAGGCCGAATGGCGCGGGCGCCTGCAGGGCGCCCTGGATCATGCCTACCCGGTGATTGCGCGCTGGGTGGCGGCGCAGGATGCAGCGGCCTCCGGGGGCGGGCGCTGATGGCGCGCGGCAACGGCCTGGATCTCGGACGCACCGGCGTCCGCTTCGCGCAGGCGGAGGCGGGTCGCGGCGGCCCGCGCCTGCTGCGGTACGCCTCCGCCGCGGTGGAGGGCGCGGAAACGCCCGCCGAAGCCGCGGCGGCCGCTCTCGGCGCGCTCGCGCGCCGCTGCGGACGAGTGCGCGTCGGCCTCGGCGGCGCGGACGTGATGCTGCGCTATCTGCCCGTGCCGCAGGTGGAGGACTGGCGCCTCGAGCGCCTGATGGAGTTCGAGGCGCGCGAGATCGCCTCGCGCTCGGGCGCCGAACTCGCCTCCTCCTACAACCTGCTGCCGGTGCCCAAGGAGTTGGACGAGGACGACACGATGCTGCTCGGCCTCGTGCGCGAGGACCTGCTGGAAGGGCAGGCCGAACGCCTCGC
>CAZDMB010000252.1:0-3410 GCA_964506175.1 uncultured Planctomycetales bacterium | reverse complement strand
CCTGGCCGAAGAGGAAGTTGGCGTAGCCCTCCCCCGCCGGCACCGACGAAGCGCGCTCCTGGTAGTACTGCTCCGGCGTCAAGACGCTGGTGGCGTCCACGGTGATCTCCTCGGGCGGCGCGGCGATCATCTCCGCGGGCACCAGCAGGGAGGACGTGAGGGTGCGGATCTCGATGCCGCGCGCGTCCTCGCGCACGATGCGGCCGACGACCTCGCGCCCGTTCTTGAGCAGGATGCGCTGGGCGGTCGTCTGCGGCACGGCCGAACTCGTGCGATAGCCGAAGGCCGTGCGCAGCCGCTCCGCCTCCCCGGGGAAGAGGTCGTTCCACGACATGCGCAGGCGCCCGCCGGTGCGCGCGAGCACCAACAGCATGCCGTCGAGGTCGTGCTCCTCGATGGCGCCGACGAGCAGGCGGCCGTCGCGCAGGCGCACGATCTCGTCGACGGCGGGATCCTGCGCGGGCACGGCCGGCAGGCAGGCAAACAGGAGCGGGGCGAGCATCATGGGCGCGGGGCGAGACGCCGCTCGACCGGGATCCGGCGCGGCAGCAGGAAGGAGGCTTGCGCGAGGACGCGGTCGGGCGCCTGGCGCCAGATGCGCACCTGAGCGCGCACCAGGTCCGGGTGGCTCGCCGGAGCAGGATACACCACCAGGTCGTAGCGGTAATCGGGGGCTCCGGGCACCGCTTCGCCGGCGCGCTCGACAGGCGGCAGCCAGGCGCCCTGGGCGTTCTGCCGCCACGTCTCGGCGCGCAGGCCTTCGATCAGCGGCTCCAGAGCGGGCGCGAGCTCGGCCTCGACGCGGGCGCGCGATTCCAGGCCGCCGCCCAGTTGGAAGAGTCCGAGGATCGCGCTGATGCCGAACACGAAGATCGCCATCGCGATCAGCACCTCGATCAGGGTCAGGCCGCTGCGCCGGCTCATGGCAGCCTCCGTCCGGCGGCGGGCAGCGACACGGAGCAGGCGTCGGCTTCGGGCAGCCACACGGCTTGCGCGCGCGCATGCGGCGCGGCGAGCGTGCCGCGCGCGCCGCGCTCGGTGAGCTGGAAGCGCGGCCAGGTGCCGGCGAGCCGCAGCCATTCGCGGTCCACGAGCGCGTACTCCGGCATCACGAAGGGCGGCGCGCCGCGCAAGGCGAGCGCGGGGCTCTCCACGTCGAGCTCGCCGTCGAGCACGAGCGGACGCCGCCGCGCGCCGCTCGGCACCCGCTCGACGCGCAGGTCGAGCCCGAGCGGGAAGCCGAAGGGCTGATACTCGGCGATGCGGACGGCGGCGCTCGGGGCCGCGCCGGCGCTCTCGCGCGCCAGGATTTCGGCGTAGGCCACGCCGTCCATCAGGACGAGGCCCGCGCCGGCGCGCGCCACCTGCGTCATCCAGGTTTCCTCGCGGAAGGAACGCGGCGCGCGATCGCTCTGGGTGAAGCGCATGAGGCGGCAGAGGCGCGAGCCCGGCGTCGGCTCGGGCACGAGCATCCACGCCACCTCCACGGCGCCGCGCCCGGCGGGATCCGCCTCGCGCGCGATGCCGCCGTCGGCGAGAAAGCGCAGGCGCGGCAGCCGCCAGGCCGGCCGGCCGTCGGCCTCGGGCTCGGCGGTCCAGGAGTCGAGCAGCAGCCAGCCGCGCGGGCCGGCGTGCAGCGCCTGCACGTCGCCGCGGAACTGCTCCGCCACCGCCGCGAAGACCAGGTCGCCGCGGCCGCGCCGCTCGCCGGCTTGCCACAGATTCAACACCGAGTTCACCACGCCGACCACGAAGGCGGCGAGGATGCCGAAGAGCAGCATCGCCACCAGCACTTCCGCCAGCGTGAAACCGCGGCGGCGCGCGCCGGGAACGACGCCCTTCATTGGCGCACCTCCACGCGGCTCTCGACGCGGGTCTCGGCGAGATAGTCGAGCAGGATGCTGCGCACGCGCGGCGCGCGCGTCCAGCCGGTGGGCAGGAAGGTCTGCGGATCGAAGGCGCCGGGCTCCCAGTCGAAGAAGAAGCGCAATCCCATGCGGTCGCTCTGCAAACGCAGCGGCAGGAAGCCGCCCTGCCGGCTGCGGCCGTCTTCGAGCTCCACGAGGCCGGGCGTGGTTTTCGGATCGTCGGTCCAGCGCGCCGGACCGGCTCGCGCCAGCGCGCGCACGCGCTGCGTGCCGTCCGGGGACTCCTCCTCCCAGGCGACGCCGCGCCAGGAAGCGTTCGGCGCTTCGAAGCCGAGCTCGAGCCAAGTCATTGCCGGGTCGTCGCAGCGCGGCTCGTAGCCGTCCATCCAGCGCGTCGGGAAGGAGTAGACGAGCGCGCCGGAAGGGTGACTCTGGGCGGTCGTGCCGAAACGCCCGCGCATGGCGCCGTTGCCGGCCTCGCGGCTGCCCGGATCCGGGCGCAGGCGCGGCATCGCGAGCACGCCGCCGAGCGGGCTGCGCAGCGGCGCGTGCAGCAACTCCTGATCGATCAGGAGGAGGCCGCCGCGCGGGAAGGGATTGGCGTCGTCCACCGGCAGGATGAACTCGCCGGCGGGCACCTCGCCGCGCAGCATGGTGGCGAAACGGCCGTCCGCGGCCCAGACGCGCGCGTGCTTGGCGTGCGCGCGGCGCTCGGTGCCGTGCAGGCCGCGACCGCCCGGCGCCAGCGACACGCGGCCGTCGCCGGCCGAGATCTCGGTGTAGGCGATGCGCTCGCCGTCGACTTCCAGCAGGCCGGCCGGCGGCAATTGGCTGAGATAGGCGCCCTGCGAGGGCGCGTAGCTGATGACGCCGTCCACGAAGATGAAGTTCGGGCTGAGCATCAGCACGTCCTGCTCGGCGTCCGACAGCGCCTCGTCGAGCGCGAAGGAGGCGCGGCCGAGCCCGCCCGTGGCCACCCCGTTGCCCGGCGTGGTGTGGACGCTGGCCTCGTCGAGCCAGCCGTCGAAACGCGCGCTATTGGCGACGTCCGCGCCCCAGGTGATGGATTCCAGGTTGAGCGGGCGCTCGCCGCTGGGGAACTTGACGAGACGCGCGTAGTTGCGCACGTCCGCCGCCGCGTTCTGGGCGTTCAACAGGTCCACCGGCGTGGCCAGGTAGGGCACGCCCGGATGCGCGTCGAAGGCGTAGTAGGTGACGCCGTCGCGCACGCGTCCGCGCGGGTAAGGGGCCTGCGCCCATTCGACGGTGTACCAATTCGGCGCCACGTCGCCGGACTGCGGCTGCATGACGGCGACGCGGTCGAGCCGGCCGACGTAGCCGGTGGACGGATCGGGACCGCGGAGCGTCATGCACACCGGGATCAGCAGCGCGCTGGCGGTCTGCGCGTGATCGAAGGTGCCCATGCTGCCGCGGAAGTCGAGACGCTCGAGCAGATCGGTGATGCCCTGATCACGATCCGTGACCGGTTCGCCGATGGTCGGGCGGAACAGGTATTCGTTCTGGCCCTGCTGTTGCTGCTGC
>CAZDMB010000251.1:0-3413 GCA_964506175.1 uncultured Planctomycetales bacterium | reverse complement strand
CTCGTCATCTGGACCTGGGATCCGATGGCCGTCGTCGTGGGAACCCTGCACACGGTCCTCGGCGCCAACGATCTGCAGATCCTCGACCTGGAAGCCCCGCTCGCGGGCTCCAACGGCCCGGTCGTGGCCTTGTCGGCGCGCGGCAACGTGTACCTCTTGTGGCCGCAGGCGATGACCTGGACGCAGGTTTTCTCCGTGCCCAACGGCGTGTACGGCCGCCGCGGCGGCGTCGCCCTGTCGCCGCGCTTCAACGCGCAGTCCGGGGCCGTGGGCGCGCGCGACATCTACGCCGCCGGCAGCGGCCGCCTCTACGTCTCGCGCGACGCGGGGCAGACCTGGACCGCGCACCCGCAGTTCCCCACGACCGCGCAGAATCTGACGGACTGGTCCATCGCCACGATCGGCCTGTCGGAGAACTATCTCGCGGACGGGCTGGTGATGATCGGTCGCGTGAAGCAGGACCCGGTGGTCGGCGCGGATCGGGGCGAAATCTGGCGCAGCGCCAACTTCGGCACGAGTTTCAATCGCGTCCAAGCCACCTACAGCGGCGTCCTGAGCGTGCTCGGCACGCCGCCCGGACCCACCGGAGTGCGCACTTGGCTCGCCAGCACGCGCGCCTACCCCAACACCGGCGTGTTCATCGGCACCGGCATCCTGATCAGCAAGGACGGGGGCCTCACCTGGAACGACTACGGCAACGACCAGGATTTCCTGCTCGAGGACAACCCCGGCAAGACCTCCGGCAACCTCGCGCAGAACTACGAGCAACAACTCTGCGTCATGCCGGACTACGCCACGCGCGGCGAGGTGTGGTACGGACGCCAGGAGGGACTCTTCGTCTCCTCCGACGAAGGCATCCACTGGGAGGAGCGCCAGATCCGCGTCGAGCGCGAGTTCCGCGATCTCGAAACCACCTTCACCTCCGCCGGGCAGAAGGCCATCTTCGGCGCCGGCTACGGCGTCGGCACGGTGATCCACCTGCCGAACCTCGGCATCGTGGACAGCCTGCCCGACGAGCCGCCGATGATTTACCAGCGTCGCCTGTCGCTGTCGCCGAACTTCGCGCAGGACGGCAACCTCATCACGGCCGGCAACGTCACCCTGTGGTGCTGGCAGGACGCCAACGTTCCGCCCGCGAACCCCAACGGCTATTCCCTCTGGTGGCAGCCGGACAACCGCGATCCGGTGACCGGCGCGAAGCTCACCGGCTTCCCGCGCGTGGTGAATTATTCGCCGCATTTCGACGGCCGCGCGCTGCCCGGCTCGGATCAGACCTTCTTCTGGTGCGGCTGGGACTTCGGCCCCTACCGCTCCACGGACAACGGCCTGACCGCCAAGGCGCTGCACGAACTGGTGGGCGGCGGCCTGGTCGGTGAAACCACCTGCTTCGCCATCGCCCCCACCTACGACGACGCCGGCGCGCGCACCGACGCCTACACCGCCGCGGCCTCGGGCAAGATCTACCGCCTGGTCAACGACCAGTGGCTGACGCTCGCCGACCTCGGCCCGATGGTCGAAGACCTCCTGATTCCCCCGGACTGGAGCCGTCCGGGCAATCCCTCGATCTACGCGGCGCTGGCCGGTCCGCCCTACGTCGCGCGCGTGATCGACGATCCGAGCAATCCGCGCATCATCCAGTACAGCGCCGGCCTCCCGGCGGTGGACGCGAACGGGCTCTGCTGCGACCCGGATTTCGCCAATCACCCGGTGCTCTATCTGTCCACCTTCGGCTCCGGCGTGTGGAAGCTCGACCTCTCCGCCCCGAGCCCCGCGTGGGTGCCCTTCGGCGCCGGTTTCCCGCGCCTCTGGGGCCGCGACGTCGCCACCTCCGCCGACTTCGCCAACGACCGCATCGTCTACGCCGCCACGCAGGACGGCATCTGGCAATGCCCGGACGTTCTCGGCGGCACGTGGCAACCGATGACCACCGTCGGCACGCGCGACGAGACCGACGAGTCCTTCCAGTACTTCCAGCCCGGCCATCCGAACAATCCGCACCCGGACCACGCCTGGCCCTGGCTCGAAGTCAAGCGCTGGGCCCTGCCCTTCCCGATCGTGGTCTTCGGCGAGAGCTTGCGCTACACCAACATCGACGGCGCCTACGCCACCACCGTCGCCGACTGCTCTTCCTTGAGCGTGCTGACGGCGGGCGGGCCCGGCAGCGGCACGATTCTCATCACCGTGACCGACTTCCTCACCGGCGCCCCGGTGGCGTCGCGCACCCTGGATCTGCGTCCGCTCGCCACCTCTCCCAAGGAGAAGCACGTGCCACTGGCTCTGCCCGGTCGGCAGAAAGTGCGCGTCACGGTGAAGGCGCTGCTCGATCCGGGCGAGGTGCTCGTCCTCGACGGCATCGAGTTCAGGGACTGACCTGAGGGAACGGCTCGGGCCAGACCACGAGTTCGCGCTCGAGGCGCACGCCGAAGCGCTCGGCCACGGCCTCTTCCGCGCGGGCCAGAAGCGCGCGCACGTCCGCCGCCCGCGCGCCGCCCCGGTTGACGATGAAGTTCGCGTGCAGCGGACTGATCTCGGCGCCGCCGATGCGCGCCCCCTTCAGCCCCGCGGCGTCCACCAAGCGTCCCGCGCTGTCACCGGGCGGATTCTTGAAGGCGCAGCCCGCGCTCGCGAGCGTCACCGGCTGCGTGGCATTCTTGCGGCGCAGGAATTCCTCCTGCCGCGCCTTGATGGCGGCAGGGGCCTCCGGCCTGAGGCGCAAGAGCGCCTCCAGCACGACGCGGCCGCCTAGACGCCCATCGCGGTAGAGCGGGCCGATCTCCCCCGGCCGGAGGGCGCGCACCTCGCCGTCGGGCTCCCACACGGTGACCTCCTCCACCTCGTCCCACAGGCCCCACTGGGCGCTGCCGGCATTCATCGCGAGCGCGCCGCCCACGTGACCTGGCACTCCGGCCAGCATCTCGACGCCGGCCAGGCCGGACTCGGCGGCCGCGCGCACGAGTTGCGGCAGGGTGACGCCCGGCCAAGCACGCAGGCGTTCGCCCTCGCGAAAGAGGCGCCGCAGGCCCCCGGTGTGCACCACTGCGCCGGGCACGCCGCCGTCCGGAGCCAGCGTGTTGGCGCCGCCGCCGAGCAGGCGCGCCGGCACGCCCTCGCGCGCCAGCCGCGTCAGCAGCGCGGCGAGGTCCTCCGGACGCTGCGGCGCGCAGAACATCTCGGCCGGACCGCCGATGCGCAGCGTGGTGTGCTCCGCGAGCGCCACGCCGCGGAGGATCGGCACCTGCTCAGACGAGGCTGCGCGCAAAGGCGTCCACGTCTCCCGCGCCCAGACACAGCACCACGTCGCCCGGGCGCAGCCAGGCGTCGAGGACCGCGCGCGCGCTCGGCATCTCCTGCACCACCGCCCGCGCGCCCGGCCCGGCGGCGTCGCTCAGGCCGGCGGGTCGGGCGAGGGGCGG
>CAZDMB010000250.1:0-3444 GCA_964506175.1 uncultured Planctomycetales bacterium | reverse complement strand
AGGTCGATGTTGTGCGGCATCTTGCTGTCGGGGTGATTGCTCAAGTGGAACTCGACGATGTCGCCGACGCGCGTGCGAATGAAGGATCCGGGCACGCTGCCGCCGTAGGTCCAGAAGGTGTAGCTCACGCCGTCGGCGATCTCCTTCACCTCCTCGCGGACCTCCAGATCCACGATCAATTTGGTGGGGTGATTGCGCGTGATCGGCGGCGGCACCATCGGCGGCGCCGTGAGGACGGCCTTCTCTTCGCCGACCACGGGCTCGAAGGGGGCCTTGTCCTTGGTCCAGCCGGGGACAGGGGCGGCCGCAGGCGGGGACGCCTCGCGGGAGCTCTGGACAAGGGAGACGTAGGCGACCGCCGCGATCGCGACGCCCGCCAGGAGGGTCAGGTTACGGAGGGATGAGTTCATGGGTTCACCTCGTCGGCACTGTAGGCGCATTTTAAGAATTGTCGAGCGTTAATTCGTTAAAATTCGCCCGTCTCTCACCCTTGCGCGCCGTAGGCGTCCACCAAGGCTTCCGCGAGTTCCCGGAGGCCGCGCGGCGTTCCCCACCCGCCCACCCCGAACATGGGGGGGAGAAGGGTCGCGGCGCGGGGGTCTAGGCCGATCGCGCGCACCCGGATCCCGGAGCGGCGCGCCTCCCGCACTGCCATGCGGACGTCGGCGAGCCCGTGCGCGCCTTCGTAGCGATCGAAATCGGTCGGCTTGCCGTCGGTGAGCATCAGGATCCGGCGACGGCGCTCCGGGCGGGCGCGCAGCAAGGCGGCGGCATGGCGCAGGGCCGGACCGATGCGGGTGTAGCCCTGGGGATGAAGCGCCGCCAGGCGCGCCCGCCCCAGGATCCAGGACTCCCCCCAGTCTTGAACCGTCCAGACGCGGCACAGGTGGCGGGTGTTGCTGGCGTGGGCCAGCACAGCCATCGCATCCCCCAGGCGCTCTGCGGCCTCACCGAGCACGCAGGCGGCTTCGCGGGTGGCGTCGAGCACGCGCCTCCCCCCCACCCAGGAGTCGGCGGAGAGCGAGACGTCGACCAGGACCACGGTGGCCTGATCGCGCTCGAGGCGCGGCGCGTGCCGGTACACGCGGCCGGTCTCCGGATCGCCCGCCCGCCGCCGCGCGAAGTCGTCCACCACGCCGGCAAGGTCGATTTCGCTTCCTTCGATCTGCTGGTCGAGCCAACGCCGCTGATGACGCTCCCGCTCGAGGCGGCGCAACATGCGGCGAGCCAAGGAGCGGGTGGCGCGCGCCAACTCCGCTCCGGCGTCCGCGTCGCCGTGCGGAATCGCTGCGGGATACACCGTGACCCAGCCGCTCCGGTAGGCGCCCAGACGCCGATCCCATTCGTCGTAGGGAATGCCGCGCTCGCCGGGCTCCACTCCGGACACGTCCGGGATCTCTCCCGGTTCGCCGACCTCCGCGCGATACACCGAGTGGACCTCCGGTCCGCCGCGCACCAGTTCGCGCAGATCCACCGCGTCGAGCGAATCCCCCTGCTCGTCCATGTCGTCCTCGCCGTCGAGCCGCCGCGCGCCGCCGCCGTACTTGTCGGCGAACATCACTTTCTCGAAGGCGTGCTGGGGCATGTCTTGTTTGGCCTCGTCATCCGGCAAGGCCAGACGGCGCACGTGGTCGCGCGGCGGGGCGGCTCGCTCGCTCGCGTCCGCGGCGATTCCGCCCTCTTCGCGCCGCGCGGAGCGCTCGGCCAGTTCGGCGCGCGCGGACGCCGCGGCGGCGAGGTCCGCGCCGCGCAGGGCGCCGCCCCACAACCAGCGCGGGGGGTCCTCCGAATCGAGGGAGCGGGCCGCCGCGTGCCGCGCGGCGAAACCCGGCGAAGCCGCGCACAGCTCGGCCACGACCTCAGCCGGGCCGCGTTGCGGCTCCCGCGAGCGGGCGCCGCTGATCGCCGCGCGCACGTAGAAAAAGGCTTCGTTCTCGGCGCGGTTCGCCGCCAGCGAGATCGCCGCGGGCAGCAGCACCACGCCGCGTTCTGCGCCTCCTTCGGCCTCGGCGCGACGCAGCGCGAGCGGCTCGCCGGCGAAGGCCTGCGCCACGGCGAGCAGCCGCGCTTCGAGATCCTCGTAGCGCGCGGCCTCCGGCTCGAGGTTGCGCTCCTCGCGGCGGCGACGCCAGCGGCGCCACAACGCGCCGAACAGGGCTTCGCCGAAGTCGAGCGGGATCTCGGGCGAGCGGCGGCGGGGAGCGGGACTGGTCATCGCCGGCTCCGGATCAGAAGGCCAGCGCCACCACCTCGCGCAGCGCCGCGAGCACGTCGGGCTCGTCGCTCGAGGGTTCGCAGATCGCCGCGTGGCAGGCCTCGCGCGGCTGGACGCCGGCCCGCATCAGGTGCGCGGCCGCCACCAGCAGCCGCGTGCTCGCCTTCTCCGCCAGCCCCAGTTCGTCCAGCGCGCGCAACTTGCCGGCCAGCCGCACCAGACGTTTGGCCAGCGCCGGTTCGATCCCCGTTTCCCCGATCAGCACCCGCTCCTCGAGCGCCGGCTCCGGATAGTCGAAGGAGATGCCGACGAAGCGCTGCCGAGTGCTCGGCTTGAGCTCCTTCCAGCCGCGCTGATAGCCGGGGTTGAAACTCGCCACCAGCATGAACTGGGCGGGAGCCTCCAGTTCCTCGCCATGACGGTCGAGATGCAGGCGCCGCCGATGGTCGGTGAGCGGGTGCAGCGCCACGACCACGTCGGGCCGCGCCTCGGCGATCTCGTCGAAGTAGAGAATCGCTCCCGCGCGCACCGCGCGCGCGACGGGACCATCCTGCCACACCGTGTCGCCGCCGCGCACCAGCCAGCGGCCGAGAAGATCCGCGGCGCTGGTGTCGTCGTGGCAAGGCACCGTGATCAAGGGACGCTCGAGCTGCGCCGCCATGTGTTCAACGAAGCGCGACTTGCCGCAGCCGGTCGGTCCCTTGAGCAGGAGGGGCAGCCGCGTGCGCCAGCACTGCTCGAACAAGGCAAGCTCGCCGCCGGTCGGCTGGTAGAAGGGGGGCGCGGGATGCATCGGTCGGAGCCGCGGCAGACTGCTCATCGGAGCCTAGCCCGGAAACGCGGGCGCCGGGCCGCCGGTTGGCGCCGGCGCGGTCCTGCCGGCGAAGCCGTAGGCGCAGAAGTGGATCAGGTACAGCACGAAGCCCAGGGTGAACAGCGAGGCCGCGCAGACCAGGCCGAGCGCGTGCACCTTCAGCGCGTCCTGCACGTCGAGGAAGTCCATGCCGGTCTTGCGCTCGAGGTAGACCTGCGCAATGCCCATCACGGCGAAGGCGCCGGTCATGCCGACCATGCCGATGTTGGCGCACCAGAACGCCCACTCAGGGATCCAGCCCTTGTGCAGAGCCTTGCCCGTCATTTCCGGCAGCACGTAGGAGATCATCGCCAGCACCAGCATCGCGTAGGCGCCCCAGAAGGCCATGTGGCCGTGCATGGCGGTGACCAACGTG
>CAZDMB010000249.1:0-3450 GCA_964506175.1 uncultured Planctomycetales bacterium | reverse complement strand
TGGTGAGCGACGACAAGATGCCCGGCGGGCTGGACCGGCGGCCGGAGATCAAGGAAATGATCGCGAACGGCACGGTCAAGCCCCTGTCCGCGCACCTGCGCTACGACCACAGCCAGTGGCAGACGCAAGGGCCGAGCAACGTCTCCTGCTACGCCGAGTCCTGGTCCATCATCTACTTCCTGCGCCAGGGAGCCCGCGGCAAGGTGTCGGCCAAGTACTGGAAGAAGGAATACGCGCAGATCATTCCGAGCTACATCCGCGTGCTCTCCGAGGAGTACGCCGTCGCGCTGGCCGCGCTGCGCAAGGTGCAGCAGGATGAGCTGGACCAGATGAAGGAACATAATGCCGATCCAGCCGACATCCAGCGCAAGCAAGAGTCCATCCAGCGCATTCGTCTTCCGGAAGAGAAGAAACTCGAGATCTGGAACAAGGCGATGGCCGAATCCTGGGGCAAGGTGGACGAGTTCGAATTCGAGGAACGCTGGAAGAAGTTCGTCATGGGAGAAATCTAGCCGGCAGGCCGGCCGTCAGCCGCCGCGGTCCCCCGCGCCTTCGCGGTCCGCCCAACCGAGCACGCCCCTGGTCCATGCCAGGTAGACCCGTTTGCCGGTCATCCGCCAGACGCGCGCCGGCAGCGAAGGCGTGGCCAGGATGGCGCGCTCGCGCCGCGTCAGGCGCTCCGCGCAATAGCGCCGCTTGTGTTTGAGGGCGTGACGCAGGTCTTCGCGCGCGCACAGGCGGAACCAGCGCCCGCGGCGGCGATGCATCTGCGCCAACTGGAAATCCACCAGCGCCGGGCGCCCGTCGGCCCGCACCAGGACGTTGGGCTCCTTGGCCAGGTCGTTGTGCGTCACGCCACGGCGGTGCATGCGCACCAGCAGGCGCCGGAGGGCGTCGTAGAACTGCGGTTCCCGCATCGGCCGGCGCTGCAGCGGGTCGCCGGCGATCCAGCCGCGCTCCAGGCGATTGCGACTCAGGCCGAGCAGCGGCGGAAAGCCCTCGAGGCCGGTCAGCGCGCGCAGGGCGCGCGCCTCGCGCCGCGCCAGACGTCGCGCCAGCGGGCGCAACCACCAGCGCGCCGCCGCAAGATCACGAACCACCCGCATCCCGTCGCTAGAATCCACGCGGTCCACGCGACCGAACTGGTCGGACTTGAGCCGCAGCGACACGCACGGTTCGCCGGCTGATGATCCCGTCATGCGCCGATGCTAGCAGCGAAGTTCGACCTCCTGCGTGAATGCGGCTCCGGCGCGCTGGATCTCTTGCTGGCGCTGCCCCGCCAGGGGTGGGCGCTCACCGGACGCCAGCGGGCGCTGCGCGAATACGCGGAACTGGCGCGCGACGTTCTGCCGGAGAGCGCAAGCGCCGGCGGCGAGCGTCCGGCGGTGGCGCTGCGCAACCTGGTGCTGTCCTGCGGCGACGCCTCTGGCGAGGCACACGCCGTGCGCCTGCTGCGGGCGCTCCGCGCGCGTCACCCCGGCCTGCGCGTGCGCGGATTCGGCGGCGCGCGGCTCGCCGCCGAAGGCATGGACGTGTGGCAGCCGCTCGCCGATCTGAACGTGATGGGCGTCCGCGACGTCGCCGCACAGCTGCCGCTCTTCGCCGGCTGCGTGCACCGCTTCGCCCGGGAGATCCGCGCGGATCCTCCGGACGCGGTGGTGCTCGTCGACTATCCGGGCTTGAACCGCGTGCTCCTGCGCCTCGCCGCGCGTCGCGGGCTGCCGGTGGTGGATTACGTCGCGCCGCAGTTGTGGGCCTGGGCGCCGTGGCGCGTGCGCGATTTCCGCCGCGCGCGCGCGCTCCTGACGATTCTTCCCTTCGAGCGCGATTGGCTCGCGCGCCGCGGCGCGCAGGCGCGCTACGTCGGACATCCGCTCGGCGACGCGCTGGCGGAGGCCGGCGCCGACGAGAGGCCCGCACCGGCCGAACTGGCGTCCGCCGGCGGGCCTTGGATCGGCATCCTGCCGGGCAGCCGGCGCCGCGAGATTCGCGAGAACCTTCCCGGCATGCTGCACGCGGCGGCGCTCCTGCGCGCGCGCCGGCCGGAGGCGCGCTTCGTCCTGCCGCATCTGCGCGCCGAAGTCTGGCCGCAGATCCGCGCGCTGCTGCAGGCCTCGCCCGTCCCCGTGCTCGAGGCTCCCGGCTGCTTCCACCGGATCCTGCCCGTTCTCGCCGGGGCCTGGGCCGTCAGCGGCACGGCCAGCCTGGAGGTGGCGCTTTGCGGCGTACCCACCGTCATCGTCTATCGCATCCGCTCGCGCTTCGGCGGCTGGTATGCGCGCCACGCCCTGACCGTGCCCCAGATCGCCGGAGCCAACCTCATGGCCGGACGGGCGCTGCTGCCCGAGGTCGTCGGCGTAGAATGCCCCCCCGCGGAACTCGCGGAACGCCTCCACGAGTTGCTCGAACCCGCCCGCGCGACCGAGGTCCGCTCCGCCTTGCGCAGCCTGCGCGCGGCGCATGCGGCGCCCGGCGCCGCCGCTCGGGCGGCCGAAGCCATCGAGCAGGCCGCGATCGCCCGGCCGAACCGGGGACGCCCCGGCGCGTTGACCCTGTAGGAAACTCCGCATGTTGCACCTGACCATCGCATTCACTCTGCTGGCCGCGCAGGCTCCTTCCGAGAAGGATCTGTTCGACGAAGTCCTCGCGCACGTGCGCACGACGCAGGCCGCCGACGGCCACTACGGCGACGGCATCGAGGACACCGCCAACGCCCTGATCGCGCTGGCCCTCTCCCCGCGCGCCTACCGCGTGGACGACGGCCCCTTCTTCCGCGACGCCGCCGCGTGGCTGGCCCGGAACAAGGGCGAAGCCGCCGGCGACGAGGCGGTCGAAGCGCGCGTGGCGCTGGCCTTCGCCCACGCGCACGTCAGCCTCTACCAAGCGAGCGCCGACGAAATCTTGGCGCGCCGCGGCTGGACGCGCGCCGAGCTGCCGCGCCGCGCCCTCGGCGCCGCCGAAGCGCGCAGCGCCAGCGAAATTCTCCTGACGATCACGCCCGAAACCGGCATCTCGCAGGCCATCGCCTCCGCCGCCCGCGCCGCGATCGTGCGTTCGCTCGCCAAGAAGCCGGCGGCTTCCGCAGTGGACGCCGGCGCCGCGTACGAGCGGGGCGTGGACTTCCTGCTCGGCGCGCGCGAGGCCGACGGCTTGTGGCACTACTTCGGCGCGCCCGAGCCGGGTGTCAGCGCCATCGCGGCGAAGGCGGTGCTCGGGTCTTCCCGCGCCGACCGGCGCGCCGCCGTCACGCCGGTGCTCGACTGGCTCGTGAGCCTGCAGCAGCCGGACGGCTCGATCCAGGCGGGACGGGTGGCGGTGTACACCACTTCCGTGGCGATCGGCGCGCTACGCGCCGGCGGACGAACGCAGGACGCCCCCGTCATCGAACGCGCAGTCGCCTACCTGAAGGCGGTGCAATGCGACGAGGGCGAGGGCTACAGCGAGGCCGAC
>CAZDMB010000248.1:0-3487 GCA_964506175.1 uncultured Planctomycetales bacterium | reverse complement strand
GCACCACCAGCGACTACGACCGCGAGAAGCTCGAGGAACGCCTGGCCAAGCTGGCGGGCGGCGTGGCCGTGATCAAGGTCGGCGCCGCCACCGAGAGCGAGCTCAAGGAGCGCAAGGACCGCGTGGACGACGCGCTCCACGCCACCCGCGCCGCGCGCGAGGAAGGCGTGGTGCCGGGCGGCGGCACCGCGCTGCTGCGCGCCATCAGCGCCGTGGAGGCGGCCCAGAAGGCCGCCGTCGGCGACGCCAAGCTGGGCGCGGACGTGGTGCTGCGCGCGCTCAAGTCGCCCGCGCGCCTCATCGCCGACAACGCCGGCTTCGACGGCAGCCTCGTCGTCGAGGAGATCCTCGACCGCAAGGGCTGGAACGGCTTCAACGCGATGACCGGCGAGTACGAGGACATGGGCAAGTCCGGCGTGCTCGATCCGGCGAAAGTCGTGCGCGCGGCGCTGCAGAACGCGGCTTCGATCGCCGGCCTGCTGCTCACCACCAACACTCTCGTCGCCGACTACAAAGACGACGCCAAGGAGCCGGTGGCGGGCGCGGTGGCGTAGGATTCCGGCCAGGTGGCCCAGCGCGACTACTACGAGATCCTCGGCGTCCCGCGCGATGCGCAGGAGGCGGACATCAAGTCCGCCTACCGCAAGCTCGCGCTGAAGTTCCATCCCGACCGCAACAAGGAGGCGGGCGCGTCGGAGAAATTCAAGGAGGCCACCGAGGCCTACGCGGTGCTGTCCGACGCGGACAAGCGCGCCAAGTACGACCGCTTCGGCCATGCCGGCGTCGGCGCCGGCCCGCAGGGCGCCGGCGGCGTGCAGGTGGACTACGACGACATCCTGCAGCAGTTCGCGGACATCTTCAGCGGCGCGGGCGCGAGCGGCTCGATTTTCGAGACGTTGTTCGGCGGATTCGGCGGCGGTTCCCAGCGCGCCGGTCCCGGACGCGGACGCTCGCTGCGCGCCGCGGTCGAGATCGAGATGGCGGAGTTGCTCCACGGCGCCGAGCGCACGCTCGCCATCAAGCGCGCGGAGGCCTGCGCCGCCTGCCACGGAACGGGCGCCGAGGCCGGCAGCGCGCGCGAATCCTGCCCCACTTGCCGCGGCCGCGGCGTGGTCCAGCAGCAGCAGGGTTTCTTCGCGGTTCGCGCCGCCTGTCCGCGCTGCTCGGGTCTGGGCAGCATCGTGCGCAAGCCGTGCAAGGAATGCAGCGGGGACGGCCGGCAGCTCCGGCCGCGGGAACTGCGGGTCAAGATCCCCGCGGGAATCGAGAGCGGCGCGCAGATCCGCCTCGCCGGGGAAGGCGAGGCCGGCCAGGCGGGCGGGCCCCCCGGCGACCTGTTCGTCGAGGTGCGCGTCAAGGAGAAGGCCGGCTTTCATCGCCAAGGACAGGACCTCTACGTCGAGGTGCCGATCTCCTGGCCGCAGGCCACGCTCGGCGACCGCATGCGCGTGCCCACCTTGGAAGGCGACGCGCGCATGACCGTCCCGGCAGGCACGCCCACGGGAAAACTCTTCCGCATCCGCGGCCAGGGCTTGCCCCCGCTGCATGGCGGCGCGCGCGGCGATCTGCTCGTGCGCGTCTACGTGGCCGTGCCGGAGAAGCTCAACCGCGAGCAGAAGAGCCTGGTCAAGCGCCTGTTCGAGATCGAGAAGGATGCGCGCGGCGCCCACGAGGAAGCATGAGCAACAAGAAGACGCGCAAGGGCCGGCCCGAATCCGGCGACGAGGCGGATCTGGCCGAGCCGATGTCCGCGCCGGAGACGGCGGCGGCGGACGGCGCGGAGGCGCCGGCGCCCGAGTCGACGCCCGAGTACTGGCGTGATCAGTACCTGCGCACGCTCGCCGATCTGCAGAACCTGCGGCGGCGCGCCGCCCAAGAGGTGGAGGAACGAACGGTGCAGCGCCTGGAGGGCCTGTTGGAGGACCTCCTGCGCGTGGACGATTACTTCGCCGCCGCGCTGGCGCAGGTGCCGGCCGGGATGCAACAAGTGGAGGGCGGCGCCGCCTTCGTGACCGGGGTGACCGCCATCCGCCAAGCTCTCGACGCGGTGCTGACCCTTCATGGCGTGCACTTCATCGTCCCCGATGCGGGCGCCGCGTTCGATCCGGCCGAGCACGAAGCGGTCGAGGTGCTCCAGGAAACCGGCCTGGAAGCTCCGCGCCTGGATGTGCTCGCCCGCGGCTGCCGCATCGGCCGGCGCATCCTGCGCCCCGCCAAGGTGCGCCTGGTGCGTCCGCAGCCCCCCGCGTGATTCGGCCCTGGCCGGGATGCGCATTTTTCTCTAGGATCGGGCGGTCTCGAGCGTTCTCCTTCCAGCAATGCGACTGATGCGCCTCCTTTTCGTCTGGGCCTTCGTCCTGGCCAGCAGCGCCGCGCCCGCCTGGGCGCAGAAGCCCGGGGTCAAGTACCGGGAGTTTCCGGCCTACGGCTTCAAGTTCAAGCCGCTCGCCGCCTGGCTCGACGTGCCGGTGCGGCCGGAAGAGGCGGGCGCCGGCGTCGTCGCCCAGTTGGACGCCGAGCGCGGCGTCTACGTGAAGGTCGAGGGCAACCAGCGGCCGGAGTACACCCCCGGCCTGGTGGTGGTGCGGGTGGACCCGCCCAAGGCGGAGACCGACGGCGGCGGCGGCGACCTGCGCGGCGGCGTGAATCGCGAGAAGGGCAAGGAGACGGGCGTGCGCGACATCGTGCTGCGCTTTTCCGGCGCCACGCTGCGCGAGACCGAGTTCAATGAAGTCAAACCTGAGGTCGAAGAAGTCAAGGTGCTGAAGAGCCTGACCTTGCACCACGAGATCTATCCCACCTACACCGTGTCCGGCAACGGCATCGGCGTGGACGTGGTCTACGACTGCTGGGTGCTGTCCTTGGCCGACGCGCGCTTCTTCTTCCTGTGGGACTACCCCAACGAGGTCCGCAAGGATTGGCAGAAGGCGGTCGAGAAGTCCATGAAGTCGCTGCGCCTGGGCGAAGCCGAAGAGGGCGAGGTCGCGAGCCTGGACGACACCACCTCGTACGCCGACTTCGTCAAATTTCATCAGAACGAGGTCGCCCAGACGCCGGGTTGGCGGCTGGTGGAGACGCCCTCCAAGCGCTTCCTCATCAAGACCAACGTGGACGATCCGAAGAAGATCAACGGCGTCATCAAGCGGTTGGAGGCCTCGCGCGACCTGTTCGAGGAGGATTTCCCGCCCTCCGAGCCGATCACCGGCGTCTCCGTCGTGCGCATCTGCGCCTCCGAGGACGAGTTTCACAAATACGGCAAGACCGGCGGCGGCGTGGCCGGATGGTTCAACCCCAGCACGATCGAACTCGTGCTCTATTTCGATCCCGACAGCGGTGAAGAATTCACCAACGCGGTCATGACCCACGAGGGCTTCCACCAGTACTGCCACTTCCTGTTCCACGAGGCCGAAGCGCATCGCTGGTTCGACGAGGGCCACGGCGACTACTACGGCGCCTTCAACCTCAAGAATGGCAAGCTGGTGAGCGA
>CAZDMB010000247.1:0-3508 GCA_964506175.1 uncultured Planctomycetales bacterium | reverse complement strand
CGGCATGTCGACGTGGCGCTGCTCGCCGCTGCCACGCACCAACGGCTGCAGCGCATGCTGCTGGCGCGCTGCGAAGTAGCCGAAGAACGACAGCGCAACGACCGCACCGATCGCGGCTTCCGCACCCTGAAACGGCGACACGCCCGCGAGCCAGTTCTACGGCGTGCGTCAGGACGCGCGCGCGATCGCGCGCTTCATCCGCCGCTGGATCTCCGACAACCGCCGCTGGAACTCGCCCAAGTTCATCGGCGGCGAGAGCTACGGCACCACGCGCTCGGCGGCCGTCGCGCGCGAACTGGAGGGGCGCAGCGACGACGTCGCCCTCAACGGCATCATCCTGATCTCCACGATCCTCGACTTCTCGATCGTCGAGAACGCCACCGGCAACGAACTCCCCAACATCACGCAGATGCCGACGATGGCGGCCACCGCGTGGTACCACAAGCGCGCCGGCGCCGGCCGCAGTCTGGCCGAGCACGTCGCCGCGGCGCGGGAGTTCGCGCTGGGCCGCTACGCGCAGGCGCTGATGCTCGGCTCGGCGCTCCCGGCCGAAGAGCGCGCCGCCGTGCGCGCGGAACTCGCGCGCCTGACGGGCCTGTCCGAGGCCTACGTCGAACAAAACGACCTGCGCATCCGCCCCGACCGCTTCCAGAAGGAGTTGTTGCGCGACCGCGGCCTGACGGTCGGACGGCTGGACGCGCGCTACGTCGGCCAGGATCTCGACGCCGCCGGCGAATCGCCGGAGGAAGACCCGTCCTTCTACGGCATCGACGGCGCCTACACCGCCGCCATCAACAGCTACCTGCGCGAGGCACTCGCCGTGGATCTGAAGCGCGAGTATTCCATCATCGGCGGACTGGGCGGTCCCTGGGACTGGAAGCTCGACGGCAACGAGGGCAACAGCTACTTCAACGTGACGCCGTTCCTCGGCGCCGCCATGCGCCAGAACGCCGGCCTGCGCGTGTTCGTCGCCTGCGGCTACTACGATTTCGCCACGCCCTTCTTCGGCGCGGAGTTCAGCCTGGCGCGCTCCGGCGTGGTACGCGACCGCGTCCAGTTCGCCTACTACGAGGCCGGCCACATGATGTACATCAATCATGAATGCCTCGCCGCGCTGCAGCGCGACGTGCGCAACTTCATTCTCGCGTCGCTGCGCCGCCCCTGAACCCCCGCACGCCCGCGCTGTTCCTCGGCCACGGCTCGCCGCTGAACGCCGTGGAGGACAACGAGTTCGCGCGCGCCTGGGCGCATTTCGGGCGGCGGCTCGGCCGCCCCGCCGCGGTGCTGTGCCTCTCCGCGCACTGGGAGACGGACGGTCTCTTCGTCACCGGCGCCGCCGCTCCCGCAACCATTCATGATTTCTACGGCTTTCCGGAGGAGCTCTTTCGCGTGCGCTATCCGGCGCCCGGCGCGCCGGCGCTGGCGGCGCGCGTCGCCGCCTTGACCGGGGCGAAGGTGGACGCCGAGCGCGGCCTCGATCACGGCGCCTGGTCGCTGCTGTGCCGCATGTGGCCGGCGGCGGAGGTGCCCGTGCTGCAACTCAGTCTTGACCGCGGACGCGGCGCGCCGGACTTCCTCGCCCTCGGCGCGCTCCTCGCGCCGCTGCGGGCGGAAGGGGTCCTGCTGCTCGGCAGCGGCAATCTCGTGCACAACCTCGGCACGATCGCCTGGCGCGCGCCCGGCGGCCTGCCGTGGGCCGAGGAGTTCGCGGCGCGCCTGCGGCCCCTTCTGCTGGCCGGCGATGCCGCGGCGCTCGCCGACTGGGGTTCCCTCGGCCCCGCGGCCCGGCTCGCCGTGCCCACGCGCGAGCACTACCTCCCCGTGCTGCCGATCCTTGGCGCGCGCGCCCCCGGCGAGGCGCTGGCGCTGGCCACCGACCGCGTCGTGCTCGGCTCGATCGGCATGACTTCCGTGCTGGTGGGCGGCTCTACGCTGGTGCCATGACCCGCACCTCCCGCCGCGAGTTCCTCGGCCTGACCGGCGCCGCCGCGGCCGCCGCCGCGCTCACCTCCTGCCAGCTGCAAGGCCGCCGACCGCCGCCGAAGGCGCCGAAGGAAGGCCCGCTGGCGCTCGGAGTGATCGGCGTGGGCGGACGCGGCTGGGACAACCTGCACGGCGTCGCGCCCGGGGAAACCATCGCCGCGCTGTGCGACGTGGACGCGAACAACCTGGCGGCGGCGGCGGCCGCCTTCCCCGGGGCCGCGCTGTTCCGCGACTATCACGAGATGCTGGCCAAGGTGCCGCTGGACGCCGCCGTCATCAGCACGCCGGACCACACGCACGCGCCCGCGACCCTGGCCGCGCTGCGCGCCGGCCTCGACGTCTACTGTGAGAAGCCGCTCACGCACACGGTGGCGGAAGCGCGCGCCATCGTCGAGGCCACGGCGTGGCACGGCGCCGTGACACAGATGGGCACCCAGATCCACGCCGGCGACAACTACCGCCGCGTCGTCGAGTTGATTCGCGCGGGCGCGATCGGCGCCGTGCGCGAGGCGCATTGCTGGGTGGGCAAGGCGTGGGGCGGCGGCGAGCGGCCGCAGGAGACGCCGCCGGTGCCGGACACGCTGGATTGGAAGCTCTGGCTCGGCACGGCGCCGCCGCGGCCGTACCACCCGACCTATCACCCGGCCGGTTGGCGGCGCTTCTGGGATTTCGGCACCGGCACGCTCGGCGACATGGGCTGCCATCACCTCGACCTGCCCTTCTGGGCGCTCGAGTTGCAGCGGCCGCAAGCCGTGGGGGTGGAGGGGCCGCCGCCGCATCCGGAGACGGCGCCGCCGCAGGTGCGCGTGCGCTGGTCCTTCGCCGCGCGCGCCGCATCCGACGGCACGCGCCTGCCGGCGCTCGAACTGTGGTGGCACGACGGCGGCCTGCGCCCGCCCCAGTTCGCCCAGGGACTGCTGCCCGAGTGGGGCGATGGCACGCTGTTCGTCGGCGCGGATGGCATGCTCCTCGCCGACTACGATCGCCTGGCACTCCTGCCGGCGGCGAAATTCGCCGACTATGCGCGCCCGCCGGCGGTCATTCCTTCCTCCAAAGGCCATCACAAGGAATGGCTCGACGCTTGCCGCACGCGCGGAACGACCACGTGTCACTTCGGCTACTCCGGCGTGCTCACGGAGACCGTGCTGATGGGCGTCGAGGCCTATCGCGGGATGCGCGCGGACGCTCCGCCGCGCGCGCGCGCGCGCGGCGCCGCGCTCGCCACGCCGTCCTGACCGCTTGCCGGACGCCCGCCGAGGTGCCCTGCTATAATTGCGCTCGAGGCGCGCGTCATCGTGAACATTCTCGGCATTTCAGCCTTCTACCACGACAGCGCCGCCTGTCTGGTGCGCGACGGCGTGCTCGTCGCCGCCGCCCAGGAAGAGCGTTTCACGCGCAAGAAGCACGATCACAATTTCCCGGTCAAGGCGATCGAGTATTGCCTGCAGGAGGCCGGCATCCGGCCCGAAGACCTGGATCTCGTCGCCTTCTACGACAAGCCGATCCTCAAATTCGACCGGCTGCT
>CAZDMB010000246.1:0-3516 GCA_964506175.1 uncultured Planctomycetales bacterium | reverse complement strand
CCGCCACAGGCTGTTGGTGGTGTAGCAGACGGTGTCGGTCATGTTGTTGCTGGTCGAGGTGAGCGCGTTGACGGTGATCAGGTCGACCTTGATGGAGACGACCTTGCCGTAGAACGCTGCGCGGGCGACCACGGTCACGACCGTGCTCGGCATGTTGCCGATGACCGGCTGGTTCGGGGCCAGCGAAGGCATGGAGTTGCGCGCGCCGATGGCGGTGGTGGTGATCGCCGGCTTGGCCTCCTCCACGCTCCTCACCCTGGTGGTGATCCCGGTGGGCTATCGCCTGCTCGCGCTCACCGGATTGGATCAGCAGCAAAGCCGCGCCGCCGCCGCGCACGCCGCATGAAGGAGCCCGCGCCGAATCCCGGCACCGTCCGCTTCTTCCGCGCGCTGGTGACCCGCCCGGTCGCGGTGCTGATGGTGACGCTGGCGCTCACGGGCATGGCGTGGATCGCGGCCGGCCGCATCCCGATCGAACTCGTGCCCGGCGGGCTCTCCGAGACCGGCATCAACGTGAGCGCCAATTGGGAAGGCGCCTTGCCCTCGGAGATCGAGGAGCGCGTGCTGAAGCCGATCGAGCGGGAGTTGCGCTCGGTCCAGGGCGTCGAGGAGATCCTCGCGATCGCCTCGCCGGGCACGGCGGAGATCAACGTGCAGTTCCCAGGCACCGTCGACATGGACCTGGCTTACGCCGAGGTTGCCGACCGCCTGGAGCGCGCGCGCCCGGCGCTGCCGCCCGAGGTGGACCGCCTGCAGGTCTTCCGCTGGGATCCGAGCGCGATGCCCATCATGTGGACGGCGCTGAAGGTGCCCGCCGGCATGGCGCGCGAAGAAGCCCAGGACCTCGTGTCGGACGTGCTGGTGCCGCGCCTGGAGGCGGTGGACGGCGTGGCGCAAGTCGCGACCTGGGGCCTGGAGCCCGCGAGCGTGCGCATCTGGCTGGACGAAGATCGCGTGGTCGCAAACCGCGTCGACGTCGGCGAACTCGTGCGCCGGCTCCAGGGGGACAACCTCTCCGGCCCCGCCGGCGACCTGGAAGACGCCGGCGCGCGCTTCCTCGTGCGGGTGGACGGCAGTTTCCACACGCTCGCGGAGATCGAAGATTTCCCGATCCGGCCGGGCTTGCTGATCAAGGACGTCGGCCGCGTCGAACAGGTGCGCAGCGTTCCCGACTTCTACTTCCGCGTGGACGGGAGCTTCACCTTGTCCATGGCGATCCGCAAGGAAACCTCCGCCAACACCTTCGCGCTCTGCGCCGAGCTGCAGCGCGTTTTCGACGAGGAGCTGCCGAAGGATCCGCGCCTCGCCGACATCAAGTACGTCACCTACTTCAACCAGGGCAAGCTCGTCGGCACGGCCATCAGCGATCTCGTGCGCGACACCGCGATTGGCGGCTTGATCGCCGTCGGCATCCTGTGGCTGTTCCTGCGGCGCTTGTCGTACACCCTGCTGATCACCCTGAGCATCCCGTTCGCGGTGCTCATCACCCTGGCCTGGCTGTACTTCACCGGCGATTCGCTCAATCTCCTGACGATGATGGGAATCACCATCAGCGTCGGCATGCTGGTGGACTGCGCCGTGGTGGTGGCGGAATCCATCTTCCGCCGGCGCGAGCAAGGCGACGACACGCTGCGCTCGGTCACCGAGGGCCCGTCCGAAGTGATGCTCGCGATCGTGACCTCGACCGCGACCACCATCGCCGTGTTCCTGCCGTTCATGTTCCTGACCGAAGACCGCAACTCGCGCGTCTTCAGCCTGGCGATCGGCGGACCGCTGTGCGTGGCGCTGATCGCCTCGCTGGTGATCGCGATCGTGATGGTGCCGGTGGCGGCGCGCTACCTGCAGCATCGCGGCGCGCGCTCCGCCGCGCGGCACGCGGGCGGCCACCTGCCGGCGGTCGTCAGCCGCACGCTGCGCGCCTCGCTCGGCTGGTCCCTGCGCCACCGCTTCGCCGCCTCTTGCGCCGGCGTGCTGGTGCTGGCGTCGCTGCCGGTGGCGTGCGCCAACAACGGCTTCAGCGAGCAGGGCGGCGGTCCCGGCGGCGGCCAGACGGAGGCGAACTTCGAGCTGCGCGTCAATCAGAACCTCGATCTCGCGCTCGCCGAAGTGGAAACGATCGAAGCCGTGCTCGGCGGCGCGGAATTCCGGACGCGCTACCCCGGGGTGATGGCCGGCGTCGCTTTCGACGGCAAGGGCGGGCAAATGATGTTCTGGCCGGACAAGCCGATGCATCCGGACAAACAGGAGGAGATGCTCCTGTGGCTGGAGAACAATCTGCCCAAGCGCTCGACCATCCTCTACCGCTTCGGCCGCCAGTTCGACCGTCGCGCCAGCCAGGACAACCGCTGGACGCGCGTGCGCATCGAAGGCCCGGACAGCACCGTGGTCACCGAATTGCTCGAGGGCGTGCGCGCCGCCGCGGCCGCCGATCCGAACTTCGAGGAGGTGAGCAAGCAGGACGACCTGGCGCGCGAGGTCACGGTGCAGCTCGACCGCGAGGCGATGCAGCGTGTCGGCCTAACCAGCCGCGACGTGCTCGGCAACATCGAATGGAACCTGCGCGGCTTCATGATTTCGCGCTTCCAGACGCCGCGCTCCGACATCCCGATCATCATCGAGTACGACGAGCCCGGCGATCCCGACCGCTCGACCCTCACCGACATGGTCGTCGGCACGATTTCCGGCCAGATCCCGCTGGCCTCCTTCGCCCGCTTCGCCGGCGCGCGCTCGAGCAGCGTGATCGTGCGGCGCAACGGCCGCATCAGCGACAGCATCGGCCTGCGCACCGGCGGCACCGACATCAAGCGCAATTACCAGGCGGTCGAGAAGCTGATGGCCGGCGTGGAGATGCCGGAAGGCTATCGCTGGTCGCAGGACGGCGGCTGGGAGGAATTCCAGCGGCAGAACCAGGAGTTGACGCGCGGCCTGCTGCTGGCCCTCGCCCTGGTGTTCCTGCTCATGGGCGTGCTGTTCAACTCGCTCATCCTGCCGCTGTGCTCGATCCTGACCGTGCCCTTCGGCATCGTCGGCGCCTTCTGGGCCTACAAGTTGAGCAACACTCCCATCGGGGTGCTCGAGGTCATGGCTCTGGCGGTCTTGTCCGGCGTGGTGGTGAACAACGGCATCGTGCTGATCGACCGCATCCTGCAGCACGAGCGCGCCGGCGCCGGGCGCGACGAAGCGATCCTGCGCGCCGTGGAGGACCGCCTGCGCCCCGTCGTCATCACCGCCCTCACGACGGTGTGCGGCCTGCTGCCCGTCGCCCTGAGCGAACCGAGCGGCGAGGGTTTTTCCTTCCAAGGCCTTTCCATCGGCGTCTGCGCCGGCATCACGGTGTCCACCTTCTTCACCCTGTGGTCGGTGCCGCTGCTCTATTCCCTGCTGCGCAGCCTGGGTGAACGGGGCGCGCATTGGTTCGGCGGCCGTCCCGCGCCCGGATCCGCCGCCAAGTCGCAGACCTACCCGTCCTGAGGGGAGGCGCCTAGAATGCCGGGCTGCCCGATGGCTCGGCTCCTT
>CAZDMB010000245.1:0-3643 GCA_964506175.1 uncultured Planctomycetales bacterium | reverse complement strand
CTTCGGAGCCGACGTGGACGGCGACGGCGGCGTGGAACTCCTCACCGCAGATGTGGCGGAAAACGCCGGCGGGGTGTTCGGCGCCGGTGTCTCATACCTGTTTACCTTCGATCGTTTTCTCCGATCCGACGCGCGCGAGGTCTCCGCATCGTCCGGCGGCACGATTCGCTTCCGCCTGGACTTCCCGTCCAGCGAAGGCGGGCTTTTCTACCGCCTGCTGGCCTCGGACGACCTCCCCGGCAGCATGAGCGTCCACGGCGTCGACATCCCGCTCGTCTGGACCGCGCTCCTGCAGAGGATGGTGACCGCCCCGCCGCCCATCTTCGATTTCCCCACCGGCACTCTCGACGCCAACGGTAACGCTCTCGTGACGGCCACGCTCCCGCCGAACGCGCTCGCGGCCTTCGCCGGCCGCACGCTCAAGTTCGCCGCGATCAGCGAGACCGCGCCCGGCCAGCCGCGCCTGTCTTCGGCGGCGGTCTTCCTGACCGTGACTCCCTAACGGCTAGAGCGCCACGCCGGCAGGCAGCGGCGCGCGCGCGAGCGCCATGCGGTGGAACCGCGCAAACAGGTGGCGCGGGTCGTGCGGGCCAGGCCCAGCCTCGGGGTGGTACTGCACGCTGAACACGGGCAACTCGCGATGGCGCAGGCCGGCCACGGTGCCGTCGTTGGCGTTCCAGTGCGTGACCTCGAGGCCGGTGCCCTCCAGGCTGTCCGGATCCACCGCGAAGCCGTGATTGTGCGAGGCGATGTCCACCCGCCCGCTCGCCTGCTCCAGCACCGGGTGATTGGCGCCGTGGTGGCCGAACTTCATCTTGAAGGTGCGGCCGCCGAAGGCCAGGCCGAGGATCTGGTGGCCGAGGCAGATGCCGAAGATCGGCACGCCGGCGGCGGCGATGGCGCGCGCCGCGCGGTGGGCGTGCGCCACGGCGGCCGGATCGCCGGGTCCGTTGGACAGGAACACGGCGGCGGGCGCGCGCGCGAGCGCCTCTTCCGCGGTGGTGGTGGAGGGCACCACGGTCGGGGCGAAGCCGGCGCTGACGAGATTGCGCAGGATGTTCCGCTTGATGCCGAAGTCGTAGCAGAGGAGCGGCAGCGCGTCCGGCGCCAGCTTGCCCGGCTGCCAACTGCGTGCATCCGGCATGCCCTCGGTCCAGGCGTAGGCTTGGCGGCAACTCACGCGGCCGGTCAAGTCGAGCCCGTCGAGCGTCGGATGCGCGCGCGCCGCCGCCACCAGCGCCGCCGGGTCCTCGCCTTGCGTGCTCAGGACGCCGCGCAGCGCGCCTTCGGCCCGCAGACGCAGCGTGATCTCGCGCGTGTCCACGCCGTCCATGGCGACGACGCCGTTTCGGCCCAAGTAGTCGCCGAGCGGTTCCTTGGATTGCCAGGAGGAGGTGCGCGGCGTCAGCTGCCGCATCACGAAGGCTTCGGCCCAGCAGCGGTCCGACTCGTCGAAGGCCGGGTCGCAGCCGTAGTTGCCGATCTGCGGATAGGTCATGAGGACCGCCTGGCCGCAGTAGGAGGGATCGGTGAGGATCTCCTGGTAGCCGGTCATCGAGGTGTTGAACACCAACTCGAAAGCGCGGCGGCCGGGGGCGCCGACGCTGCGCCCGCGAAACACGCTGCCATCCTCCAGGGCCAGGACGGCGGGGGGACCAAGGCGGTCCATTCCCGAATCTTCGCCGATGCGGGCCCGTCCCGCAAGATCCTTCAGTCCGCTTTCGCCACCTCGGGCAGGTTCGCCTGCATCCACGCCTGCCATTCCTTGGCGCTGGGGCCGGGATCGGCGCCGGTCAGGTCTTGCAGCGCCACGCGCATGGCGCCGGCGACGGTCTCGCCGAAGATGCGCACGTGCAAGACGGAGCCCTCGGTGATGGTGGACACCTTCGGATCGGCGATGGCCGCGCCGAGGGCCACCTCGACGTCGAAGTCGGTGACCACCGTGACTTGGCGCCCGAAGAAGGCGTAGGAGCCGGGAGCGCGGTAGCCGGCCGCGCTCAACCCCATCACCAGGGCTTTGACGACGTAGGGATTGCCTTTGCCATGCGCCTGCAAGTTGCCGATGGCGCGCACCCGCGCCTCGGTGCCGCGCTCGCGCCACATGCCCAGGGTCCACCACCCGAGCGAGTACTCCGGCTCCAGGCCGTGGAGCGCGGCCGCGGCCGCCGTGCGTGCCGCCGCGTCGTCGTCGGCGAGGCTGGCCTCGAGCAAGGCATGCTCCATGCTCATCTCGCGTTGGCGTAGCGCCAGGCGCGCCGCCGCCCAGCGCTGGCCGGCGTCGCGGTCGCGGAGCGCGCGCCGCAGGTCCGCCAGGCCCAGGCGGCGATCGTTCGACGCGGTCGAAGCATCGCTGATCTCGGTCTCGAGGCGCCCGCACAGCAGCGCCCGCGGGCCGTCCTCCGCGCGCAGCAGGCGCTTCCACAGTTCGGCGACGCGCTCGTCGCGCGGCGTGTCCGCGGGCAGGGGATCGAGGCGCGCGCCGATCCCGGCCAAGGCGTCCAGCCACGCCAGGCGCGCGGCGCCGCGCGGCTGCTCCGCGAGCAGCGCCGACAGGTGTCCGCGTTCGGCGGAGCGCCGCACCCAAGCCGCGTAGTCGAGCGCGCGGAGCGGCGCGAGCGCGGCGCGCTCCTCCGCGGCGTCCGCCACGGCGACCACCGGATCGCGCGTGGCGTCGCAGGCGCCCCACGCGGTTTCCAGGTTGCGCGCGCCCAGCTGCGGCGCGCGGACGCACTCGATGCGCGCGCCGGAATCCAGCACCGCGATCTGCTGGGACGCGGCGCACCAAAGGGCGAACAGGGCGGCGTTCATCATTTCTTCTCGCTGGTGTAGTTCTCCTGGTACCACGCAAGCCAGTCGTCGCAACTGCGGCCGGTGCGCTCGCCCGCCCACAGGTCCAGGGCGTCCAGCAGCGCCTTCGTCAGATCGTCCTTGTACTTGGTGACCTCGAAAGTCGAGCCGAGATCGAGGTATTCGCGATCGGTCGGATAGGTGCGCACGTCCAGCTCCTGACGCGGACGCAGGAAATCCTGCACGCTGCGCACCGTGCTGTCCGCCTCTGCCACCACCCAGATCACGCGGCCGGCGAAGGAGAAGCGCTCGGCGACGTGGCGGTCGTGCGCCGCGAGCACGTGCACCAGCACCTTCAGTCCCTCGGCGCCGGCGTTGTGGCCGAGCGCCAAGGCGGCCCGCTCGCGCAGGGAGCCCTCGCCGCGGGCCAGATTGCGCGCCCAGTAACTGCGGGCGGCGTGCGGGTGGATCTGGTTCGCCGCCCAGCAAGCGCCGTCGCGCGCGGCGTCGTTCGTCTCCAGCAGCGACATCACCAGGAAACTCTCGCGCATCGAGAATTCCTGCTGCTTGCCGGCGACCAGGGCCGCGGCGCGGCGATGCTGCGGCGTGGAGCGCCGCAGGGCCTTGCGCAGATCGGCGATGCCGACGGTTTGGCCGACGTACGGTTGGAAGGCCCCGCTCACTTCCTCGCGCAGGCGCGCCCCGGCGAGGACGGTTTCGTGCCACTGGCCTCGCCACACCTGCTTCCACAGCCAGTCCACGCGCTGGTCGTGCGGCAACTCGCGCGGCACCGGATCCAGCCGGGCTCCCCAGGCCTCGAGCGCCAGGTAGGGCTCGAGGCGGTCCGGCTCGCGGC
>CAZDMB010000244.1:0-3656 GCA_964506175.1 uncultured Planctomycetales bacterium | reverse complement strand
CCGTCTGCTCGACGACCCCGCGGCGCGCGCCCAACTGCAGGAGTGGCGCGGCCTGCGCGAAGACTTGCAGGCCTTGCAGCCCGAGGCGCTCGCGCCCGAGCGTTTGACGCGGATGCGCCAGCGGCTCAACGCTGCCGTCGCGCAAGAAGCGCGCACCCTCGATCGCGCCCTGCGCCTCTGGAGCCTCGCCGCGGCTCTCATGCTCGTGCTCGGCGCCGGCTGGATGATCAGCGCGCGCTGGCTGGGACCGGCCGCGGCCAGCCCCGCCTACGCCTCCGAGCCGCGCGACATCGAGCGCGCCATCGAAGACCTGCTGGATCCGCGCGCTGCCGCCGCGCCGGCCCGACCGCTGCCGGGCGGCGCGCTGGCGCAGAAGGCGCGCCAAGCGCGCCCCGCCGCGCCCCAGGACGAGTGAGCCCGCCTCTCGCTCCCGGACCGCGCGTCGCCTTCGCCGCGCTCGCCACCCTCGCGGCGGGAGGCCTGCTCGGTTTCGTCGCCGGCAGGGAGACGGCGCGGGGACCCGCGACGGCGCTGGATCCGGCCTTGGAAGCCTGGGCCACCGCAGCCGCGGCCAACTTCGAGCTCTCGCGCGACCAGTTGGCCGACCTGCGCGTGCTGTTGGCGCACTACGAGCGTGAGCGCGACCGCCTTCTCGCCGAGAGCCTGGCGCAGGCCGATGGCGCATGGCTCGATCTCGATCGGCGCTTCGAGACCCTGATCCACAACCGGATCCTCCATCCCGACCAGCGCGCGCGCGCCGAGCAACTGCTCGCCGGCAGCGCTCTGGCCTCGCTCCCGCCACCCCGCTAACCTGGGGCCTCTCCGCATGGCCACAAGCCTCGGAATCCATCTTCGCGCGGACGGCTTCAGTTTCGCGCTGCTCGAAGGAAGTGCCAAAAAGCACTCCCTGAAGGCCGTCGGCATGGGCCGCTTTCAGGCCGCCGCCGACCATCCCAAAGCGCTCGGCAAACTGCTCGCCGCGGCGATCAAGTTGCGGAAGGCCGATCACCTGACGATTGCCGTCCCCTCTTCGCGCGTCGTGTTGCGCGAGATGAGCCTGCCCTTCCAGGAACGGGAGAAGGTGCTGCAGGTCTTGAAGTTCGAGGTCGAGTCCGAGCTCTACCACCTCGCCGTCGAGGACGTGATCGCAGACTTCATCGCGCTCGAGGCCGAGCGCGCGACGCCGAGCCTGCTCGTGGGCGTGATGCCCAAGAAACACGTGGCACAGGCCATCGAAGTGGCGGCGGGCGCGGGCTGGGATCCGCACGTGGTGGACGCCTCCTACGGCGCCTTCGCCAGCGCGCTGACGGTGATCGCGCCCAAGATCGCGGTTCCGCCCGAGGCTGAGGGCGCGCCGGCGGCGCCCCTCGCCTTCATGCACCTCGGGCCGGATGAAACTCTGCTGGCGATCGTCGGTCCCACGGGCCGCCTGCGCGCGGCGCGGTCCCTGCCGATCGGCTGGCTGGAGATGCTGCGGGATCTCGAGCGGCCGAAGCCGGAAGCCGCCGCCGCGCAGGAAGGTAAGGAAGGCGCCGCCCCCGCGCCCGCCAGCGACGCCGCCGCCGAGAATCCCGCCAGCGAGGACACTGCCGCCGCGGAAGCCCTGTTCGGCGGCGCCGCCGACCTCGATCGCGACGTGGACCTGGGACAAGCGTTGGAACTCGCCGGCAGCCATCGCGTCCAGGCCCTGTGCCAGCGCCTCGCGAGCGAGGTGCGCCGCGGCCTCGCGGCGATGCCGGGCGGCGCCACCGCGATTCACCTCACCGGCGAAACGCTTCCGGGTCTCGAGGAGGCGCTCACGGCGCGCACCGGCCTGCCCGCCGGTCCGCTGCACGAAGGGCGCGAGCTGCTGGGCGGCAAGGAGGCCGACTGGGTCGCCGTCGGCGCGGCGCTCGAGGGCCTCGGCGTGGCGGCGGCGCCGATGAACTTCCGCCAGGAGGAGCATCGCTACGCGCACGGGCTCGAGCGCGTCGAGGGGCCGCTCACGCTGGCTCTGGTCGGGCTGATCGCTTGGCTGGTGATCGACGCCGGGGTGCACCTGAAGACGGGCGTGGAGACCAAGCGCAAGGCGGACACCATCTACGTGGCCGCGAACAAGCGCGTGGACGAACTCAACCGCCGCGTCCGGGAGGACGACGACTACCCGGACGATTGGGTCATCAAGAACGACCTCTCCGGCACGGACGTCTCCACGCAGAACCGCATCCTCGTGCTCGACGCGCGCGTCAAGGGCGCCGTCAAGCAGTTGGATGAACTGATGGGCCAGTCCGATCTGGAGATGCCGCCGTCCTGCCTCGAGGCCTGGCGCCTGCTGATGGATTTCCTCGAGAAGGAGCTCAAGGATTACCCGGACAAATGGATGGTGGAGAGTTTCGACTTCACCTCCGTCGACCGCGGGCGGGCCGGTTCGGGCGCGGTGCCGCACGTCGAGGCCAAGTTCGGCCTCACGCTCAAGTCCGACGACGCCGCGCGCATCGCGGCCACCTTCGACCGCATCGACCGCGGCCTGCGCGAGCAGCCGTGGTGCGTGGATTCGCCCACGATTCCGACGACCGACGCCGCCAAGGTCGGGCCGGGCAAGACCGCGGTGGTGACGGTCAAGATCGCCACCGGCAGCGCGGTCAAGGAGGTGAAGCAATGAGCAATCGCCAGATGCTCTACTTGCTCATCGGCTTGGCGCTGCTGGCGCTCGTCGGTCGCTTCTGGGCCGCCAGCTGGAGCGGCGGCTGGAACGAGAGCCTGCTTGCGCACGAGAAGCGCTATCAGGCCCTCTACACCGCCTGCAACGACCTCGCTTTCCGCCGCGAGAAGGCGCCGAAGGGCACGGACGACCAGGCCTTCCGCCTGCACTTCCAGAAGCAGGCATTCGAGGCCCGCATGGGCACGATCGACGTGAACGTGCGCGAGAATCCGCGCGCCGGCCAGGGCATCCAGGACAAGGGTTTCACCATCGAATTCGAGAATCCGCAAGCCGCCTTCCAGCGCCAGCAGATCCGCCTCTTCCTGTTCAACAGCGAGTTGCTCTACCCGCGCGTCCGCAGCACGCAGCTGTCGCTGGTGCCGGCGAGCGTCGAAGGCAACAAGCGCCAAGTCGAGACCGGCGCGCCGCGCGAGGACATCTGGCGCGTCTCGAAGCTGGAGTTCAAGCAGCGCTCGCCGGTGGTGGCGGCGACGCCCGCCCGCTAGGGCCGGGCGCCGGTTTCACGCCGTGCCGGGCGCGGCCGCGCGCGGCGCGTAGTCGGCGAACAGGCGGCCCCACCCCGATTCGCGCTGCAGGCGGGCCATGCGCCGGCGTCCGTGCCGGCGCCACCACCACTCGTCGTGGTAGAGGTGCGAGCCGGCGGTGAAGATGCGCACCAGCGGCGTGCGGAAAAACAGGTTCTGCAGCCGCTGCAGCGCGCCGAACCACAGCAGGTCGCCGGCGCGCGACGCCAGGTTGTCGCCGACCGAGAAGCCCCAGCCGAAGGGCACCTCGTCGCCCACGAGTTCGATTTCCCGTTCCTCGATGCGGCCGAGGCCGCGCGCCGCGCACTCCGCGAGATAGCCGATGCGGCGCGGTTCGAAGCCCATCAAACGCGCCGCCGTCGCGTCGAGCGCCGCGCTGTCCGCGCCGGCCAGGAGCACGCTCTTCTCCACGGGACGCATGGTGCGCGGCC
>CAZDMB010000243.1:0-3663 GCA_964506175.1 uncultured Planctomycetales bacterium | reverse complement strand
CCCCGGGCAATCGCGACCCCGCGGAAGACGAGCTGGCCGCCTGCACCCCCTTCCTGGAACGCCAGATTCGCGCCGTTCAACCGGAGTTGATCCTGGCCCTCGGCCGTCACGCCGCGCAGTACTGCTTGGCCACGACGGAACCGCTGGGCCGTTTGCGCGGCCGCGTCCTCCAGCGTCCCGGCGGCGGGCCGCCGGTGCTCGCCACCTACCATCCGGCCTACCTCCTGCGGAATCCCTCCGCCAAACGAGCCTGCTGGGAGGACATCCAAGGGGCGCTGGCCTTCTTGGGCCTGCCCAAGCCGTGAGCGGCGGCGGCGGCGCCGGCAGGAATGCCGAAACCCTGCCGCACGCCCCGACTAGGGATGAAATCGTGGCGGCAGACCCACGCGCCCCTTCGAGATTCCCGCTCCGGGAGTGATGGACATGGCACCCTGCGCCGCTACGATCTTCACCCTCCCGACTCCGTGCGTCCCCGCAACCCGATGCGCGGCCCGCACGCTCGCACTTCCCCTGCCGACCGACTCGATGCGCTCCCGAGCCCTGTCCCTGCTCCTACCCGCGCTTTTCCTCGCCGCCTGCAGTTCGCCGGGCAGCAATGCCGCTGGCGCCACCGCTCCGGCCGGAGATGCGGCTGCCACCACCTTCTCGGCCCCGCAGGAGCCGGGAACGCAGCAGCCTGGCGCGGCCACCGACCGCGAGCGTTGGGAGGCGACGCGGGACAAGCAGCGCGTGCTCGCCGCCACCTACGTGGAGTTGGGCGATGACGCTTTCGCCCGCGGCGATTACCAAGGAGCCGCGGCGCATTACGCCGAAGCCAACCACCTCGATGCGGCCAACGTCGCCGCGCGCGACGGCCTGCGCCGTGCGCAGGCGGCGCTCGCCGGCAAGCCTTATGACCTCGGCACGGCGGAAGGCGTGCTGCAAGACCTCCAGATCCGCGACGCCCAGCGCCGCGTGAAGATCGAAGGCTTCCTGCGCGAAGGCGACCGCGCCATGTCCGGCGCCGACTTCGCGCTCGCGGTCAAGTCCTATGGCGCCGCCCTCGACGCCCTCCAGTACTCGCCGGATCTGGCGGTGGGCGCGCTGGACAAGGGCTTGGTGCAGAGCAAGTACGCCGAAGCCACCGCCGCCCTGGCGGATGCCGAAGCCAATGAGCGGCAAATGGAAACCGCCGCCGCGGAAGCACGCAACGAAGAATTGCGCTCTGCGCGCGAGGAATACAGCGCCAATCTGCGCCAGAGCCTCTACAGCGAGGCCAACGACCTGTTCCAGCGCGGTTTCTACGACCGGGCCGTGGCCAAGCTGGACACCCTGCTCACCCTCGAGCCGGGCGACGCGAGCGCCATGGAGTTGCGCGGCATCGCCAACGAGGCGGCCCACGCCGCCCGCGAGAGCCGCACCGCCGCCGATTTCGCCAAGGAGTGGGAGGACAGTTTCACCGATCTGCGGGTGGAAGTGGTGCCGCACACCGGCCCGATCGAGCACGATCTGGCCTACTGGAGCGAGGTGGTCAGCAAGCGCCAGCCGCTGGACGCCAGCTCGGCGGCCAGCGTCGCCGATCCGGTCCGCGCCAGCATCGAGGCTGCGCTCTCCGGCACGCGCATCATCGCGCGTTTCGAGGACCAGCCGATCGAAGAGATCGCGCAGAACCTCTCGGCGCTGACCGGCGTGAACTTCGTGATCTCGCGCGCCGTGCGCGACGAGGTGGACGAAGAGACGAAGACCATCCAGCTCACCTTCAAGGACGCGCGGCCGGTCGCCGACCTGCTCAAGATCCTGGAGGACATGATGCAGGGCCAGGTGCGCTTCGTGATCCGCTTCGGCGCGGTGCACGTGGTGACCGCGGCCGAAGCCGACACCGACGTCGTCACGCAGCAGTACGAGGTGCGCGACATCGTGCGCCCGATCGGCGACTTCAAGCTGCCGGAGATCAACCTCTCGCCCTCGGGCGGCATCGAGGCGGTCGAGGAAGACCTGCCGGAAGTCGAGGCCAACATCCTGACCGAGGACGAGCTGGTCGAGACCATCCAGTCGGTCATCGAGCCGGACTCCTGGGACGGCGAAAAGCACAACGTCTCGATCGAGAACGGCACGCTGGTGGTGCGCCATCGGCGCGAGGTGCTGCAGCAGGTCACGAAGTTGCTGGAAGACCTGCGCAAGCCGGCCAACATCATGGTCGAGATCACGGTGCGCTTCATGCGCGTCGAGGACTCCTTCCTGCAGGACATCGGCGTGGACTGGCGCGGCTTGGGCGACGACTCCACCGTTGGCGTCGCCGGCCAGGGCACGGACAATGTGATCGACGACTTCGGCAGCGATTTCGGCAGCCCGGGCGCGCCGGGCGCGATCGGCACCGGCAACGACGCCGGCGTCTACTTCCGCGAGGCGAGCGACAACGTCAACGTGCTCGGACGCACGGAGAACCTCTACGACCAGGCCCTCGGCAGCGACGCCATCCTGACGAACTCCGGCGGCCTGTCCCTGCAGTACACCTGGCTGGACGACACCCAGATCGAGATGATCCTGCGCGCCGTCAAGAAGTCGAAGCGCAGCGAATTGGTGATCTCGCCGAAGTTGATGGTCTACAACACGGCGCGCGCGAACCTCGTCGTCGCCAACCAGGTCTCCTACGTCGCGGACTTCGACGTGGAGATCGCCTCCGCCGCCGCCATCGCCGACCCGATCGTGCGCGTGGCGAGCGACGGCGTCTACCTCGACGTGCGTCCGGTGGTGACCGCGGACCGCCGCTTCGTGTGGGTGGACGTCCGCCCTACCGTGGCCACCCTGCTGCGGCCGATTCCCACCTTCCAAACCTCCCTCGGCACCGGCTCGCCGGTGACCTTGATGCTGCCGGAGTTGGAGTTGCAGAAGATCCGCACGCGGGCCTTCGTTCCCGACGGCGGCACCCTGCTGCTCGGCGGCATGAAGCTCGCGGATCAGCAGGAACTCGAGTCCGGGATTCCCTTCCTGGACCGGATCCCGGTGCTCAGTTTCTTCTTCTCGCGCAAGGGCACCTTCGAGTCCTACCGCAAACTCATCATCCTGCTCACCGCCCGCATCATCCTCCCGCGCGAGTGGGAGCCGGAGCCCCTGCCGGGCACCTACTAGGCCGGCGCATCGGCCGGGGACCCGCGTCCCCGGCCGATTTCCTTTCTCCGTCCCACAACTCTTCCCACAAGGACCAGCCATGCCGCTTGCCTCGGCAGCGATCCTGATCCTCGCGGCGGCGCTGCCGCAGCAAGCCGCCTCCGATTCGTCGCTCCGCGTGCAGGAAACTGCGCTGGCGGCGCGCAACGTCGCCCGCGACTTCGGCCTGCCCGAATGGGCGGCCAAGATGATCGCGCTCGGCCGCGCGCAGGCCAAGACCGACGAGGATCGCGCCGAATTGGAGCTCGCCACCGCGGACGTGCAGAGCATCCGCGCCGATCAACAGCGGGATCTCCTCGAGCGCCTCGGCGCCTATGCCGACGCCGGCGCCGCCTACGCCAAGCTGCTCGAGTCCTACGGCAGCACCGCCGTCGCGCAACGAGCGCAGAGCCAAGTCGGTTTGATCGCCTTCAAGTACTCCACCACCCTCGAGCAGCTCTACGCCGCCAGCGAGGTGAGCGAGGAGACGCGCCTGCGCCTCGTGGCCGGCGCCGACCCCTTCTTCAAGGCCGCGAT
>CAZDMB010000242.1:0-3712 GCA_964506175.1 uncultured Planctomycetales bacterium | reverse complement strand
GTGCTGACGGCAAGGTGCAGATCGAGAGCAAGAAGGACATGAAGGCGCGCGGCGTGCCGTCACCGAACCGGGCCGACGCGCTCGTGCTCTCGTTCGCCTTCCCCGTCGTCAAGCGCAACCCGCTCGACGCCTACCGCAACGACCGCGGCAGCCGCGGCGACTACGACCCCTATCGCGCCATGCGCTGACGGGGTGCGCGTGGTTCGGGCGCGCGCCCGTATCGTCGCCGCCATGGCCATCGAAATCCGCGAAGTCCGTGTCGGCGACTACCTCGACCAGGTGGGCGCGCTGGCCGCCCTGAACTGGGCGGAGACCGGGTTCGACTTTCCGCTGGACCTGTCGCGTGCGCACTACGAGGCACTGGACGCGGCTGGCGTACTTTTTGCCCTGGCCGCGCTCGATGACGGCGCGCTGGTGGGCTACTGCACCGCGGTCGTGTCGCCACACCCGTTCAACCCCGCGGTGGTGTGCTGCGCGTCCGACGCGATCTTCGTGCATCCCGACTACCGCAGCGGCTCGACCGGCGCGCGCCTGATCCTCGAGGCCGAGCGCGTTGCAACAGAGCGCGGCGCCATGCGCATGCTGTGGCACACCCGAGCGGGCACGCCGCTGGCAGCCGTGCTCACCCGGCGCGGCTACGAGCCCGCCGACATCACCGTCATGAAGAGGCTGAATCATGGGAATTGAAGCGGCAATCATCGGCGCCGCAATTGCTGGCGCAGGCGCGTCCGCCTACTCGGCGAAGAAGCAGTCCGACGCGCAGAAGAAGGCGCAGCGCTCGGCCGAGGCGATCGCCGAGAAGCAGAAGAACCAGGCCGAGCGCGAGTTCAACCGCGCAAACGCGAAGACGCCCGATCTTGCCGGCATCATGGCAAGCAACAAGCGCGCCGAGGGCGCCGGCAGCACCATGCTGACCGGGCCGCAGGGCGTGAGCCAGGACGCGCTGTCGCTCGGCAAGAACACTCTGCTTGGCGGCTGACATGAGCAAGCCCGAACGCGACAAGCTCTTCACACGCTGGGGCGCGCTCAAGTCCGAGCGCTCGAGCTGGCTCACGCACTGGCGCGAGATCAGTGATTACCTGCTGCCGCGCTCGGGGCGGTTCCTCACGACCGACCGCAACAAGGGCGACAAGCGCCACAACAACATCTACGACTCGACCGGCACGCGCGCGCTGCGTGTGCTTGCTGCCGGCATGATGGCGGGCATGACGAGCCCGGCGCGACCGTGGTTCCGCCTGGCCACGGCCGACCCCGAGATGATGGCCAGCGAGCCCGTCAAGGTCTGGCTGCATGACGTGCAGCGCCTGGTGCTCGACGTGTTCGCGCGCTCGAACACCTACCGCGCGCTGCACTCGATGTATGAGGAGCTGGGCGCCTACGGCACGTCGGCCTCGATCATCGTCGATGACTTCGACAGCGTGATCCATCACCACACGCTGACCGCGGGCGAGTACGCGATCGCCTCCGACTACCGCGGCAAGGTCCAGACGCTTTACCGCGAGTTCGATCTGACGGTGGCGCAGAGGGTGGGCGAGTTCGGACGCGACAAGGTGAGCCCGGCGGTGCGCACTCTTTTCGACCGTGGCAACCTCGACGCCTGGGTGCCGGTGATCCACGCGATCGAGCCGCGCAGCGACCGCGACGCCACCAAGCGCGACGCGCAGAACATGGCGTGGAAGTCGGTCTATTTCGAGCCCGGCTGCGAGGCGGGCCGCTACCTGTCCGAGTCCGGCTTCGAGCAATTCCCGGCGCTGGTGCCGCGCTGGGCGGCCTCGGGCGGCGACATCTACGGCAACAGCCCGGGCATGGAAGCGCTGGGCGACATTCGCCAACTGCAGCACGAGCAACTACGCAAGGCGCAGGGCATCGACTACATGACGAAGCCCCCGCTGCAGGTGCCCACGTCGATGAAGAACCGCGACCTGGACACCCTGCCTGGCGGCGTGTCGTTCGTGGATACCGCAAGCCCAGCGGGCGGCATTCGCACGGCTTTCGAGGTGCGGCTCGACCTGAACCACTTGCTGATGGACATTCAGGATGTGCGCGAGCGCGTGCGCTCGACCTTCTACGCCGACCTCTTCCTGATGCTGGCCGGCTCCGACCGCACCAACATGACCGCCACCGAAGTGGCCGAGCGCCACGAGGAAAAGCTGCTCATGCTCGGCCCGGTGCTCGAGCGGTTGCACAACGAGCTGCTGGACCCGTTCATCGAGATGACTTTCGCGCGCCTGGTGCGTGCGGGCGCCCTGCCCCCGCCTCCGCCCGAACTGCAGGGCATGGACATCAACGTCGAGTTCGTTTCGATGCTCGCGCAGGCGCAGCGCGCGGTGGGCACGAACTCGATCGACCGCTTCGTCGGCAACCTGGGCATGGTCGCGCAGATGAAGCCCGAGGTGCTGGACCGTTTCGACGCCGACCAGTACGCCGAGATCTACGGCGACATGCTGGGCGTCGATCCGCGCCTGATCGTGGCCGACGACAAGGTGGCGCTGATCCGCCAGCAGCGCGCCGAGGCTGCGCAGCAGCAGGCGCAGGCCGAGCAGATAGCGCAGGGCGCGCAGGCCGCCCGCAACCTGGCCGCCGCCGACACCAGCGGCCAGAACGCGCTGACCGACGTAATGCAAGCCTTCAGTGGCTACACGACCTGAGCGGGAAAGCATGCACGAGGAGAGCGCGTCATTGGCCAAGCTGCTGGAGTCAATCCCCGAACCATTCCGCGCCGCGATCCTGGCCTCGATCGTGGCGCTGCTGCGCATCCTGTACGACGGGCGCGAGCCGCGGTGGGTGCGGCGCTTTCTCGAGGCGATGCTGTGCGGCGCCATCGCCTTGGGCGTTGCGCACCTGGTCGAAGCGCTTGGGATGACACAAGGCTGGGCCACCTTCCTGGGCGCCTCGATCGGCCTCTTCGGGGCCGACCAGGTGCGCGAGTGGGGGCGGCGAATCGCAGAACGGAGAGTGCGATGAACATGGACAAGATCACAGACCTGGCCGCCTGGAAGGCCTCGCACGTCAAGCCGATCGCCGACGCATGCCGCTGGTCCGAGGCGATCGAAACCGTCCTGGCTACGAACCTGCGGCTGCTGTTCGCCTGGCAGCGGGTGGCGCTGCGCTCGATCTGGCGACTGTGACCATGTGGCAAGCGCTGATCCCCGCGGTGGTGTCCGTGATCGACAAGGTGCTGCCCGATCCGCAGCAGGCAGCCGAGGCCAAGCTGCGCGCGCTCGAGCTCGGCCAGCGCGGCGACCTCGCACAGCTCGACGCCGAGGTGCAGCTCGCGCTCGGGCAGATGGAGATCAACAAGGCTGAGGTGCAGACCGACTTGTTCCGCGGCGGCTGGCGCCCGGCAACGGGCTGGTGCTGCGTGGCGGGGCTGGCTTACCAGTTCATCGCCCAGCCTCTGCTGCCGTGGTGCGTGGCGCTTTTCGGCGCGACCGTGCCGCCCCTGCCTGCCATCGACAACGAAACCCTGCTCGTGCTGCTCACCGGCATGTTGGGCCTGGGCGGGATGCGCACATTTGAACGAGTCAAGGGCAAAGCCTGAAGGAGACTGGAAGCATGACGAAGAAACTCAAGAGCGGTACGCCGTTCGTGTACGACGAGAATGACCGCGTGGTTGGCATCCGCGATCCGCACACCGGAACCGATACGGATCTGGTCACTGCCACAAGGGGCCCGGGTGGGGGGAATAGATTGTTGGCGGGATCACGCGAGA
>CAZDMB010000241.1:0-3780 GCA_964506175.1 uncultured Planctomycetales bacterium | reverse complement strand
GCGCGGCATCCACCTCGGCGGGCGCCAGGTCTTGGGAGTCGCCCTCCTCGAAATCGAGGCCGGCTTCCAATTCGACGAGCGCGGCCGTCAGGGCGGCCCGCGCCGCGTCGGCAGGATCGCGCAGGCCTCCCGCCAGTACACCCGCGGCGGCACGCGCCGCGGCAGCGCCGCTCGCCTGCACCAGATCGAGGACGGCTTCGGCCTGCACGAGGTCCATGCGCCCGTTGAGGACCGCGCGGCGCGTGAACTCGCCAGGCTCGGCGAGGCGCGCGCCCCGCGTGAGCAGGTCGGCCAGCAGGGCGTCGAGAACCGGCTGCGCGCCGGGAAGGTGGAGTTCCAGGACGTCCTCGCCGGTGACGGTGGCCGGACCCGGCTGCACCCACAGGGCGAGTTCCACGCGCGCGCCGGGCGCCCAGGCGGCGCGGCCCCGGAGCAACTCCCGGCGCGGGGGCAGCGTCGGGCGGGGACACTCGGGCGGCAGCAGCGCGGCGGCGCGCGCGATCAGGTTCGGGCCGGAAAGGCGCAGGATGCCGCGCTCCGCCGGACCGCGCGGCGTCGCCTGCGCGGCGATCGGATCGAGTCGGCTAGGCGCGGCGCGATGCATGGGGCGCCCCGCGGGCGCGTCTCATGCCTTGCCCCGGGCGGGCGGAATGACGGCGCCCGTCAGCGCCGTCGGAACGGGCCAGCGCTTGCGGATCACCCGCTGCTCGAGGATGCCCAGCGCCGAGCTGGTGATCATGTAGAGCGACAGTCCGGCGGCGTAGTTGTAGAGCACCAAGCCGAAGATCACCGGCATGATCGCCATGATCTTGTACATCTGGAGCTGCTGCGGATCCACCGGCTTCGGCATCGAGCGCTGGTGCAGGATCCAGAGCACGACCATCACGATCGGCAGCAGGTTGAAGCTGGTGATGCCGCTCAGCGGCCAGAAGCCGGCAAGCGGTCCGCCGAAGTGCACCAACGCGTCCGGCACCGACAAGTCGTCGATCCAAAAGGCGAAGGGCTGCTGGCGCAGGTCGATCGAGCTGCGCAGCGCGGCGAACAGACCGATGAACACCGGCATCTGCAGGAAGATCGGCAGGCAGCCCCCCAACGGCGGGGTGAGCTTGTACTGCTGATAGATCTTCATCGTTTCCTCCTGCTTGCGCTTCGGATCCGCCGCGAACTTCTGGTTGATCCCGTCCAGCATCGGCTTCACCTTCTGCATGCGCGCGCTGTACTCGGCCATCTTGACCTGGCTGTGGCGCGTGACCGGGAACACCAGCGTCCGCACCAGGATGGTGAGCAGGATGATGGCCAGGCCCCAGTTGCCGACGAGGAAATGGAAGACCTTCAGCATGCCCAGAATGGCGGGCGCCACGTAGGCGGTCAGGAAGATCTTGTAGAACAAGGAAGTGCCGAAGTCGGCTTCGTCGGGCAGATCCGCGAGCGCGCCGTAGCCTCCCTGCGCCAGGATGCCGTTGTCCTTGGGCCCGACGAACCAGGTGAATTCCCGCTGCTCGACCACGTTCGCCTGCCCGAGGTGCAGGGTGAAGCTGCCGCCGACGGAAGCGCGCTTCCAAAAATCCTTGCGCGCCGGATCCACCAGCGCGCCGCTCGGCAGTTCCTGCGACTTGGCGAGGAACGCCGCGTCGTCGAAGAACACCTCGGCCACGGCGCCGCTGAAATTCTTGTCGCGCGCGGCGATGGCGTTGAGGAAATACTTGGAACCTTCGGCGACGTAGGGAATCTCGCCGGTCCAGCGCTTGGCCACGGCGCGGGAGTCCGGCATCGCGCCGCGCGGGAAGTGGAACTCGACGTCCTTGACCGCGCCATACTCCGCCAGCGCGCAGGCCACCCACGGGTTCGGGTAGTAGGGATCCGGGCTGGTGGCGATGCCGCCGCCGGTGCACAGGCGCAGGGCCACGTTCTGGCCAACCGCCGCCTCGCCCGCGCCTTCGACGGCCATCACCGTGACGTCGGCGCTGAGGTGGTAGGCCCCCGCCGGCAGGCTGACGGTCTTGGTGACGCGCACGCCCGAAGGCGAATCCCACACGAAACGCAAGGTGTCGGGTTGCCCAGCCGGCGCCACCTGCCACTCGACGCCGTCGAGGTTGGGTTTGACGCCGGTGCGCGGATCCGGCGGCAGCAGCACGTCGGAGGTCTCGATCAGGCGGAAGGCGTCGCGCTTGCGGTAGTAGGCCGAGGTGTTCGGGCTGGAGCCCTGCGGCACCTTCGACAGCACGCGACTGGAGTCGTGCAGCACGAGCAGGTCTTCCGGCGCAGGCTCGCCGGCGACGCGATGCGTCGCGTATTTCTTCAGCACCACGCGGCCGCAGGAGGCGCCGGTGGCGCTCCACTCCGTGCGCAGCAGCTCATTCTCCAGCACCAGCGGATAGGACGACGCCACCGGTTGACTGAAGTCCTCGAGCGCCACGACGCCGATGGCGGTGTCGGCCTTTTCGCCCGAGGGCAGGCAGGCGCGAATCAGGAGAAACGCGACGAGCACCCACAGGGCGATGATGAAGATTCTGGAACGCATCGTTGGCGGTCAGCGCCCGACCAGCAGACGCTCGGCGAGGCTGGCAGGCAAGCCCGCCTCGGTGATGCGCCGGCTGGCGGACTGGTGGTCGTAGGGAATCCGGCGCCAGCGAACGCTCGCGCCGTCGAAGAGGGCGTAACACAGGCGCGGGTCGCCGTCGCGCGGCTGGCCGACGCTGCCGACGTTGATCAGGTAGCGTCGCTCCGGCTCGAGGTTGAGGACGGCGTCGTTGTCGACGGCGCGCTCGAAGGCGGCGCCTTCGGCGAACCAGCCCGGGTGATGGGTGTGGCCGTAGAAGGTCAGCCGCTGGCGCGCCGCGGCGAAACTGCCGGCGATGCGCTCGTTCTCCGGGCCGAAATTCGGCATCAGGTATTCGGCGAGCGGGTGCCGCGGCGAGGCGTGCACCAGATGCAGCATCTCGCCGCCGTCGAGGCGGATCTCCATCGAGGGCACGAGGCTGCCGAGCCAGTCCCACAGCGGCCAGTTTTCCTCGCGCTCGGCATCCAGCGTCGCGCGCGTCCAATCGATGGCGCGCAGCGCCCGTTCATTGAAGCCGGCGGCGTCGCGGTCGTCGAGCAGCGCCGCGTCATGGTTGCCCTGCAGCACCACTTGACACACTTCGCGCGTGCGTTGGATGACCTCGCGCGGGTTGGCGCCGTAGCCGACGATGTCCCCGAGGCAGACGATCGCGCTCGGGTGATGCGCCGCCACGTCGCGCAGAGCGGCGTCCAGGGCCTCGAGGTTCGAGTGCAGGTCCGAGATGAAGGCGATCACCGCTGGCTTGGCGCCCCGGGACAGTCTTCCGCGGGCCGCGGGGGCCGGCTATTGTCGAAGCGCCGGCCCAAAGCCGCAACCTTTCGCTCGGATGCGCCACCTCACCCGCCGTTCCCTTCCCGCCCTCGCCGCCGTCGCGCTCCTGCTGGCGCCCGTCCAGGAGCCGTCGCCGCTCGCTCCCGGCGTGGTGGCGCGCCTCGACGGCGAAGACATCACGCTGGCTGCGTACCAGGATTTCCTGTGGCAACAGACCGGCAAGCGCGCCGTCAGCCAAATGGTCGACGACATGCTGCTGGAGCGCGCCGCCAAGCGCTTCGGCCTGGAGGTGGACGAAGCCGCGGCCGATGCTGCCGCCGCCGAGCGCCTGGCGCAGGCCGCGCAAGGCCGCGCGCCGGCGGATTTCGCGGCCGAGATGCGCGCGCGCGGCTTCGACGAGGCCATGCTGCGCGCGCTGTTCCGGGCGGAAGCGGTGCGCCTGCAGCGCC
>CAZDMB010000240.1:353-3803 GCA_964506175.1 uncultured Planctomycetales bacterium | reverse complement strand
ACGGTCAACGCCTACTACCACCCGATGCGCAACGAGATCGTGTTTCCCGCCGGCATCCTGCAGCCGCCCTTCTTCAGCGAGGACATGGATCTCGCCGCCAATTACGGCGCAATGGGCGCGATCATCGGCCACGAGATCACCCACGGCTTCGACGACCAGGGCAGCCAGTTCGACGGCGACGGCGTCTTCCGCATGTGGTGGACCGAGCAGGATCGCGCCGAGTTCACCCGCCGGGCGGACATGCTGGTGCAACAGGCCGACGCCCACCAGCCGATCCCGGGCGTGCACCTGAACGGCAAGCTGACCCTGGGCGAGAACATCGCCGACCTCGGCGGCCTCAAGATGGCCTATCGCGGCCTGCAGCTGGCGCTGCAGCGAGCTCCGCAGGCGCCGGCCGGCGGCATGACGCCGGAGCAGCGCTTCTTCCAGCAGTGGGCGATCGCCTGGCGCGAGAACGCGCGGCCGGAGTCGGTGCGCCTGCAGGTCGGCGTCGATCCGCACGCCACCACCGAGTTCCGCTGCAACGGCCCTCTGTCCAACCTGCCGGAATTCGCCGCCGCCTTCGGCATCCCCGCCGGCGCGCCGATGGCGCGGCCGGAGGCCGATCGCGTGGTCATCTGGTAGGCAGCAGGGCCGCGAACCACTGCAGAATCCGATTCTCGGCCCACCAGCGGTCGGCGTCCGCCCACGCGGGGTCGAGGGCGGGCGCGGCGGCGTAGAAGGCGTTGTGCCCGCCGTAGCGGGTGATCAGCAAGCGCAGGTTGGGGCGCGCGTTCACTCCGGCGAGATCGCGCCCGTTGTACGGCACGAGCGGATCGTCCTCGGCGTGGATCACCAAGCCGGGCAACTCGATTCCGGGAAGGATGCGCAGCGCGCTGGCGCGGTTGTAGTAGTCGTTCGCGCTGCGATAGCCGAAGGACGGCGCCGTCCACAAGTGGTCGAAGGTGTAGAAATCGCGGAAGCCGCGCGCGGCGTCGGCGGGATAGAGCTCGGGATAAGCGGCCGCCTTGCCTTGGAGGGCGCGCTGGAAGCCGCGCAGGAAATTGCGCATGTACAGGCGGTTCATCACGCCGGTGTGCATCGCGCGGCAGCAGGTCACCAGATTCAGAGGCGTGCTGACGAAGGCCAGGCCGCGCACGTCCGCCGGCGGACGCGCGCCCCAACGGGCGGCGGCGTGCGCCAGGATCGAGCCGCCGATCGAGAAGCCGGCGACGCCCACGGGCGAGCGCGGATGGTGCCGGCCGACCCAGGCGACGAGGGCTTCGAGATCCTCGGTGAGCGCCGCGTTGTAGAGGGTGGGCGTGCGGTCCCAGGTTTCGCCGCAGTTGCGGATGTTGAGGCGCAGCACCGAGTAGCCCAACTCGAAGGCCTTGGCCGCGGTGCCCAGCATGTAGGGCGAGCGGGCGCTGCCCATCAGGCCGTGCACCAGCACCAGCACCGGCGCGTCCGGATCCGCCTGCCAGTGCATCTCGACGCGCACCGAAGTGTCCCCGTCCACCGGCAGCCAGAAATCCTGGCCGGTCGCGGCGAAGGCGCTCAGCCGCCGCGGCAGTTTCGCGCCGGCGACGGTCATCGCATGCGCTCCGCGCAGGAGCGGATGGGGATGAAACGGCGGAAAGCGCATGGCGACGCGGAAGCCTACCCCGGAACGGAGCTGGCCGCGGCGAAGGACCGGCTAGGCCCGGGCCCGCCAGCCCCCTTCCAACGCCGTGGCGAAGTACTCCGCGTCGGTGAAGGAATCCACCTGGATCACCTCGTCGCGCGCGCGCTCGGCGCGCGCCAGCAGCTCGGCCTCTTCGCGCGTCAGAACCGTTTCCTCGATCGCCTTCGCCACCAGTTGATCGAAGGGCAGTTTGGGCAAGCGTCCCTGCTTCACCGCATGCCGCAGATTCTGCGCGAGAGCCTCGGCCTGATGGCAGAGGCGGAAGGCCTCCTCCAGACGGGCGAGCGGCTCGTCCGCGCCCTGCGGCCGATGCACGCCCGCGGTCAGCCGCTCGCGCTGCGCGCTCGGCGACTGCAGGGACTCGGCGACGATCTGGCCGTCGGCGTCGCTCGGACCGGAGGACAGCGGATTCATGCGCGACCACAGGCCCACCGGTCCGCGGAACAGCCAGCGCGCCGCCGGATGCCCGAATTCGCGGAAGATGCCGTCGAATCCTTCCTGCATGCGCGCGAACGCGTGATCCATGGTCCAACGGTAGAAGAAGCGGTCTTCGCGCGGATGACCGTCGTCGTGGTAGCGCTTGACGACCGCGGCGGCGAGGAACATCCAGGAGAAGACGTCGCTGAAGCGGCCGGCGAGGGACTCCATGCGCTTGAGGCGCGCGCCGTGCAGGCCCATCGCCAAGTCGGCGGTGGCGGCGAAGCTGGCCGAGGCCCAGGCCAGCTTCTGCAGATCGCGGCGGGTGGCGGACGGACCGGGGACGCGCGCCGCGTGCCCGCGCGTCAACGACAGCGTCAGCGAGCGGCAGGAGTTGGCGACGACGTGGCCGATGTGGCTCCAGAACGCGCGGTCGAAGGCGCGCAGGTCCTTGCTCTCGAGCGCGGCAATTTCCTTGAGCGCCCACGGGTGGCAGCGGATCGCCCCCTGACCGAAGATCATGAGCGTGCGGGTCAGGATGTTGGCGCCTTCGACCGTGATGGAGATCGGCGCCGCGATGTAGGCGTGGGCGAGCTGATTGCGCGGGCCCAGCGAGATGCCGGCGCCGCCGACCACGTCCATGGCGTCGCTCAGGCGCGCGCGCAGGATCTCGGTGAAGTGATACTTGGCGATGGCCGAAACCACCGCCGGCTTGGCGCCCTCCTGCAGCGCGCCGCAGGTGAAGCGCCGCGCCGATTCCAGCAGGTAGGCCGAGCCGCCGAGGCGGGCGAGCGGTTCCTGCACGCCCTCGAAACGGCCGATCGCCACGCCGAACTGCTTGCGCACCGCCGCGTAGGCGCCGGCCACGCGCGCCGCGCCCTTCACCCCCACCGCGCCCTGCGCCGGCAGCATGATGCCGCGCCCGGCGGCGAGCTGCTCCATCAGCATGCGCCAGCCCTGGCCGCAGCGCTCCGGGCCGCCGATGATCGCGTCCGGGCCGACCACCACGCCGTGACCCTCGAAGGGGCAGTTGATGAACGGCACGCCGAGCGGGTCGTGGCGGCGGCCGCGCACGATGCCGGGGGCGTCCTCCGCCACCAACGCGCAGGTGATGCCGGGCGCGACCCCGTGCCCGAGAAGGTTGTCGGGATCCTTGAGCTGGAAGGCGAGGCCGATCAGATTCGCGCGCCCCGCGAGCGTGATGTAGCGCTTGCCCCAGTCGAGGCGAATCTTGATCTCCCCGGCGGCGTCGCGGAACACGAGCCCGGTGGCGCGGATCGAGCCTGCGTCGCTGCCCGCGTGCGGCTCGGTCAACGCGAAGCACGGCAGCAATTCGCCGCTCGCGAGGCGCGGCAGCAGGGACTCCTTCT
>CAZDMB010000240.1:0-343 GCA_964506175.1 uncultured Planctomycetales bacterium | reverse complement strand
CCAGCAGTTCGGCCGGGCCGAGCGAGTTCGGCACCATCACCGTGATGCCCAAGGGCAACGAGCGCGAGGACAGGCGGCCGATGACTTCGCTGACGGCGAAGGCGGAGAACTCCAGCCCGCCGTAGCGCTTCGGCACGATCATGCCGAAGAAGCCCTTGGCGCGCAGGAACTCCCACGCCGCCGGCGGCAAGTCGCGGCGGCGATGGATCTCCCAGTCGTCGCACATGCGGCACAACTCCTCCACCGGTCCGTCGAGGAAGGCCTGCTCCTCCGGCGAGAGCTCCGGACGCTTCTCCGCGAGCAGACGCGCGAAGTCCGGCTTGCCGGAGAAGAGTTCGCCCTC
>CAZDMB010000239.1:0-3820 GCA_964506175.1 uncultured Planctomycetales bacterium | reverse complement strand
CGCGGGCCGCTGCGCCAGCCAGTAAAGGCCGCCTGCCGCTCCGGCGAGCAGGAGGAAGAGGATGAGGAGACGCGCGGGAGTCATCGGCGGCGGCGCCAGGCGATCCAGCCGGCGAGCAGGAAGGCGACGCCGGGCAGGCCGAGCACCGCCAGATTGTCCAAGCGCGCCTGCGCACTTTGCGCCGGCCGGAACGGCAGTTCGCGCGTGGCCACGAGTTCGAAGTCCTTCATTTCGCGCCCAGCCAGCCAGCGCAGGGAGGCGGCCACGAAATCCTGGGCGTAAGCCAGGCGGCCGCCTTCGAGGCTGGCGGCCGTGCCGAGGGCGATGATGCGGCCGCTGGCGCCGTCGGCGCGCGGGGTCCACGGCTCCGCGGCCACCGCCAGGCCCCGGATGCCCCGCCTCTCGTCCGGATCCTGGGTGAAGGCCGTGCCCGCGGGTTCGTCCACCCAGGCCTCCGGACTGGTGCGCGCCAGCCGCGCGCGCGTCCAGTCGTTGTTGCCGCCGCCTGCGGCTTCGACCGGGCGCGCGGCGGCGAACAGCGCGGCGCGGCCGGAGACCGCCAACCGCATGGTGATGGGATGCTGATCATCGAACTCGGGGCCGGCCGTCTCCAGATTGCCGCACTGCGCATCGCCCTCCAGCCTGCCCCCGGCGGTACGCACCGGCTCGCACACGAGGCCGTCGCCGAAATGAATGCCACGGCTCGCGAGGGCATCATTCCAGAAGGCGACCGCCGGCGCGGGCGCGAAGGCGCCGAGCGCCAGCAGCAGCGGGCGTCCGGCGTCGAGCCAGGCGCGCGCGTCTCCCGCGTCGGCCGGCGTGAGCGGCTGTTGCTGGCCCGGAACCACCAACAGCGCGGCGTCCCCGGCTTCGGCGAAGCGCGTCACCGGGAAGGGATCGAAGCCCTCGTTGGCGAGCAGGCGCGCCAACGGCGCGAGGGCTTCCGGATCCCGGAGCGCGTCGGGGCGCCCCGCCACCAGCACTGCGGCGCGCGGCTGCCGGCCCTGCGCCAGCCCGAGCGCCGCGCTGCCCAAGGCATGATCGAGCCGCTCGCTGTACAGGCGCGCCGGCGTGCCGTCGCGGGTCGGCTCGGCGACCTGGAAGAGTTCGGCGAAGGGCAGGACGCGGCGCGCGCCGCCCGGGCCGCCGGTCTCGAGCACCAGGGTGTCGCCGGGGCCGCGCGCCAGCCGTTGGCGGGCTTCCTCCACCGCCACCAGCGGCGAAGCGGCATCGAGGACGACGACCTCCAGATGGCCGTCGCTGCGCAGGCGTGCATCGTCGAGCACGCTGCGCAGGCGGTCGAAGGCGCGCGGATAGACCGCGGCGCCGTTCCACAGCCACGCGGGGTTCTCGGCGAAGAGGAAGGCCGTCAGCACCGATCCCGCCGGCAGGGCGCGCAGCGCCGCGGCCGTGCGCTCGCTGACCCCGGCGCTGCCCGTGCGCGTGAGATCGGCGCGCAGGCGCAACTCCGGGCGCCACAGGACCGCCAGCAGCAGCACCGCCACTGCGGCGGCGGCGAGGCCGGCTCCGGCGGTCAGGAGAGCGAGGCGGAGGCGGCGGCTCACGCGAGCATGCGGCGCGACGCGAGGCGCAGCCAGGTGAGGAACAGAAAGAGGGCGATCAAGACGAGATGAAAGGCGAAGGCGTAGCTGTCCAACAGTCCGGCCGCGAAGGCGCGGTCGAGGAAGTCGGGCAGGTGCGCGGCGCGCGCGACTGCTCCCACCCGGCCGGGAGCGTCCAGCAGCAGGGCCGGCACGAACAGCAGCACGTAGTTGATCGCCGCGCCGCCGCCGGCCGCCAGCACGAGGTTGCCGCTCCACGAGGAGGCCCACAGCCCGGTGGCGAGGAACAGGAAACTCATCAGGGCGGAGCCGATGAAGCCGCTGGCGATGCGGCCCCAGTCCAGTTCCGCGCCGAAGGCGGCGATCAACACGAACAGCAGGAAGACGCCGGCCCAGAAGAGCAGGAAGAAGGCGCAGGCCGCCAGATACTTGGCCAGCACCACCGCCGCGTCGCGCACCGGGGCGGTGAGCAGCGGTTCGAGCGTGCCGACGCGCTGCTCTTCGGCCAGCATGCGCAGGGCGAGGAGCGGCGGAAAGGCGGGAAGCAGCAGCCACACGAGCAGGCCATTGCCGAACAGATACGGCGGCAGCAGGGTGAGATCGTTCTGGATGGCCGGCGTGCGCAGCAGGTAGGCGAAGAAGAATCCGTTGAGCAGATACCAGAAGCCCAGCAGCACGAAGACGTAGGGCGACAGGAACAAGCCGCGCAACTCGCGCTTGAACTGGGCGAGGAAGGCTCTCACGCCGCCGCTCCCTGCACCAGCAGCAGAAAGATCTGCTCGAGGTCCGGCGCCTGCGTGTGGAATTCGAGCACCTCGCCGCCGCTCGCGGCGAGCGCGCGAAACAGTCCGGCGCGATCGGCGCCGGGCTCGGCGGCGTAGAGGCGCGCGCCGCCCGCATCCTCGGCGGCGGCGAAGCGGAAGCCGTGGGCGGCGGCGGCGGCGTCGAGTACCTCCGCCGGCAGCGCGGCCTGCACGCGCAACGGCGCCGCGCGCCGCAAGTGTTGCTGCAGTTCCGCCAGAGTGCCGGCGCCGGCGGCGCGGCCGCGATGCAGAATCAGCACGCGCGCGGCGAGGTCCTGCACTTCCGGCAGCACGTGCGAGGAGAAGATGATCGCCTTGCCGCGCTGGGCCAGGGAGCGCAGGATGGCGCGGAAGTCCTGGCGTTGCACCGGATCGAGGCCGCTGAAAGGCTCGTCGAGCAGCAGGGCCGGCGGATCCGCGAGCAAGGCGTCCGCCAGGCCCACGCGCTGGCGGAAGCCCTTGGACAGCGCCCCGCAGGGCTGGCGCCAGCGATCGTCGAGGCCGTCCGCGGCGGCAGCGGCGCGGGCGCGGGCGCGCGCGGCGCGCGGCGCGCGGCCCTTCAGTTCGGCGCGGTAGCACAGGTACTCGCCGACGCGCATCTCCGGCGGCGCGGTGAACTGCTCGGGCAGGTAACCGACCGCGGCGCGCGCGCGGATCGAATCACGGACCAGGTCGAAGCCGCCGATCGAGGCGCGGCCGGAGCTGGGCGGCAGCCAGCCCGAGAGGATGCGCAGCGTGGTGCTCTTCCCGGCGCCGTTCGGCCCGAGGAAACCGAGGATCTCCCCGGGGCGAACCTCGAAGGACACGCCGTCCAGGGCCGGGACGGCGCCGTATCGTTTCACGAGTTGCTCGGCGCGGATCATCGGGCGGCGGGCGTGCGAGCTTGCAAACCGCGTGCCGCGGCACAGCGTAGCGCTCCCCCCCGCCCCGGTTCGCGGCCGCGCGCTCCGCGCGCGGTTGCGCCCCGCGCGCTTCCTACTTCTTGACCTCGTAGTCGGCGTCCACCACTTCGCCTTCTTGCGCCTGCGGCTGGCCGCCGCCGCCTGGAGGCACGCCGCTGCCGGCCTTCTGGTACATCTTCTCGGCGATCGGGTGGAGCACGGCCTGGAGCTCGGACATGAGGCGTTCGTAGTCGTCGGCCTTGTCCTCCTTGATGGCGCGTTCGAGCGCCGCGATCTTCTCCTCCAGGGCCTTGCGGTCGGCTTCGTCCATGCGCTCCTGGTGCTCGCGCACGGTCTTCTGCGCCTGCCACACCGCCTGGTCGGCGGCGTTGCGCTTCTCGGCGCGGGCGCGGGCCTCGGCGTCTTGATCCTTGAAGCGATCCGCGTCGGTCTGCATGCGCTTGATGTCGGCGTCGGACAGGCCGCTCGACTGTTCGATGCGCACCTTGTGCTCCTTGCCGGTGGCCTTGTCGCTGGCGCGCACGTTGAGGATGCCGTTCGCGTCGATGTCGAA
>CAZDMB010000238.1:0-3827 GCA_964506175.1 uncultured Planctomycetales bacterium | reverse complement strand
GGGCCGCGCGCAGTCCGAAGGCGGTGACCTCCTGACCGAGCGGCTCGGGCCCGAGCGCGCGCAGCCAGGGCGCCTGGTACGGATCGCCCTCGAGCCACAGGCACAAGCCGAAGCGGCGCGGATCGTGGAAGCGCAGCTCGCGGCCGCCGGCGAGGGCAAAACGCAGATGGTCGTGCTTGCGCGGCGCTTGCGCGCGCGGCGCGATGCGCAGACTGCCGGACATGCCGAGATGCACCAGCATGGTGCCGGCGTCGAAGCGGAACAGCAGGTATTTGGCGCGCCGCTCGAGGGCGCGCAGACGCGCGCCGCAGACGCGCGCCGCCAGCTCCGGCGGCACCGGTTTGCGCAGGCGCGCATCGCGCACCTCCAGGCCGCGGAAACTGCGGCCGAGGAGCAGCGGCGCCAGGCCGCGCCGCGTGGTCTCGACCTCGGGCAGTTCCGGCACGCCGCGCGCCTCAGGCCGTCGGCCCGCCGTCGCCGCGATCGCCGCGGCGCGCCTCGCGCTCGAGGAAATAAATCATCATGTATTCCTCCGCGGTGTGCTTCGGGCCGGGCAGCGAGCGGAGTCGGCGCGCCGCGGCTTGGAGATAGCGCTCGCGGTAGAAGTGATAGGCGTGGACGCCGGGGTGGGCGCGCACCGGGCCGAGGCCGGACGCGCGCCCCAGCGCCTGCTCGGCTTCCTCGCGGCTCATGGACGTGCGGCCCGTGCTCTTCATCAACTGCTCGAGCGAGTGGATTTCCTCGGTGGTGACGCCGACGAGGAATTCCTGGAAGGCCTGCTGTTCATCGTCGGTGCGGCGCGCTTGGGCGAAATACTGCACGAATTGCGGGTCGCAGCCGGCCTGCAGCAGCATCATCATCTCGGAAAAGCCGAGCATCGTGCCGACGTTGACGCGCAGTTGGCGGCGGGCGTGCCATACCGCCTCCAGCAGCGGGAAGAAGGCGCGCACCTCCGGCGAGGGCTGGCCATCCCAGATGGACACCAGGTGGCCGACGGCGGCGCGACGGATCGGGCGCGCCACGCCGCGATCCATGCTGATGGCCGAGAGCACCTCCTCCGCCAGTTTGGCGTAGACGCAGCGGTGCAGCCAGCGATCCACCTCGCGGCGCAGCAGCGGCCGCGCCGGATGCGTCTCCGCCACGGCCTCGGCGGTGGCGTAGTCGAGCAGCCGCCAGGCATTCATGCGCGCCATCAGCAGCGCCCTGCCGAGCAGCGCGCGCGTGGGCAGGATCATGTCGAGGTCCGCGTCGCTCGCGTGCGCGTAGATCTCCACGAGGGTGTCGAGGTCGCGCCGCCGGCTTCCCAGCGAGCTCTCGCGGAAGACCGGGGCGAAGGCGCGCAATGCTTCGGCCACGCCTTCGACGCGCTCGACGTGGCGCGCCAAGGCCTCGGTGATCTCGCCGGCGGCCGGCTGCGCGCCTTGCGCGAGCGTCTCGCGCGCGCGCAGCAGCGTCAGCCGCTCCTCCTCGGAGAAGGGACTGTGCGGGCCGAAGCGCAGCGCCGGAATGCTCATCGAACGCGGCCGAGTCTAGGCGGCGGCGCCATCGCGCGGCAACGCCGCGCATGCGCGCGCGCACGCCCGGCTATCATGGCCGCGTGCGACGCGGTCGGTTCCTCGGGGTGTTTTTGGCCGGATTCGCACTGCTGCCCGTGCTGGACGGTTTCTGGGTCCTCGAGGATCGCCTGCAGGGCACGGCCTGGTCGGTGCTGTTCCTGGCGGCGGCCGGCGCCCTCCTCGCCTCCGCTTGCCGCTTGGCGTGGCCGCTGTTCCGCTGGACTTTGCCGGAATCGCTGCGCGCAGCAGGACGGCCTTCGGGCGACGCCGCGCCATTCGCCCTCGGTCTCGCGTGGGCGCTGGCGCCGCAATTGCCGCTTTTGGCGAGCGGCGTCTGGTCCGACCGGCTGATGTACGCCTTGCGCTGGGCGCTGCCCGTCACCGTGCTGGCCGTGTTCTTGATCACCGCGCTGCTCGCCCACGGCCTGCGCACGCTGCGCCTGCCCGCCGGCGGGCGCTTGGCCGGCCTGCTTCTCTTGGTCTACGGGGCGACCGCAGCGGGCTTCGCCTGGCGCGACGCGCACGCGTGGCGCCTCATCGAAACCACGCGGTTCGCTCCCGCCGCCGCGGTGTCGGCGGCGCAGCGGCCGAACGTGCTGCTCATCGTGCTCGACACGACGCGCTTCGAGGCGATCGGCGGCAGCTGGGAAGGCCAATCCTTGATGCCCTGGTTCAACGAGTACGCGCGCCGCGGTCGGCGCTTCGTCCGCTCCTATGCCGGTTCCAACTTCACGCCGCCCGGTCATGCGGCGCTGTTCACCGGGCGCTATCCGGCGGAGTGCGGCACGCTGGCCCTCGGGGAGATCGGCTTGCCGTTGGAGCAGTGGACCTTGGCCGAATGTTTGCGCCGCCAGGGCTACCGCACGGCGGGCGTGGTCAGCAACATGCGCATCGGCCTCGGCCTCGGTTTCAGCCAAGGCTTTGAAATCTACGATGATGAGCTCGTGCGCGAGACCACGGCCTACATCGGCTGCCTGCGCTTGGCCCAGAGTTCGCTCGTGCGCAGCCTGGGCGGGCGGCTGGCGCGCCAGGGGGTGCAGGGAGCGCTCAAGATCTTCGCCAGCGATCGCTGGGCGACGGTCGACGCCGAGGGCACCACCGCGCAGACCGCCAAGGTGCTCGACGAGTTGGCGCCCGGCGAGGATGAGCCGGTGTTTTTGTTCGTCAACTACATCGACCAGCACCTGCCGTACGTGACCCGTCACGATCTGGCGGAGGCATTTCTTCCCAATTTGTCCGAGCCGGATCTCGAAGCCACGCGGCGCAACACCCTGCTTTTTCACAACAAACTCGACGAGCTCGGCGAGGACCTGCGCTCCGGCGCGCCGCGCGCGGCCGAGCGCGCGCGCTGGGTCTCCGAGGCCTACTGGGAACAATGCCGCGAACTCGACGAAGGCCTGCGCGATCTGTTCGCCGACCTCGAGCGGCGCGGCATCTTGCGCGATGACACCGTGGTGGTGGTGACCGCGGACCACGGCGAGCACCTCGGCGAGCAGGGTTATTTCCTGCACGGCACGACGCTGCGCGAAGCCAACGTCCACGTGCCCTTGTGGATTTCCTGCCCGGGGGTGGAGCCGGGGCTGGACGAGAGTTCCATCGTCAGCGGCGTGGACTTCGCGCCGACCATCCTGACCGCGATCGGCCTGCCGGCCGCGGAGTGGCCTTCCGGCCTGGCCGGCCGCCCGTTGCAGGAGGCCGGCGACCCGGAGCGTCTCGTGCGCTTCGAGTGCGGACCCCTGCGCGGCTTCCTCGCGGGCACGCGCAAGATGATCGCCTACGACCACGGCGACCGCCTCGAGTGGATCGAAGCCTTCGACTTGGCGGAGGACCCGCGCGAGGAGCGCAACCTGATCGGTCCGGATGCTCCGGAGTGGGTGCGCGCCTTCGCCGCCAATCCGCCATTCTCGACCTCCAGCCAGGCCGGAACGATCATCCAAGGCAGCGGCGCCATTGACTTGGCCGCTCTCGGCTACGCTGGCGAATCCGCGCCACAAGTGCCGCCACGATGAGCCCGCGCCGTTTCTTCGCCGCGTTCTTGCTCGGCTTTGCCGCGCTGCCCCTGTGCGACGGCATCTTCGTGATGCCCGAAGCCGTCGGCGGCCGCGCCCTCGCCACCGGTTTCCTGTTCGTGCTGGGGCTGGCGCTGGCGTCGCTCGCGCTGCTGCTGCGCCGCCCTCTCGGCGCGCTCGTGCCCGCTGCCGCGCGCGCCGCCGACGCGCTGCCGTTGGCGCTCGGGCTGGCCCTGTCCCTGGTGCCGCAAGTGGCGCCGCT
>CAZDMB010000237.1:0-3901 GCA_964506175.1 uncultured Planctomycetales bacterium | reverse complement strand
CGCGCGCGGGCCGCGGCCGCGAGGCGCACGCCGCCGCGCGCGCGCAGGAAGCGCCCGGCCTCAGCGGCTGCGCCGATCTGGAAGCGCTGCGCGCGGCGGCGCGCAGCCGCACGCTCGACGCCGTGGAGCTCGCCGGCGCGGCCGACACCATCGCGCGCGCGGGCGATCTGCGCCGCTGGTGCGCCGGGCGCGCGGACCGTCCGCAACTCGCCGCCTGGATCCAGGAAGCGCCGTGGCCGCAGGATCTGCTGGATTTCCTGCGCAACGCCATCGAAGCGCGCGGGCGCGTGCGCGACGAAGCGCATCCGCTGTTGGCGCGCGTGCGGCGCGATCTCGCCGACCTGCACGAGAAGCACAAGCGGCGCTTGGAGCAGATCGCGGAGGAATGGAGCGCGCGCGGGGTGCTGCGCCAGCGCGCGCCGGTGCGGCGCGGCGACCGCCTCGTGCTCGCCTGCCGCGCGACCGGCCGGCCGCGCGACTACGGCATCGTGCACGATCGCTCGCACACGGGCGACACGCTCTTCGTCGAGCCCGGCCCGGTGGTCGAACTCGCGAACCGCGTCGAAGAGGCGCGTCTGCGCGAGCAGCGGCTCGAGCACGAGGTTTTGCACCGTCTGACCGCCGAGCTGCTGCGCGCCGGCGACCGCCTGGCGCGCGTGGACGCGATGATCGCGGAGGTCGACCTGCTGTTCGCCGCGGCTCTCTGGGTCGAGACCGCCGGCGGCGCCTGGCCCGTGTTGGTGGCCGCCGACGAGCCGCTGGTGCTCGTGCGCGCGGCGCATCCCGTGCTGCTGCGCGAGCTGCCAGCGGAGCGCATCGTGCCGCTCGACCTCGGCCTCGGCGACGCCTACGACCTGCTCGTGGTGACCGGCCCGAACACCGGCGGCAAGACGGTGGTGCTGAAGACCGTCGGCCTGCTGGCCTGCCTCGCGCGCGCCGGCTTGCCGGTGCCGGCCGCCCCTTCCAGCCGCATGCCCTTGTGGGAAGGCTTGGGCGCGGACATCGGCGACGCGCAGTCCCTCGAGTCGAGTCTCTCGACCTTCTCCGGCCACTTGCAGCGGATGCGCGCGCTGTTGGCCGAGGCCGGCCCCGGGCGCCTGGTGCTGCTCGACGAACTCGGCACGGGCACCGACCCGGAGGAGGGCGCCGCGCTCGGCCAGGCCCTGCTCGAGGAGTTCCTGGCGCGCGGCGCACGCGTCATTGCGAACACGCACCTCGGCGCGCTCAAGACCTTCTCCTTGCACCATCCGCGCGCGGAGAACGCCAGCATGGAGTTCGATCCGCTCTCGCTCGCGCCGCGCTTTCGGCTGCTGGTCGGCGTGCCGGGGGCCAGCCACGCCGCGGACGTCGCCGAGCGCCTCGGCCTGGAGAAACCCATCGTCGAGCGCGCCCGCGCTCTGGTGGCGCGCGGCGGCGGCGCCGAGCGCGTGCTGGCGGACGTCGGCCGCGTGCGGCGCGAGGCCGAGATCCTGCGCACCGAAGCCGTGCAGCGCGCCGAGGAGTCCGAAGCCACGGCCCGAGCGATGGCCGCTCAGGAAGCCCAGTCGCGCGAGCGCCAGGAGCTGCGCGAGCGCGAGGCGCAGCGTTCGGTGCAGGAACTCGTCGCGGCGCTCGAGGCGCGCTTGGAGCAGGAAGGCGCGGGCCTCGCCGGGCGCCTGCGCGGGGCCGAGCGGGCGGATTTCGACCGCATGCTGGCCGGATTCCGCCGCGATCTCCACCGCCACGAGCTGGTGGCGCGCTGGCGCGCCTTCGTCGAAGGCCTGCGCAAGGGCGACCGGGTGTGGGTGCCGCGCCTCCGCGAGCGCCTTCTCGTCTTGAAAGTGGACAAGGCGCGGGAGAAAGTGAGGCTGCGGCACGGCGCAATGGACCTAGAGCTCTCCTGGCGCGAACTCACCTGGGCGGAACCGCCGCCGGAGGGGGCCGCGCCATGAAGGTGCTGGTTCTCGACAACGACGCCGGCATGCGCGAACTGTTGGTGCTGGCCCTGGGCATGCAGCAGCTCCAGGCCCTGCCGGCGGGCACGGTGGAGGAGGCCGAGGCCTTCCTCCCCGAGGCGGAGGCCCTGCTGATGGATTTCCATCTCGGGGGTGGCCACTCCGGGGCCGAGTTGGCCCGACGCTGGGCGGAGGAAGGCCGCCTGCCGCGTTTCTGGATGGTGACGGGCACCCCGGAGGACCCTGAGGTGCATGCTCTCTCTGCCCTGCCGCAGTTCCAGGCGGTGGTCGGCAAGCCGTTCCGACTGCTCGGCTTGGCCCAGAGTGTGGCGGAGGCCCTGGCGCTTCCGTCGCCGGAGAGTTCCGAGCCGGCCGCACCCCCTCCGGCGGAGCCGCTCGATGCGGAGGTCTTCCCCGATCCTCCGCTTCCCACCCTTGAGTAGCCCGCTCTCGCCGGGTGCGGCAGGACTGCGCTGGCTCACGGCCGGCGAGTCCCATGGTCCGGCTCTGATCGCGTTGCTTGAGGGTCTGCCGGCGGGGCTGCCGCTGGACGTCGAGGCCATCCGTGCCGGCCTCGCTCGGCGGTGGGAGGGCTACGGCCGCGGCCCGCGCGCGCGCTTCGAGCAGGACGCGCTCGAGGTGCTGTCCGGGCTGAAACGGGGGGTGACTCTGGGCAGTCCGCTCGCGCTGCGCATCGGCAACTCCGACACCCGCATCGACGAACTTCCGAATCTCAAGGCGCCGCGCCCGGGACATGCCGACTTGCCGGGCATGCTGCGCCTGCGAACCCGCGACGCCCGCGCCATGCTCGAGCGGGCGAGCGCGCGGGAGACGACCTCCCGCACTGCCCTGGGGGAGGTGGCGCGTCAGTTGCTGGCGGCCTTCGGCATCCGCGTCCAGAGTCAGGTCCTCCAGGTGGGAGGGGTGGATGCCGCCGACGAGGCCGCGTGGAAGGCGGCGATCGACCGCGCGCGCGAGGCGGGGGATTCCCGCGGCGGCGTCTTCCAGGTGACCGCGACGGGCTGTCCGCCCGGGCTGGGGGGCTGCGCGCAGCCGGTCGATCGCCTGGACGCCCGTCTGATGGCCGCCCTGGCCTCCATTCCGGCAGTCAAAGGGGTGGAGATCGGTCTGGGCTTCGCCGTCGGACAGTTGCCCGGCACGCAGGTGCACGACCCCATCGTCCCGGATGCGGCGGGTTGGGCCGGCCTCGGCCGGGCATCCAACCACAGCGGGGGAGTCGAAGGCGGCTTCACCACCGGGCAGCCGGTGGTGCTCCGGGCCGCCCTGAAACCCATTCCCACCCTGCGCCACGGGGTCGCGTCGGTGGATCTGGCCAGCATGGAGCCCACACGGGCGACCTACGAGCGCTCGGACGTGTGCGTGATCCAGCCGGCCGCCGTCATCGGCGAGGCGCTCGTCTGCCTGGAACTGGCGAGCGCCCTGGTGGCGCGGCTGGGCGGGGCGAGCCTTGCGGAGATGCGCCGCCGCCACCAAGATCTCGGCCGCGCGGACGACCCGCGCGCCTGGCCCGAGGACGTCGCGGGGCTCGCTTGAAAAGCGGCGCCGGAGCGTTGACGCGGCCGCAGGCGGCCGTATCATGCTGGGCCCTTTTCCGCGCCTCGCCCAGGCTAGCGTAGCTCAGCCGGTAGAGCATCCGCCTTGTAAGCGGAAGGTCAAGGGTTCGACTCCCTTCGCTAGCTCCAAGGCGGCGGGGGCCTGCTCCTTTCCATCAAGTGTCCGAAGGCGCTCGCCCGGACTCGCGGGGAGATACCGAAGTGGCCAAACGGGGCGGACTGTAAATCCGTTGGCTCTGCCTTCACAGGTTCGAATCCTGTTCTCCCCACCATTCCCGCGAGGTCCTCGCGGGGGCTCGCCCCTGCCGCGGGTGTAGCTCAATGGTAGAGCTCCAGCCTTCCAAGCTGGCCACGTGGGTTCGATTCCCATCACCCGCTCCACGCGCCAGGGAG